>JAWLDI010000122.1:0-7610 GCA_041686715.1 Pelovirga sp.
TTGAATATTGACAGGCCCTTTGGTGGTTCTGGAGACACGGTTTTAAAAACTTCTGGTCTTGCTCAACTGGTTTTTCTCTTTTTGTGCTTGCGCGAGAACCTGCGTTCGGATTGGACATCAAGCAGTTCTGATAAAAGATTGCTGCGCCGACATAATTTCAGGGCATCAATAATATCACGGCGTGATTCCGGCTGGTGGTAAAGCAGCAGGGCCTTCTGCATTTTTTTTTCTCTGGATGTGCGCGCTACCGGTACCCGGGCACCGGAGAAGGGGTCGTTGCCGGTATGGTAGATGCAGGTCGACAGGGTGCCGGGGGTCGGGGTGAAATCCTGAACCTGTTCTACTTTGAGTCGGTGCCGCTTCAGGTAGAGGGCAACGTCAATCATATCATTCAGAGTACAGCCGGGATGTCCACTGATCAGGTAAGGAACAATACCCGGATAACGACCGCTCCGATGACAGCGCCGCCGATAGTCGTCGAGAAAGGCGGTGAACACCTCAACTCCGGGTTTGTGCATGACGCGGCTGACCGGGTCGCTGAAGGTCTCCGGTGCAACCTTGAGCAGACCACTGATATGATGTTGCAGCAGAGAATCATAATAGTCCGGCTGCAGCGGTAACAGATCGTAGCGGATGCCGGATGCGACCAAGACATGATTAACCCGGGGATGGGAACGGAGTTGCTGCAGCAACTCGGTGTTACGGCGGTTATCCGTTAGCAGGTGTCGACAGCGTTGCGGAAACAGGCAACTGCTGCGACGGCAGATATGTTCCTGGTGGTGATTGCCGCAGCCCAGTCCGTACATATTGGCCGTCGGTCCACCGACGTCGCTGATAGTGCCATGAAAATCGGCTTGTGCGGTGAGGGTATCTACCTCCTGCAGGATGGATGCTGCTGAGCGTGACTGGATGGTCTTTCCCTGATGAGAGCCGATGGCACAAAAGGCGCAGCCACCAAAACAGCCGCGATGACTGGTGATTGAGTGGCGAATCTGCAGATACGCCGGTATCGACTCCTGATAGGAGGGGTGGGGCCGGCGAGTAAAAGGAAGGGCATAGATGTTATCCATCCTTGTTTCATCTAAAGGCAAAGCTGGTGCATTAACAACCAGGTGCCGGTTGCCATGACCCTGAATCAGAGGTTGTCCCGAATGGGGGTTGGCTTGTTCAGCAGCGAGGCGGAAAGCACGATTGTACAGCTGGTGATCAGCGGCGACCTGCTCATAGCTCGGCAGACAGACTGCCGGGGCCGGTAAAGGTCCCTCCTTGCCGGTCAGGTAGGCCGTTCCCCTGATATCGTGAATTGAGGCTATCTCCTGCCCTTGATCGAGCCGTTGCGTCAGATCAAGAATAGCGCTCTCGGCCATGCCGTAAAGGAGCAGGTCGGCCTTGCTGTCAACCAGAATGGAGCGTCTTACCCGGTCCGACCAGTAGTCATAATGAGCCAGTCGCCGCAGGCTGGCCTCTACCCCGCCGATCACCGTGGTAACACCTTTGTAGACACCTTTGATGGCGGCGGTATAAGCGATGGTCGCGCGGTCGGGTCGCAGGCCGGCTTTGCCACCTGGCGTATAAGCGTCGTTGTTGCGTATCTTTTTTGCCGCCGTATAGTGGTTGGCCATCGAGTCCATAGCACCGGCGGAGATGGCAGCAAAGAGCCTTGGCCGTCCCATGCTGGTGAGACTGTCGGGGTTTTTCAGGTCCGGCTGGGCAATGATACCGACCCGATAACCTGCGGCTTCAAGCAGCCGGGCCAGCAGCGGCACACCGAACGCCGGGTGATCGACGTAAGCGTCACCGCTGATGAAGAGAATGTCCAACTCGTTCCAGCCACGATATTTCATTGCCGTAGCGCTGGTGGGTAGAGGGAGTGTCTGCGTGTCCGTCTGTTTTTTTACCATGTTTCCGGTCGCTGTCTTAATTGTTCAGTGTGCTTTTCCGGTACCGTTAAGTTGACAGAAATAGTCAACAAAATCAAGGTGTCAGACTGATTTGTAACGAACTGCGTGATTGTTATAATTCACTTGACATCTCGTTGTTCCCCTTAGTATATATAACCGCGCAGGTCATAATTGTGGCATGCAGTATACACATGATACCATCTATTCTGTTACTATGCTTACCGGATGATTTTTGTTCTTAGTTCCTGGATTGGTGTCCAACCGGAACCTGTTGACCGGACACAAAACCGCTTTTTGATAAAAACATTTTATACCAAACAGGAGGAACAGTGTGATTGAAGCAGTCGATCTGAGCACGGTGAACTGGGCCCGCGCCACCTTCACCCTGACAGCCATGTACCACTGGATTTTTGTGCCGCTGACCCTGGGGCTGTCGTTTTTGTGTGCATTTTTTGAAACTATCTATGTACGCACTCAGAACCCTGAATGGAAGCGCCTGACCAAATTCTGGATGACCCTGTTTGCAATCAATTTTGTTATCGGGGTTGCTACCGGCATTATCATGGAGTTCGAGTTCGGTACCCACTGGGCCAATTACTCATGGATGGTTGGCGACATCTTCGGCGCCCCTCTGGCTATTGAAGGAATTGTGGCCTTTTTTCTTGAGGCGACCTTTGTTGCCGTCATGCTCTTCGGCTGGCAACGCGTATCCCAGCGCATGCACCTGTTTTCAACCTGGATGGTAGCGATTGGTGCCAACCTTTCGGCCCTGTGGATTCTGGTTGCCAACGGGTGGATGCAGACCCCGATCGGCATGGTGTTCAACCCCGATAGTGCCCGTTTTGAAATGGAAAACCTGTGGTCTATCATTTCTTCACCGGTAGCCATCAGCCACTTCGCTCACGCCACCAGTTCCGGTTTTCTTCTGGCTTCGTTATTTGTCGTAGGGGTTTCCAGTTTTTATCTGTTGAAAAAGCGCCATCAGAAATTTGCCCTGCGTTCAATTGCCATTGCTTGCATTTTTGGTTTGTTCAGTTCTCTTTTTGTCGCTTTTACCGGCGATGAACATGCCTATCTTACCGCTAGTGAACAACCGATGAAACTGGCAGCCATGGAGGCTCTATACGAGGGCAGGAAACCTTCGGGACTTATTGCCATCGGGATAATGCGGCCGGGAGTTGAACCTGGTGGTAACGAAGATCCGTTCTACGTGAAAATCGAAATACCCGGCATGTTGTCGCTGCTGGCTAATCGCAATTTCAACAGTTTTGTCCCCGGTATCAACGATCTGGTGTATGGCAATGAAGAAGAGGGGGTCCTCAGCGTTGAGGAAAAAATCAGTCGGGGGAAGATCGCTGTTGCCCGATTGGCTGACTACAAGCAGGCTCAAAATAACAACGATGCTGCGGCCGCTGCCGCCGCCCTTACTGAATTCGATCAGCACCGTGAGTATCTGGGGTATGGATACCTCACGTCGGCGGCTCAGGCGGTTCCCCCGGTATGGCTTACATTTTATGCTTTCCGGATAATGGTCGGACTGGGGACCTTCTTTATTCTGCTGTTTCTTGTTTACATCTTCCTGCTCGAAAAAAGACAGCTGGAAAACCGACCGCTGGTTCTAACGGTCGGCTTTATTTCCATCTTTCTGGCCCATATCGCATCTCAGGCGGGCTGGTTGGTGACTGAGGTCGGGCGCCAGCCATGGGCAATTCAGGGCTTGTTGCCGGTTAATATTGCCTCATCAAACCTTGATACCGCCACTGTCGCCATATCGTTTTTCCTGTTTCTGACGATCTTTACCGTGCTGCTGATTGCCGCGGTAAAAATCATGGCGAAACAGATTTCCAATGGTCCGGAAGGAGAGTAATTTATGTTCGGCAGTCTTGACTGGTCTACATTGCAGCAGCTCTGGTGGTTTATTGTTTCTCTGGTAGGTTCGTTGTTTGTTTTTTTAACCTTTGTCCAGGGTGGCCAGACACTGATTCTGACGGTTCCCGACACAGAGTCGGAAAAAAATCTGATGATCAACTCCATCGGTCGAAAGTGGGAGCTGACGTTTACTACCCTGGTCTTGTTCGGGGGCGCATTTTATGCTTCATTCCCGTTGTTTTATGCTACCAGTTTCGGCGGCGCCTTCTGGGTCTGGCTGGCGATCCTTTTCACCTTTATCATCCAGGCGGTCAGCTACGAGTACCGGCGCAAACCAAACAATTTTCTCGGCCAGAAAACCTATGAGATCTTCATGGTGGTCAACGGTTCCATCGGTATTCTGCTGATTGGTGCTGCTATCGGGACATTTTTTACCGGGTCCAACTTTGTACTGAATGATTACAACCTGTCCAGTTGGACCCACCCATTGCGGGGTCTGGAAGCGGCTTTCAGTTTGTTCAACCTGAGCTTCGGTATTTTTCTGGTGTTTCTGGCCCGGACCCTTGGGGCTTTGTATCTCGCCAATAACCTCCAACAGGATCAGCTGGTGCCGCGTTTAAAGGTCTCATCGTTCAACAACCTGCTCTGTGCCCTGCCGTTTTTGCTCTATGTGTTGATTCGCCTGGTGACGATGGAGGGCTTTGCTGTTGATCCCCAGAGCGGTGAGGTTTTTATGCAGTCCGGTAAGTATCTCAATAATCTGTTAGAGTTTCCTTTAACACTGGTTCTGCTGCTGGCCGGGTTGGTGCTGGTGGTGGTCGGTGTGGGGCTGAATCGCTTTACCGCGTCGGTACGTGGCATCTGGCCGGCCGGTCTGGGCACCGTATTGACCTGCCTGTCTATCTTTTTTCTTGCCGGTTACAACAATACCGCCTTCTATCCGTCATCATATGATCTGGCCAGCAGCCTGACCATTCACAATGCGTCAAGCAGTCACTACACTCTGACGATGATGTCTTATGTGTCCCTGCTGGTTCCCTTCGTGCTGGCCTACATTGTCTGGGTGTGGCGTCAGATGGATACGGAAAAGATGACCGAGGAAGAGATAGTCGCAGATAAAAAGAGCTATTAAAAGGAGATATAGACGATGCTATTGCTGCTTGCGTGGGTTGCCTTGATTGTTGTTTCGTATGTGGTCGCGGTGAAGGTGTTGAAGCGTTGGGATCTGTACTGATCAGATAAAAGAGCCGCGCACGCCCCTTGCGGGAGAGTGCGCGGCTCTTTATCCGCGACCTGTTCAGCAGCTTGCGCTGCTGGCGGCACTGATTGAAAATCCCTGTCCGTATTCGTTGTCGATATAATTGACCTGACGATCTGAGGTGAAAGGGAGGATCGATTCTTCGATCAACAGATCGATGTCATTAACGGTGTAAACCTGCTGGTTTTCCTGTAGCTCATCCAGAGCCAACCCCAATCGGGGTCCGCCTCATCCAAAGCCTTCAAAAACAACCCGCAGGTGTTTGTCGGGATGCTCCTGCATCAGCTCCTTGATCTTATCGCGTGCGCCATCGGTAATTTTCAGCATGCTGAATCTCCTTCGGTAGTGGTTGCTGGTCTGTTGTCGATTTCAGTGACAGGTAGTCACGCTACCTGTGAAACTAGCCTCAGGTAAAGCCGGAGCCGGCACCAGTGCTGCACGAACCGGCAGCAACAGTGACTGCTGTGCGTGATACACTGCGCATTGCCGGCGTGGAGCAGGCCGGGCAATTGATATGCGGATGTGGCTTGGACTGAATCTTTTCTGTAATCTGTCCACATTCAGGACAGCGATATTCAAAAATCGGCATAGATCCTCCTTAATATAGATATAGTGATAATTGTATATATATTGTCGTCAGGATGCAACTGTTTTTTTGGAAAAAATTCTGATTACACCGTGAACTGTTGATGCTTTTTATATATACTAACGCTGTTTTATAATTTTTTACATGGAGGTAATGATGATGGAAACACCTATTTTAACTCGTATTCAGGATCACATTGGTTTTATTACCCTGAATCGCCCACAAGCTCTGAACACCTTTACCCCGGAATTTTCTGATATGCTCGATCAAAGCTTATGGGCGATGGAGAGAGACGATGATGTCCGCGTCATTGTCATAGAAGCGAAGGGAAAGCACTTCAGTGTTGGTATTTCCCTGGAAGAATTTCGTGATAAAACGCCACTGGAGGCACGACGTTTTCTCCATCGGATTGATGCCTTTTATCACACGTTGAATCGTCTTAACAAACCCACGATCGCCTCAGTAAAGGGCTATGCTGCTGCCAACGGCGCCGGCCTGTCCTTTGCCTGTGATATGACCGTTGCCACTGACAGTGCCGTGTTCGGAACGACCGCGATTAATGTCGGACTGATCTGTCTGGGGCCGGCCGTTCCCTTGTTGCGCCTCGTCGGGCGCAAAAAAGCGATGGAGATGGTCCTTACCGGTGAAACCTTGACTGCGATTGAAGCTCAACGACTGGGGTTGGTCAACCGAGTGGTGGCTGACGATACCCTGGAAGCTGAAACCCTGAAACTTGCCCAGACCCTGACGGCGAAGAGCCCGTTGGCCCTGCGGGCCGGCAAGGAAGGATTACGGCGTCTGCAGGATGTTCCTTACCATCAGGGGCTGGAAAATATGGATGATCTTTTTGCTGCTCTGACCACCTGCAGTGATTCCGAAGAGGGGATCAGCGCTTTTCTGGAAAAGCGGAAGCCGCAGTGGAAAGGGTGCTGAGGTTTTCAACCGGCCAGTTGCGTGAAGCTGTAACCGGAAGACATTGCAAAGGAGTTACTATGTTAAAAGGGATGATTGCTGCTGCCGTGCTATTGTTAAGCATGTCCTCATATGCCCTTGCTGTGGATCAAGAACTGGGTCAGATAGCCGGTATCAGCCGCACCTGTGCCGGGTGTCATGGTACCGATGGCGCTTCTCCCGGGGCGATGATTCCCATTATTGGTGGCCAGCTGGAAGGCTACCTGGCCCTGACGATGGAAGAATTTGCCGCAGATCAGCGCCCGGGCAGTGCCATGCTCAAATTTGCCAAGGGCTATTCTGCCGAGCAACGGCGCGGTATCTCTGCCTATTTCGCCGCCAAGCCCTGGGTAAACAGCCCCCGTGCGGCTTCTTCTACGACCCGGAATCCGGACCTGGTGCGTGCCTGTAGCGGGTGCCACGGCAGCAGTGGCGAGGGGCGGAGAAACATACCGCGACTGGCCGGACAGGCTCCTGATTATCTGGTTCATGCTTTGCTGGAATATCAGCGTGGTGAACGGCCTGCCGCTACGATGCGCCTGATGCGCGCATACGATGAGGAGTCTATCAGCAAGATGGCAGATCACTATTCTTCGCTCAAATAAGGAGCCGAACATGAAACGTCGGGATTTTATTCGGTACACAGCGGTTGGCCTGGGGGCCTTGTCAGTTACCCCCACCATGGCTCTGGCAGCAGCCGGCCGCCAACGGGTTGTCGTCGTTGGTGGCGGCTTCGGCGGGTTGACCGCCGCCCGCTACATCAAGCGGTTGAATCCAGCCATTGAAGTTGTGCTGATTGAACGCAATGAACAGTTTATTTCCTGTCCTATCAGTAACTGGGTCATGGTTGGCAAGTGGCCGATGAAAGACATCAGCTTTTCTTATGACAGCCTTGCGCAACAAGGCATCAAGGTTGTTCGAGATGATATCACAGGCCTTGATGCGGCAGCCGGCTACGTTCAGGGAAAGTCCGGGCGTTATGCTTATGACCGGCTGGTTGTAGCGCCTGGAATCGATTTTCGGGATGAGCTGATTGACGGCTACG
>JAWLDI010000123.1:0-7571 GCA_041686715.1 Pelovirga sp.
CGGAAGCTCTACTTGGTGAGGATGCTCAGGGCCAGGCAGAGCTCGGTTTCTAGTGGTGGCCGGTGTACCGTTTGCGCACCTGCCGGTCCTGCCTGAAGAGGTTCTCTATTGGCTGAAACCACAGTCGGGCGGAGTTTATCTTGATGGTACGCTCGGCGGAGCCGGTCATGCACGGTTGATCCTTGACAATGCACCGGGAAGCAGGTTGCTCGGCATTGATCGTGACCCGGCGGCAATAAGCCATGCGGCAGAGATTCTGGCTCCATATAGCGACCGGGTCAGCTTGCATCAGGGTGATTTTGATCAGGCGGCCGAGCTGCTGGCACGCCTTGATATTGAAGGTCTTGATGGGATGCTTCTTGACCTGGGCGTATCTTCCCATCAGCTCGATTCGCCGGAGCGTGGGTTTTCCTTCAGGCACGAGGCTTCCCTTGATATGCGGATGAATCCCGAGGAGGGGATCGCTGCTGCCGAAGTTGTCAATCAGATGGAAGAGGCGCAATTGCGTCAGTTGTTTTTTGATTATGGAGAGGAACGTTACAGTCGCAGAATTGCTGCCAGAATTGTAGCACAGCGTGAACAATGTCCGATTGTGACGACGACTCAATTGGCGAACCTGGTTTGTGATAGCGTTCCGGGCGGTAACCGTCCTGATCGTATCCACCCGGCAACGCGGGTATTTCAGGCCTTGCGGATTTATGTGAACGATGAGCTTGAGCAAGTGCGGCGCGGGGTTAACGCCGGCATCGATCTGCTCAAGCCGGAAGGTCGCCTGGTGGTCATCAGTTTTCATTCTCTGGAAGACCGGATCGTCAAGCACCTGTTTCGAGATCGGGCCCGTGGCTGCATCTGTCCTCCCCGGCTGCCGGTCTGTCAGTGCGATCATCATCCGGATGTGACTCTGCTGACACGCAAAGGGATCAGGGCCAAGGCGGAAGAAATCGAATATAACCACCGTTCACGCAGCGCCATTCTGCGTGCGGTCCAACGTTGCTAGAAAGGGGGTCGCCATGTCGGAAGTTATTTCGCAAACACGCATCAAAATCAGTGGTTTTTCCCTGAACCGTCCGCGGCTGAGCCCTGTTCTGGTCGTTATCGTCCTTATGTCCCTGTTGTCTCTGCTATTTGTCTGGTCACGGATTCATGCCATCAGTCTGGAATACGAGATCTCACGCCTGGAGCGGGACATCAGGGTACAAAGTCAAGAGGTCAAGGAGTTGACGCTGGAGGTAGCTTTTCTGTCCCGTGACGAACGCATTGAACGACTGGCCAGAAATGAACTGGGATTACGAAATCCGGCCCCCGGTCAGATAATTCGAGTGGAGTGATATTTTTTATGGCGCATGGATCAGGACAGAAGCGCATCCGGGTTTTTGGAGTGCTGTTTATTCTGGCTTTCTGTGTCATTTCTGTGCGTGCTTACCAACTGCAGGTTGTCGAAGCACCGGAGTTACGTGCCCGGGCCGATCAACAACGCAATCATGTCATCAAGCTGGCACCTCGCCGCGGCAGTATCGTTGATCGCCACGGTAATCCCCTGGCGGTGAGCCTTCAGGTTGATTCCTTGTATGCCGACCCGGTACTGATCAGGGATCCTCTTGCAACGGCAGAAAGGCTTGCGCCAATACTGAACATTCCACAATCCCAACTACTCAGCAGCTTGACTGCAAACAACAGGCGTTTTGTCTGGTTGCAGCGGATGATGGACCCCGATGTTGCCGCTGAAATCCGCCAACTCAAACTTCCCGGGCTGTCCTTCGTTAACGAACGCAAGCGTTATTATCCCCAGTCAGCCATCGGTGCTCATGTGGTCGGTTTTACCGGTCTTGACCCGCGCGGCCTCGAAGGTATTGAGCTTGAATATGATCGCTTGCTGCAGGGAGAGCCGGAGCTGCTGGTGTCGATCAAGGATGCACGTGGACGGGGATTGGCAACGGCTGAGACGGCTGTCCAGGAAGGGGCAACGGGGCACAATCTGCAGCTGACCCTGGACAGATCGCTTCAGTACCTTGCTGAGAGAGAGCTGGTACGGGTTGTCACGGAGACGGATGCTGTCGGCGGCACACTGGTGATGCTGGAACCGGCCAGTGGTCGGATTCTGGCCATGGCCAGCTGGCCTGATTTTAATCCGAACCTGACCGGTCGCTATGCCGCTGATGAGCGTCGCAATCGTGCCGTATGTGACATCTACGAGCCAGGGTCAACCTTCAAGCCGTTTCTGCTCGCCGCAGTCCTGGAAGAAGGGCTGATGACACCGGAACAGACCATTTATTGTGAACAGGGACGTTATTCTGTTGGTGGCAGCGTTGTTCGGGATCATAAAAAGTTCGGCAATCTGAGCCTTGAAGAGGTGTTGAAGTTCAGCAGCAATATCGGTTTTGTCAAGATCGGCAAGGAACTGGAACGGGATCGATATTATCGCTATCTGCAGGCCTTCGGTTTTGGTTCCAGAACCGGGATCGATTTTCCCGGAGAGGTCAGTGGACTGATTCGGCCGCCATCACGCTGGTTCGAAATCGATCTTGCCGCCATGTCCTTTGGCCAGGGTTTGAGTGTTACGCCGATTCAAATGGTGACGGCTATGGCCGCCATCGCCAATGGCGGGTTGCTGATGGAACCCTATCTGGTGGAAGCTGTCACCGATGCACACCACCGGGTGGTGCGCAGGCGTTTGCCCGAGGTACGTCGCCGGGTAATCTCAGAAAAGACGGCAGCGCAGGTGCGCGATATGATGGTCGCTGTTACCGAGTCGGGCGGAACCGGGGTCAGGGCAGCGGTTGCCGGCTTCCAGGTCGCCGGTAAAACCGGGACCGCGCAGAAAGTGGATCCGGTTACCGGTGGATATTCGATCGACAAGCGCATTGCATCGTTTATCGGTTTTGTTCCCGCGGAAAATCCGGCAGTTGTGATCGCCGTGACGGTGGATGAACCACAAGGAGATGTCTACGGCGGCCAGGTGGCGGCTCCGGTTTTTGCCAGAGTGGCCAGCCAGACGCTCAATCATCTGAACATCCTGCCACGCGAACAGGTCGCGACTCTGGCAACCGTTCCGGCTTATGAGGAGCCGTTGCCCGATCTGGCTGCGCTGTTACCGGTAAGAGAGGGTGGCGAAGGCCTGGTGATGCCCGATTTCCACGGTATGAGTTATCGCCAGGTACTGCAGGCGATGCAGAGGCAGGGACTGAACCTCAAATTGACCGGCAGCGGGCGTGTTGTTGAGCAATTTCCTCGCGCCGGCGAGGCCATTACCTACGGCGAGGAAGCCTGGGTGCGTTTTGGCGCCTGAGGACACAAGAAAGGTCGTATCGATGCAGTTGCAGGAGCTGCTCAACATCATTGAACCCGATACGGTTCGGGGCCCGACAGACCTGTTTGTCGCAGATCTTGCATATGACTCGCGCCGGGTAGTGGACGGGTCGGTGTTTTTTGCCCTGCCCGGGACCAGGGATGATGGCCGTGCCTATATTGCCGAGGCGCTCGCCGCGGGCGCTGCGGCGGTTGTGACGTCATCTCTTGATGGCCTGCCGACAAGCGACGATCGTTGTTTTATGCAGGTGGCTAACGTGCGCCGGACAATGGCAAAGGTGGCGGCACATTATTATGATTATCCGGGGCGGGGAATACCGATTATCGGTGTTACCGGCACCAATGGCAAGACCACAGTCACCTATCTGCTCGAGGCTATACTGACATGTGCGGGTTATTCTCCGGCAGTGTTTGGAACCGTTGCCTATCGTTTCGGGGACAGACTTTGTTACGAGGCAACCCACACCACTCCCGAATCCATCGAACTAATGAAGATGCTGACCGAATTTCGGCAACAGGGCGCCGACGCGCTGGTGATGGAGGTCTCTTCCCATGCCCTGGAGCAGCACCGGGTTGACGGACTTAAGTTTGACCTGGCGATTTTTACCAACCTGACGCCGGAGCATCTCGATTACCATTCCGGTATGGAAGAGTACTTTGCCAGCAAATGCCGATTGTTTCAGGATCTCCTCGATCAGGGAACAGCCGTTATCAATGCCGATGATGCCTACGGGATGAGACTCCAGAAAAACCTGCCTGCGGCGGTCACCTTTGGTACCGCGCCATCCTGTGACCTGTGGCCACGTCAGATAGCGGTAAGCCGTGACGGCATACAGGGTACCTTCAGCGGCAGTGGCGGGGATGTTCGGGTCGACAGCCCGATGATTGGTGATTTCAATGTCAGTAATCTGTTGGCGGCGGTGGCTACGGCACAACAGCTCGGTATCCGGACTCCGCAGATAACAGCGGGTATCAGTGCAGCTCCTCAGGTGCCGGGCCGGTTGGAACGGATCGACAATCAGCGCGGAGTACTCGCTCTGGTCGATTATGCCCATACCGGCGATGCACTGGAACAGGCGCTCAAGACGTTGTCCGAGATTGAGCATCACAAGCTCTATACCGTGGTCGGCTGTGGTGGAGACCGGGACCCGGGCAAGCGCCCGCTGATGGCTGCAGCAGCCGTAAAATATTCACATCTGGCAATCTTTACTGCGGATAATCCTCGGACCGAGGATCCTTGCGCCATCCTTGAACAGATTCGCGCCGGGGCGTTGGCCGCTGGAGGCTGTGAGCTCGATCCGGCTCAAGTTGACGTGGCCGCTCGTGGCTTTGTGGTTATCCCGGATCGCCGCAGTGCCATTGATTTTGCAGCAGGGCAGGCCGGTGAGGGCGATCTGCTCCTGGTCGCGGGTAAAGGACATGAGGATTATCAGATACTTGGTACCCAAAAAATACATTTCGATGATCGTGAAGAACTTAAGCGCGCTTTAACTCAAGACGGTAAGGTGACAGCCCCGGGAGGGCCGGCTTATGTTTGATCTCGAACGGATTGCCCGTATTGTCGCTGGAGATTTTTGCGGCAGAAAAACCAACTGCAAACTTGAGGGCGTCTGCACTGACAGTCGTAATATGGTTCCGAGGGCTCTGTTTGTCCCCTTGCGTGGCGGGCGCTTTGACGGACATGATTATCTTGGTCAGGCGGTCAGGAATGGTGCAGCGGCCTGTTTGAGCGAAGAGGTTGTAGAGGGGTTGAATGTGCCGGTTGTGCGCGTTCCCGACACGTTGCGGGCGCTCGGCGATATTGCTGCAGCTTATCGCTTGCAACTCCATGGCCCGCTGGTGGCAATTACCGGGTCAGCCGGCAAAACCAGTACCAAGGAGATGCTTGCCGGCATTCTCAGCCGCGTTGCTCCGGGGCTGAAAACATTCGGGAACTTTAATAATCTGATCGGTCTGCCGTTGACACTGCTGCGCATAGAAAAAAGTCATCAATGGGCAGTGATTGAAATGGGAACCAGTGCCCTGGGTGAGATAGAGCGACTGACAGAGATTGCCCAACCAACCATGGGGGTAATTACCAATATTGGAGAGGCGCATCTGGAAACCCTGCACGGTCTTGATGGTGTCTCGCGTGCCAAGGGGGAGTTGTTTGCCGGCCTCAAAGGGGGGACGGCGATTATTAATCTGGACGACGAACGGGTCGCACGGCTGCCGGTTGCCAACGGGGTAAAAAAAAGAACCTACGGTCTTGCCGAACAAGCTGATGTCCGTGCCGAAAAGATTACTGTTGAGCCGGGAGCCATCTGTTTTGAGCTGGTGGTGCCGTCGGCAAGGCGACTGGTGCGCTTGCCGGTTCCAGGGATGCACAATGTCCACAATGCCCTTGCTGCAGCAACCGCAGCATTAGAGCTTGAGGTGTCATTGGATCATATCGTCCAGGGGCTGGCCGGTTTCGTCCCGGTCGAAGGGCGAATGAATCTTTTCCCCCTGCCTAGCGGCGGTTTTCTCCTCGATGACAGTTATAATTCAAACCCTCTGTCGGCCCGATCGGCACTTGATGCTCTGAGTGAGCTTAAAGGGCAGGGTAGGAAAATTGCTGTTCTCGGTGACATGCTTGAACTCGGAGAAGACGCAGGACACCTTCACCAGGTGCTGGGAGAACAGGTTGCCAGGGTTGCCGATCTCCTTGTCGCCGTCGGCAAGCATGGTGATGAGTTGGAGCAAGGGGCAGTCAAGGGCGGTATGCGTAAAGAACAGATCTATAAAGTCGCCAACGTCAGCGCTGCCATCAGCCTGATGCAGGACTGCCATCGTACCGGAGACAGACTGCTGGTAAAGGGCTCACGCGGGGTGCAGCTGGACCGGCTGGTGCAGGTACTCAAGACAACGCAATCCGATGCCGCTGAACAGGAGATCTAATCGATGCTGTATCATCTTCTATATCCGCTGCATACGGAATTCTCAGCTCTCTATGTTTTTCGTTTCATCACCTTCCGTACTATTTACGCAACCATCACCGCGTTGATGATTTCCTTTATGCTTGGTCCCTGGCTGATAGCCACACTGCAACGCCTGCAGGTGGGCCAGTCGATCCGCAAGGTCGGTCCGGAATCCCATTTTGTCAAAGAGGGCACCCCGACCATGGGCGGGGCCCTGATCCTGATTGCCATTATCCTGCCGACACTGCTCTGGGCCGACTTGACCAATCTTTATATCTGGGTCTGCCTGCTGGTAACCGCCGGGTACGGAACGATCGGTTTTATTGATGATTATCTCAAGGTGGTGCACAAGAACAGTGATGGTATATCGGCCCGGCAGAAAATGTTCTGGCAGTTGCTGATTGCCGCTGCGGCAGCTCTCCTCCTGTATTTCAGCGGTCTGGCTGAAACAACCTTAAGCGTGCCATTTTTCAAGAATGTCACTCCAGATCTTGGCCTGTTGTACATTCCCTTTGCCATGCTGGTGATGGTCGGTGCCAGTAACGCCGTTAATCTGACCGACGGTCTCGACGGGTTGGCGATTGGTCCAATGATTGTCGGGGCAGGAACATTTCTGCTTCTGGCTTACCTGGCCGGCAATGCCAATCTGGCAAGCTATCTGCAGATAACCGGGGTGCCGGGGGCCGGTGAATTGTCGGTTCTCTGTGGTGCTATGGTCGGTGCCGGGCTGGGGTTTCTCTGGTTCAATACCTATCCGGCCCAGGTCTTTATGGGGGATGTCGGCAGTCTGTCCCTGGGGGGGGCTCTGGGAACTATTGCGGTGATAACCAAGAACGAGTTTGTACTGGTGATCGTGGGCGGCATTTTTGTTGTTGAGGCCCTGTCGGTCATTGTTCAGGTGGTCTCCTTTCGCTATTGGGGGCGACGGGTCTTTCGGATGGCACCGATTCACCATCATTTTGAACTGAAGGGATGGCCGGAACCGAAGATTATTGTGAGGTTCTGGATCATCAGTATTATTCTGGCGCTGGTCGCCCTGTCGACGTTGAAGTTGCGATGAAAACAAACTACCAAAAGCAGCGCGTGATTGTTGTTGGTGCCGGTCTAAGTGGCCAGGCACTGGTGCGGTTTCTGGTTGAACGCGGAGCCGATGTGGTTCTGTCCGATCAGCGCCGTCTGGAAGACCTTGGCGGTTTGCCGAAGCTGGCCGGTTTACCGGTTGAGTACAATCTGGGTGGGCACGATCTGTCCCTCTTTGACAAAGCGGACCTGGTGGCACTGAGTCCTGGTGTTCCACTGAGCAGTGCGGCGGTACAACGAGCCATT
>JAWLDI010000124.1:0-7543 GCA_041686715.1 Pelovirga sp.
GTGTACTCCTTTATTGGCGGCATACCGGAATGGCGCCGATATAATTATTCCATGTTTATCAACAAAGAATCTCAGGCTGTTGAGGTGCCCAGGTTGTCGCCTGAGGAGTTAACAACCCTGTTCGCAGAGGGGGATTATTATGTGCTGGATGTACGCCCTCTCGATTTTGAGCGAGACGCTTCATTCATTCCTGATGCGCGCCTGTGCCCGCTGGTGTACCTGGAATCCCATTACCAGCAACTTCCACGGCACATGGAAATTATTATTACTGATTGGGCTATGCGTCAATCACCATCGGCGGCAAAGCTACTGATCGATAATGGCTACCAGGTGCGCGGAGTGCTGCGGGGTGGCATGGAGCGATGGCGAAAGGAAAACTTTTCATTTGAAGAACGGGTCCCTGATGGAACCATCTGTCCTTTGTAAAATCACGTTGTCCGTACCGGGCGATGGTCGGTGCCAATAGATGGCCGACGTTTCTCCAAAGCGTATTATCCGCATTCTGCTGGCTCTGTTCGTAGTGCTCAGTTTAGCAATCATCATCAATGGTGCTTATCTCTTCAGTGTTCTGAACCTGCAGCTTGAAGAGAAGATCACAGATGATATGCGCAGCAAACTGAATCTGGTGAAAACCCTTCACCAGAACCAGATTGAAGAGATTAGTATCCTTTCCAATATCGCTCGCGAACAGACCCAGAAGTATTGTGACTTTCTTGACTATGATAATGTTGCCGCGCTGACCTCCATGCTCAATACCATGGCAACTATCTATACGATCGATCTGCTGCTGCTTTACGATGAAACTGACCGGATTGTCACTTCATACCCCGGGGGTGAAGTGTTTGCCGATACCGCTCGCTATCAACAGCTTTTGGAGATAGATCCGCAATGGAATGGCGTGGTGACCATTGCCCCCACAGTTATTGCCGAGCAGTATCCGGGTATCGATATTGCTTCAGGCACCAAAGAATTACTCGCCTTTCATTCAAGTGTTGAACTGATCCATGACACCGGCGGCATCGCCGGTCGTATCATCTTATTGCGGCTGATCGATGGTAACGACCAGCTCATTGAGCTGCTGTCCGATTTTTCCGATACAAATGTGTCTTATTACAGGGAGTCGGGGCAGCCGATACTGAGCAGCTTTGCGAATAATGTCCTTCCTTTTCTACAGGACAGCTCTACCGAGATCGATGAACAGACTTTTTATGTCAGTTCTGCTCCTTTACATAATGACCGCGCTGAAACTGTTGGCTTTTTGTCGGTTGCTCTTGAAGAGGAGCCGTTTCGCCGGCAACGATCAACCATTCTGGCGGGCAGTCTGACTCCCATGCTGTTGACCATCCTGATTCTTGGTTTTACCGTATACCTGCTGAATGCTCGGGTTTTCAGCAAGGTGAGTCAGCTCAGTCGGACCTTGCGCCAGGTGACAGTGGGTTCCAGTGATTTCAGTATCCGTACACCGATAGCACCGGGCGCTGAAAACAAGCCTGCTGATGAGGTTGACGCCATGATCACTGATTTCAATCAGATGATGGCCAAACTCGAAGATACCCATCAGCAGATGATGCTCGCCAGGCAGGAGGTTGAAAGCAGTAACCGTCAACTTGAACATCGGGTCCAGGAGCGGACGCAGGAACTTGAAAACCAGGTCAGCGCCAAAGAAAAAGCCATGGCTGAACTGGCTGAAGCCCAGAGTTCCCTGTTGGAAATGTCACGCGCCGCCGGCATGGCTGAGGTGGCCACCGGGGTGCTGCATAATGTCGGTAATGTGCTGAACAGCGTCAATATGTCCTGTTCGCTGCTGATGGAACAATTGCGAGAATCACGGACTGCTAATCTGGCGAAAGTAGCCGGCATGCTGTCGGCACCGCAGGGAGGCCTGGCACATTTTCTGTGCGACGATCCCCGAGGCCGTAAAATACCAGCTTATCTCGACTCTCTGGCTCATGCCTTGAGTAAAGAGCACCAGCTTATGCTCAGGGAAGCCAGGTCGCTGCAGGAACGTGTTGAGCACATCAAGGAAATCGTCTCCATGCAACAGACCTATGGGCGCATTTCGGGGGTCGTCGAGACCTTGTCGGCGGAGCAATTGATGGAGGACGCCCTGAAACTTAATGCCGAGACCTTGAACCGCAATGATATTCGGGTAGAACGAGAATATGAAGAGGTGCCGCTTATCTCTACTGACAAACACAAGGTGCTGCAGATTCTACTTAATCTTATGACCAACGCAACCTATGCCTGTCTGGACAGCGACGAGCAGGACAAAAGAGTTGTATTACGGATCAGTTCTGCTTCTCCGGACAAAATTCGCTTCACAGTAGAAGACAATGGCATGGGCATTGCCGCTGAGAACCTGACCTGTATCTTTCAACACGGCTTCACTACCCGTAAAACCGGACACGGCTTTGGTCTGCACAGTGGCGCCCTGGCAGCTCGTGACCTCAATGGCAGCTTGACCGGCCACAGCGATGGCCCCGGCCGCGGTGCACTATTTTGTCTGGAACTACCCTGCAACGCAGGAAAAAAGAGATGAATTCAATGATGAAAAATTCCGATTTTCGTATCCTGATTATCGACGATAATGTCGCAATTCATGAGGACTATCGTAAAGCTCTGGCACTAAGAGATGTGACAGATAAAGACCTGCTCGAACTGGAAGCGGAGCTCTTTGGTGAGCAGTGTTCAGAAGTTGAAACGGAAAACTTCAACATCGATTGTGCTCTTCAGGGACGTGAAGGTGTCAATATGGCTGTGGGGGCCGAAAAGGAAGGAAACCCCTACGCTGTTGTTTTTGTTGATGGCAGAATGCCGCCCGGTCTCGACGGGATCGAAACCATAAAAGAGTTATGGCAGGCCTGTCCGGATCTGCAGGTGGTGCTCTGTACCGCCTATTCCGATTATTCATGGCGGGATATTCAAAAGGAACTGGGTGAAAGCGACAGCCTGGTTATTTTGAAGAAGCCTTTTGATACGGTAGAAGTAGTGCAGTTGGCTCATGCTCTGACGCGTAAATGGGCCCTGGGCCAGGAGGTCCAGGGACGATTACACAAACTGGCATTTTACGATGATTTGACCGGTTTGCCCAATCGAACGCTTTTTCTGGATCGAATGGAGATGGTCCTGCAGATGAGTAAGCGACACGGGTATGCCGGAGCACTGCTGTTTCTCGATGTAGATCATTTCAAGCGGATTAACGATACCCTCGGGCATAAGGTTGGTGATCATCTGCTCAAGTTGATCTCGCAACGGATGACAGATTGTCTGCGGGCGACGGATACCGTGGCCCGGCTGCATTGTCAGGATGTCATCGCCCGAATGGGTGGTGATGAATTTTCGATTATTCTACCCTGTCTGGAGCAACCGGATGAGGCGACGACTGTGGCATTACGGATAACCGAGCAGCTGGCCCAGCCGATTGATGTTGCCGGTCACCAGGTGTCTTTGACGACGAGTATCGGTATTACCTATTTTCCTGAGGACGGCAGCGATGTCGAGACCTTGCTCAAGAATGCCGATCTGGCCATGTTCAATGCCAAGCATGAAGGGCCGAAGGCGTTGATGTTTTTCCAGGAATCAATGAATATCGCGGTGATGAAGCGACTGACCATGGAAAATCAGCTGCGTCAGGCCATTGAACACAACGAGTTCTCACTCCACTACCAGCCGCAGCTGTGTTTGTCCACGGGGCGAGTAACCGGTTTTGAGGCGCTGTTGCGCTGGCACAACCCGGAGCTGGGGATGGTTGCGCCCCTTGACTTTATTCCCATTACCGAAGAAAACGGCATGATCGTTACCATCGGTGAATGGGTTTTGCGTACGGCCTGTACCCAGGCCGGAATCTGGATCAAAGAGGGCCTGCCGCTGTCACGCATAGCCGTGAATGTTTCACTGCAACAGTTTGTTCACAATGATTTCCCCGCCATGATCAGCCGGGCGCTGGAAGAAAGCTCACTCGCCCCCGGACAATTGGAGCTGGAAATTACTGAAAGCATGATCATAAATGATCCTGCCCGGGTGATTGAAACCCTGCATGATTTGAAAGCACGAGGAATACTGATCGCTATTGACGATTTTGGCACCGGCTACTCCAGCCTGAGTCGGTTACGAGACCTTCCCATCGACTGCTTGAAAATCGATCGCTCCTTTATCAAGGGGATCAGTATGGGGATGCGGCATGAGCCTATTCTCAATGCGGTGATGATCATGGCTGACGGCATGGGAATGCGGGTTATCGCCGAAGGGGTGGAAACAGAGGACCAGGCCCAGTTTCTGCGCACCTGTCAGTGCCCCGAAGTTCAAGGCTACCTGTTCAGCCGTCCATTGAACCGTAACGATGCCACGGCTTTTCTGCAGAAGCATCAATAGCGCGAAGATTGTTGCCGGACCAGGTTGCCCGAGGAGGGTCCGAGATTGTCGCCCGGTTCGTTCCTGCATGAATGTGGTTGCCATTTTTCATGGTGTTTTCTCGGTTCATCGTTGCCAAAGAAATGAGTTACCGGATTCGTTATGAAAAAAACCGACCCTCGCCACGAACTGTTTGTTTCTCCGGCAGATACCGGGTTAAGCGTTGCAGCCTATCTGCAGCAACAGCTTCCGGCCGCACCCGAAGCCTATCTGCGCAAGCTGCTTAACGATGGCAAGGTCCGCCGCCTTGACCAGGTTGTAAGGGGTGGCGAGTTGTTGAGCGAGGGTGAGCAGATTATCCTGCCTGACAGCCGACGTCTGGCTGACCTGATTGAACAGAGTAGCAAGATCTCAGTGGAGATTCTGTACGAAAGCGAACACTTGCTTATCGTCGACAAGCCGTCCGGGTTGGCCACCCATGCCGGGCAGGGGCATGGGGAGGATAACCTCACCGTCCGAGTGGCAGATTTGCTCAAGCGCCGCGGGGATCATTTTATGACGGCACCGATTCAGCGCCTCGATCGTGAAACCTCCGGGGCTGTCCTCTTCGGCAAGGGGAAAAAGAGCTGCTCGGTACTCGGAACCATGATGATGACGGCAACGGTGACAAAAACCTATCTGGCACTGGTCCAAGGAAAATTATCCGGCAATGGAACGCTGACAGATGAGATTCCGGCCAAAGGCAAAATGAAAACTGCCGTTACCAGTTACCAGGTGCTGGCCACGAATGTTAAGGCTTCCCTGTTGCAGATTACATTGGGAACCGGACGTCAGCATCAGATCCGGCGCCAGTTTCAACTGATCGGCCACCCTCTCTATGGTGATCGTCGTTACCGCGGCCCCTGCCCTGCTGCTCTGCGGCGTCTGTTTCTGCACTGTGACAAAATTGACTTCGTTGACCCTTTCACCAGTAGGGCGCTCGGTGTAACATCACCCCTGCCGCCGGAGCTGAAGGCCTATCTGTATCAATCACAAGGCATTGCTGATGTTGCCCCGTCGACCTGTGGTCCTTTCGGGCCGCAATCAGGATGAATCGTGTTGCCCTTTGAAACCGTCGTCACTTTTTTTACCGCTGCCATGATGCTGGGGATGGCTCCAGGTCCGGATAATATTTTCGTGCTGACCCAATCTGCTCTGCACGGCAGGAACCAAGGGTTTGTCATCGTGATGGGGTTATGTACCGGTCTGATGCTGCATACAATGGCGGTAGCTCTGGGGGTGGCGGTAATTTTTCAGACATCCGCTGCTGCCTTTACCGTGCTCAAGTTGATCGGTGTCGGCTACCTGCTTTATCTTGCCTGGCAGGCTTTCCGTGCCACCGCACCAGCGATCCAAAGCCAGGGTAGCGAAGTGTTCAACTCCCGGGGATATTATTGTCGTGGCATTTTTATGAATGTTACCAACCCTAAAGTGTCCCTCTTTTTTCTGGCTTTTCTCCCCCAGTTTGCTGATCCGAGCAGGGGGCCGGTGATTTATCAGTTGTTGCTGCTTGGCGGCTTGTTTATCATGGCGACGGTTCTCGTGTTTGGCAGTATCGCTCTGCTGGCCGGCACCATGAGCCATTGGTTCAAGCGTTCAGATCGAGTACAAACCATCATGACGCGGCTGACGGGTACGGTCTTCGTTGCCCTGGCTATCAAGCTGGCCATGTCGCAACGTTAGGTTCCCGAATCTCTGGTAAGATCTGCCGCTGCTGCCCTGATTTTTCCTGAAACTGCAAAAAGTCTGGATTACCTCTTCCAAGCAGATATATGCTGACAGTAAACCAAGAGCAGAGCTGTTTGAAATCGAGAGCCTACGTGTCCAAAAGATCCATAGCGGATATCAATCCTCCCGGCGGTTTTCGCGAAATGCTGGCTATTGCAGCGCCCATGGTGGTGTCTCACGCCTGCGAAACCCTGTTGATATTTATCGATCGGTTGTTTCTCTCGCGCATCGGCCCGGAACCGATGAATGCTGCCATGGCCGGCGGGCTGTCCAGCTTCATGATGATGACCTTCTTTGTTGGTCTGATCGGGTATACCACTGCACTGGTCGCACAATACCTGGGCGCCGGGCGTAAATCGCAATGTTGTGTTGTTGTCACTCAGGCGGCGCTGCTGATTGTTCCTGCCACCCTGATTGTTTTTCTCTGCCGTCCCCTGGTTTACTGGCTGTTTGGTCTGATGGAGATTCCAGCGACCCAGCGTGAACAGCAACAGGTCTATTTTGATATTCTCCTGTATGGAACGCCGCTGGTTCTGTTACGGACAACCTTGGCCGGGTTTTTCTCCGGTATCGGCCGCACCCGTATTGTCATGATTTCCGCCATGGTCGCTTTGGTTGTTAACGCCACTGCCAACTATGTGCTGATCTTCGGACATCTTGGCTTTCCTGCCCTGGGATTGCGCGGTGCTGCGTTCGGCACCTTGTTCGGGAGCTTTTGCGCCCTGATGGTGTTGCTGGCAGCTTACCTGCAGCGCTCCAATCGACTGGAGTTTTCGATTGGAAAGTGCCAAAAATTCCACCGGACGATCATGGCAAAATTGTTACGCTACGGTTCGCCCGCCGGGGTTGAGATGTTTTTGAATCTGCTTGCTTTTACCCTGATTGTGCTGATTTTTCACAGTCATGGCGTGGTGACGGCGACGGCGGTGACTATTGTTTTTAACTGGGATCTGGTGTCCTTCGTGCCGCTGCTCGGCCTGCAGATCGGCGTTGTCAGTCTGGTTGGACGGTACATGGGCGCGGGCAGTCCCGAGGTCGCCGAACGCGCGGCTTTTTCCGGTTTGAAGATGGGATGGATCTACTCATCGCTGGTGCTGCTGCTGTTTGTCACCTTGCCGCAGCAGATGGTCGGTATTTTTGCCCCCTTCGAAGCCAATGAACTGTTCCTGGCGGCAGCACCACTGGCGGTGGATATGTTGCGCCTGGCCGCCCTGTATGTGCTGGCCGATGCCACCATTGTTGTGTTCAGCGGAACCCTGCGCGGCGCCGGGGATACCCTCTGGGCCATGGGGTTGTCGGTAGCCATGCACTGGGGCATGGTGCCGATCGTTTTTGTCTTTCTCAAGGTGCTTAATTTCAGTCCGATCGCTGTATGGCTGGCATTTATTGTTTTTTTCCTGATCAGTGGCGGCTTGTTTTACCTGCG
>JAWLDI010000125.1:0-7380 GCA_041686715.1 Pelovirga sp.
CCATTTATGGTGATTGCGACACAGAACCCTCTGGACCATGTCGGCACTTTTCCTCTGCCGGAATCCCAGCTTGATCGCTTTCTGCTGACTACCGATATCGGCTATCCACCGGCGGTACTGGAAAAGCAGATTATCCGGCGTGGCAGTGTGCGTGAAGATCTCAACCGAATTGAACCATTGCTGACCCGCGAGCAGATCGTAGAAACGCGTCATTTTGTGCACGATAAAATTGAGTTACATGAAAAGATTGCCGGGTATATTCATGAACTGTTGCAGCACAGTCGTGATCATTCCGCTTTTATTAACGGAATATCTACCCGTGGAGGTATCAGTCTGGCATCTGCAGCACGAGCCCAGGCTTATCTGCAGGGGCGGCAATTTGTAGTGCCGGAGGATGTCCAAGTGGTTGCCCTGGCAGTTATCTCCCATCGGCTGGAACTGCGTCCGGAACATGATCATCTGGATAAAAAAGAGGTGTTGCGATCTTTACTCAGAGAAATTCCCGTACCCGTCGCCTGAAGTTGACCCGTGCCGGTGCTTTTTATATCGCCCTAACCCTGCTGTTCGGATTCGCAGCTGTTAATACCGGCAATAACCTCTTGTACCTGCTGGTTTCAGCATTGCTTGGATTTATGGCTGTTACCGGCGTATGCGGACACAGAAACTTAAGTCGGCTGGTAGTACGTATGCTCCCGGCTCAGGACCTGTTTGCAGGTCAACAGGGAACAGTCAGAGTCAGGATAAGCAATCAAGGTACCCTTCCATCATATCTGCTGCATGTCAGCATTGATGATGCCAGTATGCTGGTTCCGGCCATCGTCGCCGGGACCAGTGAAGAGGTCAGGCTGCCCCTGATGATGCCGGAACGTGGGCTCAGACCGGCGCCGGCAGTTCATCTTTCCTCCTGTTTTCCCGTCAATTTTTTCGTGCGTTATTACCAGTTTGATTTATCGCAATTGCTGCTGGTGTTTCCGCGCCCGATCGTAACCGCGATGCCTTCACAGGAAACCTCATTTCTGGCTGCTGCCGGAAAGCAGACGGTCACGCCTGGTGGTGATGGAGACCTGCGCAGTATCGAAGACTATCGCGCCGGAGACCCACCGAAAACAATTCACTGGAAGCTGTCTGCCCGGCATCAGGAGCTAAAGACAAAACAGATGAGCCGTCAGGCCGAAGAAACAAGGCTTCTCGATCTTGAGCATTTTGACGGGTCGGTGGAAGAGCGGTTGGGACGTTGTGCCTACCTGGTAAACCATTGCTTCAGACAGAACTGTGCCGTTGGGTTGCATATCGCCGGCAGAACTATCACTCCACGGGCAGGTCGTGGTCAGCGATTGCGTCTGCTCAAAGAGTTGGCCCTGTATGAATAAGCTGCAACGGACCGTGTATTTGCTTCTATATATGGCGGCGTTTATCGCCATTGTTCCGGTTTTTCCTTTTTTAGAGCTGTGGGTGCAGTTTTTTCTCGCCTGCGGTTTGGTGATTGGGCTGGCGCGGCAACGTTTCAGTTGGGGGAAACGCAGTGGACGGGTCGCTATGCTGATCACTGCTGTCGCAGTGATTGTAAGTGGCGCGCAATTGTCCGCCGCCGATGTCGCTGTCCCGCTGATCCAGATTCTCTGTGTCTTGCTTGCCGCCCGGTTGGCCAGCGAAAAAACACCACGCACTATGTTGCAGACATTTGCCCTGGCTCTTACTCTGCTGGCGGCCTCTTCTCTGTTAACCCTGAACATGGCCTATCTGGTATATCTGGTGGTACTGATCCTGATCTTGAGCAGCAGTCTGATACTGCTCAGTTTTATTCATGTTGATCCGGAAATCCAGGTATCCTCCAAAGCGATGAAGGGGCTGCGCTTTTTTCTGATGATTGTTCCGGCGACAACACTGGTGTTGATGTCGGCTCTGTTTTTTCTCTTGCCGCGGACACCGACACCTCTCTGGAATATTGCCGGACAGGAACTGGCCGCTGTTGCGGGAATGACAGATCAGGTTCGACCCGGAAGTTTTTCAGACCTGCAAAGTACCGGAGATATCGCCTTTCGAGCTGAAATTGACGAGCTGCCGCCACTTTTACTGTACTGGCGAGGAATCGTCCTTGATCAACTGGACGATCAAATCTGGCGCCGTAGCAACCATCAGGCACAGGAACAATTCAAGTCCGATGATTCTTTCAGGTGGGAATATGTGATCTACGCCGAACCCAAATCAGATCCCTATCTGGTGACCCTTGATCGTACTGAACAGCTCCGGGGGATATCACATCGGAAGCAAAGCAACGGGGTTTTTGTACGTCAGCACCAGGGCCACAGACGTACCACCTATCGCGGTGTTGCCCGCCCCGAAGCGGTGGCGGAACTGGAGGGTAATCCTGATCATTATCTCACCGTTCCTTCGTCATCCTTTGCGCGTTTACGAGAAGTTGCTGTCGAACTGGGTAGCGAACCCCAGGATTTTGCCGGGCGGCTAGAGCGACTCGAAGCTTTTTTTTTACAACAGCAGCTGACTTATTCGGCTGCTGATCTGCCACAGACACAGTTTCCTCTGGCGACCTTTCTGTTTGAATCACGGCGCGGATACTGTGAGCATTTTGCTTCGACATTTGCCGTTATGCTGCGTCTGATGGATATCCCGTCGCGGTTGGTTGGAGGATATCTCGGGGGGGAGTATAATCAGTTCGGAAAATTTTATCTGGTAACGGAAGATCGTGCCCATGTCTGGGTAGAGGCACTGAATGACCAAGGAGAGTGGGTACGGATTGATCCCAGCCGTTTGGCCGTGAATGCGGACCAGACCTTTTCGGTATCCGGCACCGGCCGTTCTTATTGGCAGAGTCTTGTTGATGCGCTGTATCATTCGTGGACCCGACGGGTGCTTAACTTCGATTTGCGACAGCAGTTTGAGCTTGTTCGTGAGGCATCAAACAAACTGGCCGGATTGCGTCGTATAGAATTTTCAATGTTACCGAGTGTTCTTTCTCTTCTGTTGATCGCGATAATATTTTCGGCAATCTTCCTGATCAGGCGCAGAGTAAAAAACGCTGGACTTATTCAATCCTACTTGCGCCGTTTGGCCGATTGTGCCGGGCTTGAAATGATTCCTCCCGAACTGGGTTTATATCAGCTTGCTGAACTGTGCGACGAGCCTCTCTGTCGCGAATTTGCCACTTGCTACGGCGGCGCTGTTTATATTGGAAGAACACTTGAAAGGGACGAACGACGGCGCTTAAAACAAATAGTTCGACAACTGAAAGGCCGCCGACTTGTTATTGAGGTTGCATTGCCTGAAGGCCTTGGTGATAATAGAGAGCCGCATGGGCAATTTTTCATTGATCAGAAAGGAAAGCAGCATGCCATACATTGAAGTTAATATCACCGAAGGAACCACTAACGAACAGAAAGCCCAGCTGGTGGAAGGTATCACCGACCTGCTGGTAAAGGTCATGAATAAAAACCCCTATTCAACACATGTTGTTATCAAAGAGATTGCAACTGACAGCTGGGGAATCTCCGGTAAGTCCGTCAAACGGCTGCGTGCCGATGGTGATACAGCAAATATTTCAAAATCCTGATCTGAGTCATAAGGTCATGTCGAATCCCGGTGAGTTTCTGCAGGCCTGCGCCGACGGTAAAATCTGGGTTTTTTGTGGTGGTTGTCAGAAGGCCATAAATCTTAACCAAGTAGAGCATATTAACTGTATCGGCAACCAATCATACTGGGGAAGTGAGCCCTGGTGGCATGATATCCGGGTATTCAACTGCCCTGATTGCGGCACTACCCAGCAGTCTCCAATCGAGTATCAGCCCTGATTATCCATTTTGCAGCTGTTTTTTTACACCTTTACCTTTACTGACGATCTTATTCATTTGACCTTCTTGCAGAGCTATCAATACTGGTTAGACTGACATGGAAACGATTTTACTTTACATTCTAAAAATCATATATATAATCAATCATATTAATATGCGTGTTTGAGATCGTTATCTGCAGAAAAAGGAGAGCAGAAATGAAAAATTATGACTATGACATCCTGACAATTGGAGTTGGGCCTGCTGGAATGGTGGTATCAGCCATGGGTTCGGAAATGGGGCTGAAGGTCTGTGCCATAGAAAAGGACAAGGTTGGTGGCGAGTGCATGAATGTCGGTTGTATCCCCAGTAAAGCACTTTTGCGTATGGGAAAAACCCGCCATGCTGTCACCAAGTTTCCAGCAATGCAGATGGAAGAAATGCGTGAACCGGAAGTAAAAAACCCCTTTGCTCTGATCCAGGAACAGCTTAAAACTGTTATTTCCAAGTACGACAAAAAACTCAGCAAGGTCGATATGGTCAAGGGGGAGGCGCATTTTGTCGATTCTCACACAGTCGAGGTTGATGGTCGACAGATCAGTGCCAAGCGGATCTTTATCTGTACCGGAACCCGTCCAGCAAAACCGCCGATTCCGGGACTGGATACCATCGATAATCTGCTCACCAACGAGAACCTGTTCCATCTCGATGCCGTTCCCAAGAGTATGCTGGTAATCGGTGGTGGCGCAATAGGTGCCGAGATGGCCCAGGCTTTTGCGCGCCTCGGGAGCCAGACAGCCATCGTTCAGATGGATCCGCATCTACTTCCATTTGCTGACCGTTCTGCCGGTGAACTGCTGGAGGAGTGTTTTATAAAAGAGGGGATCGCTGTTTATAACAGTCGTGCTATCAGTTCGGTGGCAAAAACCGATGACGGCAATGTGGTTCTGACGACCAAAGAGGGAGAGACCCTTGAAGCCGAGCGTTTATTACTGGCTGCCGGCAGAACTCCGGTCATTGACAAACTGGATCTTGAAAAAGCCGGAGTATCCTTTACTCCCAAGGGAATCCCGGTCAATGCGAATCTACAAACCAATGTGTCCCATATTTATGCTGTTGGCGATTGCAACGGCAATTATCTCTTTTCCCACGCAGCTATGCATCAAGGAATGATTGCGCTCATGAATATCATGCGCCCATGGCCATTTAAGAAAGATTTCAAGAAATATGTGGTGCCCTGGACCGTATTTACCGAACCCCAGGTTTCGTCTGTGGGCATGAGTGAGGCCGATCTGATCGCCGCCGGTATTAAATACCAGGTTATCGAAGCAAAGCATGCGGATTATGGTGCCGCCATCGCCGAGCAGGTGACAACCGGTTCTGTCCGGGTGCTGGCCAGTAAATATGGCAAGATCTATGGGGCCTCCGTCATTGGCGAAGGTTCTGCCGACATGATCAATGAATGGGCGCTTGCTATCCAGAAAAACATCCGCCTGGTCGACATCATGCTGCTTCAGCACTCGTTTCCAAGCATGTCTTTTATGAATAAATCCATTGGTGAAATGTGGATGATGGGCCTGATGAAAAACGAAACCATGAAGAAGATGATGGCAAAGATGATGAAATAGTCATTACTCCAGGGGCAGTTTCACCCCCTGCTTTTATTTAACAGATGCGGGCAGACCAGCGAATTGCTGGCCTGCCCGCTGTTTATTTTGGTTGCGTTTTCTTTGCTTTTACCTCCCTGATGAAAAATACTCCTGCAGAAAATCGGTTTTAAAGGCAGTAAAATCATCAGCTTCGATAGCTGCTCGCGCCTGGGCAACCATGTTCAGATAAAAACGTACATTGTGAATAGCTGCTAGTGTCGCTGATAAAATTTCGTTGGCATTAAACAGGTGGTGGAGATAAGCGCGACTGAAGTTAGCACAGCAGTAACAATCGCAGGATGGATCAACCGGAAAAAAATCGCGGCGGTAACTGCGATTGGTCAGGCGGATTTTACCGCGTCTGGTAAAGAGGGTGGCGCTGCGGGCATAACGGGTCGGAATGACGCAGTCAAACATGTCCAGCCCGCGTTCAATCGACTCAAGGATGTCCTCCGGTAAACCGACGCCCATCAGGTAGCGCGGTTTGTGTGCCGGCATATAGGGCTCCGTGTCTTCAACAACCTGTTTCAGCAATTCCAGCCCCTCGCCGACACTGACACCACCAATGGCATAGCCGGGAAAATCAAGGGCACTGAGCTGCTCCGCGCATTCCCGGCGCAGATCGGCATAGACACTTCCCTGGACAATGCCGAACAGGGCCTGATCCTGGCTGCGCTGGTGATGCTTCAGGCATTCCTGCGCCCAACGCAGGGTCTTTTTAACAGATTTGGCCGAATAGTCGTGGGTGGCAGGGTAGGGGATACACTCATCAAAAGCCATGATAATATCCGAACCCAGATCATTCTGGATTTGCATCGCTTCTTTTGGCCCGAGAAAAATTTCATCACCAGTAGCCTCATGGCGAAAATGCACCCCTTGTTCACCGATTTTCTTGCTGGGCAGGGAAAAAACCTGAAAGCCGCCACTGTCGGTAAGGATCGGTCGCTGCCAATGCATAAAGCGATGCAGTCCGCCGGCTTTTTTTATTAACGCTTCACCCGGTTTCAGGTGGAGATGATAGGTGTTGGAAAGAATGATCTGGGCTTCCGTCTCTTCTGCCTGGGCCGGCGTCATGGCCTTGAGGGCACCATGGGTGCCGACGGGCATAAAAATCGGTGTTTCGATAGTTCCATGCGGGGTTTCCAGGCGACCGCGGCGAGCACGGGTTTGTCGATCTTGAGCGAGCAGGGTAAAGTGGAACATTGCAATATTTCTCCGGTTCGGGCTACGTTGCCGACAGATGCGTCTGACGTATAGCAAAATCCACGTCCGCTGGCAATCACAACGGAGTGCTCATGTCATTAGCTGTAACGCCTCCAGTCTGGCTCAATCGACTGGATTGTGCAAAAATTACATTTGTTCTTAGGTTTGTAGACTCTGTTGAGATTCCGGCAATCGCGCTGCTGCAATTACGGCGCGAATTTATTGGCGCCTTGAAAGAGCTGGAACAACGACAGGATGACGAAGTAGTTCAGCTGGTTAAGTCTCTGTTGTTTCAAGAGCCGCTCGATGATCCGGTTATCCATCGACTGGTACAGAAACCATCAGCCGCAGTCATTTTATCCCCGGATTGCTCCATGGAGGATCGTTTTGTTAGCGGGAATCGCATCGCTCTGCCGGCACTTTTTGTCGGTGATGGTATTGTCTGTATCAATGCGTTTCTGGTGCTGCTGCAAACCCTTGGAGAGCGGGGACTTTTTCATGGCCGGGGGCGTTTTGTCGTCGATACCCTGATACAGAATGATGGCAGCAGTGAAGAACAGAGGTTCGATGCAGCACCAGGAGCGGTAACGCCAACGATTGTTCCTTTTGCCTGGATGCTGAACCAAAAATTATGGAAAAAAAAGAAAGTAAAACTTGAAGTAGTTACCCCAATCAGATTGATAAAAAAAGGGAAGCCAATGTTCAAGTTGACTGTTAAGGATTTTTTTACTGCACTCGTTCGC
>JAWLDI010000126.1:0-7328 GCA_041686715.1 Pelovirga sp.
CAGTGCCGCCGGGGTGTTTGCCATCAATTTTCCGGTATTTATGCTGGCATCCCTGATCGGCCGCGGTTTACGCTTTTATCTGGTTGCTACCCTGTTCTATTATATGGGGCAGTCGGCTCGCACCCTGATAGAAAAGTACTTCAATCTTTTAACCGTTATTGTTTTTATTCTTGTTGTGCTTGCTGTTGTTGTCGTCCGGCTGTCCAGTTGATGGCCAGGGCTGATGACCCGGAAAACGACTTGTTTTAATTGCTGATAGCAGGAAGGTGATAGTGCTTTTGTCCCGTTTCTTATTGGCTCTGTTGATCGCTGTGACCGTTGCGGTTTTTTTGACAGCCTGTCATCGCGGGGTCTATCATACCGTTGAACCGGGCCAAACCCTTTTCAGAATCAGTCGGACCTATGAGGTTGATAGCGATTATCTCGCCCGTATCAACAATATATCCGACCCGACGCAACTGCGTAGCGGTACCAGGTTGTTTATTCCGGGAGCAGATCAAAGTCGTCGTGTGGCGGTCGTAACATCGCCTCCAGCTTCCTCTACTGCCCGCACAACCCCTCCACTGCGACCACCACCACCCACAGCCTCATCTCCTGTTCCTGCTCCGGTGCCTCGTCCAACTCAGAGGCCTCCATCACCACCCCCTAAAGTCGCCAGCGTGCCACAAAAGAAACTGAACTGGCCGCTTAAGGGACAAATTATACGACAGTTTAGCTCTTCAGCCGAGGCGGGGGCTGGGCGGGGCATTGAAATTGCCGCAAAGCCCGGCACATCTGTGCTGGCTGCCGAAACCGGGCGGGTGATTTATAGCGGTGATGGGGTCAGTGGATACGGACATCTGGTGATTTTGCAGCACGATAATCAGCTTTTTACTGTCTACGGGTTCAATCAGCGCACTCTGGTTGATCAGGGGGTATTTGTCAGTCAGGGGGACAAAATTGCCTTGTCGGGTACGCCACCTGCGGGGGGGGAGCCACGTTTGCATTTTGAGGTTCGATCGGGAAAGGTGCCGGTAAATCCTCAATTGTATCTCCCTTAGTGATCACTTTGACCATATTAAAAACCCAGGTATTTGGAGATGATTGATGAGCAGATACAATTCAGAAGAAGATCAGCCGGAAGAGTTAGATGGCTTGCCTGAGGGTGAGGCCGACGGTGAAGAAAACAACCAACAGCTGGAAGTGGATGCTGCTGATGAGGAAGAAGAAAAAGAATACCAATCTGACGATCAACCATCAACCGCTGACGCCATTAAGCTCTATCTCAAGGATATTCAGAAAAGCCAGTTGTTAAACGCTGAGCAGGAACGTGAACTGGCCGAATTGATCGCTGATGGAGATGATCATGCCAGAGCACGGATGATCGAGTCTAATCTGCGCCTCGTTGTTAAAATTGCCAAGCGTTATATGAATCGTGGCCTGCCTTTTCTTGATCTCATTGAAGAAGGCAACATGGGACTGATTAAGGCCGTTGAAAAGTTTAAAGTCAGCAAGGGGTGCCGTTTTTCTACCTATGCTACCTGGTGGATTCGGCAGTCGATTGAACGTGCTCTGGTAAATCAGAGCCGTACCATTCGCCTGCCGGTACATGTCGCTGATGAAATCAATAAGCTTGTTAAAGTGAATAGCGAACTGGTTCAGACCCTTAAGCGAGATCCTTCCACCGCAGAAACTGCTGCTGCCATGGGCGTCGGTGAGGCTCAAGTGGAAAAGATGCAGGTATTGCTCAGAAAGACCTATTCAATTGAGCATCCCATGGGGGACAATAATGATTACAGTCTTATAGATACCGTCGAAGACAAGAATCTCGTTGATCCTGCCAGCACCATTGAAGATGTCGATCTTTTTGTTCATGTTCTTGAGTTAATGGATGATTTAACCGAGACTGAACGCGAGATCCTGATTATGCGTTTCGGTCTGGATGATTCCGAACCACAAACCCTCGATACGATCGGCCAGCTTTTCGGGGTGACCCGCGAGCGCATTCGCCAGATTGAGGCCAAAAGTTTGGCGACCCTGCGCAAAGCCGCACAGCAGAAATTAACATCGTCTGAACCCTAACCGTTGCTGATGGGAGAAAAGTAGATGGATGACTTAAAGAATATTATTCGGGACATTCCCGATTTTCCTAAAAAAGGCATAATCTTTAAGGATGTTACCACTTTGCTGGCCGATGCAAAAAGTTATCAGCGCATGATTGATTTGCTTGCCCACCGCTATGTCGGCGAAAAAATTGACCAAATTGTCGGCATTGAAGCACGGGGGTTTATTCTTGGAGCGGCTCTGGCATATAAGCTTGGTACCGGCATCACTCTGGTACGCAAATCGGGAAAACTCCCCTACAAAACCCATCAGGTAACCTACGATCTGGAATATGGCAGTGATGTTCTTGAAATCCATGAAGACGCTTTCAAGAAAGGCGATAGGGTTATCATTGCCGATGATCTGCTTGCCACCGGCGGCACCATGGCTGCAGTAATTCAACTTCTCGATCGCACCGGAGCCGAACTGGTTGAATGTGCTTTTCTGGCCGAACTGGAATTTTTAAATGGCCGCAGTAAGTTGCCCGAAGGGAAGATTTTTAGTCTTCTCAAATTCTGATGATGGGTTGCCGCCAGTGGCTGTTTGATGTATAAGCCTGCATATGACCCCATAGCTCAGCTGGATAGAGCGACTCCCTCCTAAGGAGTAGGCCGGAGGTTCGAATCCTCCTGGGGTCGCCATCAATATTAACAAATCGACAGGAGGATTCGAAGCGCAGCGAACGCTGACTGAATGTCAGAAGAGCGGCCATGGATGGCCGCGGCAGTGAGCGGAGGGGAGCCGACGCAGGAACCGCCGTGATGGCGGTGACGTAGTGGGCGAATCCTCCTGGGGTCGCCATAACAAGCAATTGACAGCACTTTTTGATGCTGCTATAAAGACCCCTCATACGGGCGGTTAGCTCAGCGGGAGAGCATTCGCCTCACACGCGAAGGGTCACTGGTTCGATCCCAGTACCGCCCACCATAAAAAACAGAAGGCTCGAGCTGACGACTTGAGTCTTTTTTTTGTTCGGACCTTGTCTGAACTGAAAAGGATGAAATGATATGCGTTATATCTGTACCTGCTGTGGCTATATTTACGAACCCGAGCAGGGGGATGCTCTGAATAATGTGCTTCCCGGTACTGAATTTGCTGATCTGCCGCCGGAATGGGTTTGTCCTTTGTGCTATGCGGAGCGGGATCAGTTTGACCCCCTGGATTGACAGACATCAGTTTTATAGTGATTCCAACCGTTGCGCCAATTCGTTCATCTGGCATGTTTCGATGTTGCCGAAGGCCAGCCGCAAATAGGGTTGCAGGCCAGGGCCGAAGGCCTCACCAGGCAGAGAAATAATGCCTGTTTTGTCAAGCAGTTTCCGTGCTGCCTGGCGGCCACTCATATCGGCCCAGGGATGTTTGACCCAGGCAAAAAAAGAACCGCTGGCGGTCAACTCAAACCCTTTGAGGCCGGCGCCAAAGCAGGCAGTAACGCCACGATGGCGCTCTTGCATCTGTTGCCCTTTCGCTGCAATCCAGCCATCTAAATGGCAACAACCATACTGCAGGGCCAGCTGTGCCGGGCGTGGCTGACACACTGCCATGCTGTCCTGGATTTTCAACCCATGTTCGATCAGGTCAGCAGCTCCAATCAAGGCCCCACAGCGCAAGCCGGTGAGGGCAAAGGTTTTGCCGAAGGAGGCAATGTGCACAAAATGGTTATGCCAGTTGCTGCGTGCAAAGAGCCGGTGCGGCGGCGAGTTGCAGAAGTCGTCGATAAAGCTGTTATAGGTTTCGTCAATGATCAGCAGGATTGAGCGGGACTGGGCAAGGTCAAAAAGTTGTTCCAGTTGTTCAGAAGGGATAATCGCTCCGGTCGGGTTGCTGGGCGACACCAGCAGCAGGGCTCTGGTTTTTGGGGTGATTTTTTGTTCGATCGCGGCAAGGTTCGGAAGGCCGCCTGTGTCTGGATCAAAGGGAATAGCTGCTGGCGTTACCCCGTAGCTTTGCAATGCCATCAAATGATCGAAGTAGGCCGGCAGGGGGACAATAACTTCATCACCAGGTTGACACAGGCACAGCATGGCGAGCCAGAAGGCCTGACTGGCGCCGATCGTTAGACAGACCTGGCCGGGATGAGGGGCGCTGAGATAATGGCGCTGATACCAGTTACATAGATCTGCACGCACATCCGGCAAACCTTCGTCGGGACTGTAGCGATAGGTGGCGGGATCATCGAGGGCCTGGTGCAGACAAGAGATGAGTCCGGGGGCCGGCGGGTAGTTGGGTACTGCCTGACAGAGGTCAATTAAAGGTGGTTTGTTCGCAATATTGTACCCGTCAAGCCAGCTTTTGACTTCGGTAATTGGCGGTGGCTGAACCTTTTTCAGCCGGCTGTTGATATCCATGGTCCTGTTCGTTTCACTGGGGTCGCAAACGTATGTCAAAGAATGTCGTGAAGATACTCGAAAATATCGGTTCTGATCGGCATAAAGTAAACATTGTCACCATGGCTGCGCGCAAACTCCAGGGTTTTGCGGGCAAATTCACGATTCCACTTCAGGGTCGCTGTAAAATTATGCGGAAAGATCGCATGATTCTTGTTTTCCCAGTAGCTGCGGCTGCTGTCGGTCAGAACGGGTGATACCCCCCAGTAGATGGTGGTATTGCGAAAGAACCCCTGGAAAATCTCCATCAGACGCAGATCAAAGAACGGTTGAGTAAAAAATCCGTCGGCGCCGGCATCCTGTTTGGCGCGCATATAGTCGATCTCATCTTTAATGCCGCTGCGATAAGGATCGATGCCGGCATAGACAGTTAATTCCGGTCGCTCCCGTTTAAGTCGACGGATCAATTCGAGGGAACTGGTTCTGTAGTATGTGCGTTTCATGTCCTGCGGCGGATCGCCATTGATAATCAATACCGCTTCGACCGGTTTGCGGCATAACTGATCGAGTATCGGCAGGGGAGCATCAGGATTAAAATCTATAGCGCGCAGATGCGGTATGGTTTTGGGAACATATTCTCCAGCGATGGCGCATCCCTGCCAGCTGCGCATATCAAAGCGTAAAATGTCAGGTATGTTGATGCGCTCTACTTGCGGAAAGTGATGACGAACCAGTTCCAGCTCTTTGCGCAGGGCAGGCTCGCTTCGCGGAACAAGCTCCAGTGATATTTCAGTCATCCCATCTCCAAAATCAGCATGTCGGATTATTTTTCTTCAGCGATGATCTGGCCGCTGAAACGATAGAGCTCTGTTTGCGCAGATTGCCACATGTCTGCTGACAGTCCCGCTTTGTTACAGGTCTGCCGCAGAAAAGTCAAGGTGTCCCACTGGTGCTCTGATGCCACCTGCGGGAGCAGGACGCCGCGATGATAACCATGCTCAAGGTAAATACCATGCTGACCGATGGTGATATCCTCCGGGCCGTTAATTTTTTCCAGCGGCGACAGTATGGTAATTTCTATTCCGGCCTGATCAAGCTCATTTTTTGTCATTGGTGGAAAACGGGGATCCTCAGTAGCGGCCGCAACCGCCATCAGGGCGACTTCCTGATAGAGCGGCAGGCGTGATTGAAAGTTGCCGATACAGCCACGCAGTTGATCGTCAATTTTCAACGTAACAAAGCAGCCCAGGCGTTCGTTAAGGCATTGTTCTTCACGGGGAGATGGAGAATAAGACTGATGATCAAGTTGGTTGCAGATGGCATCACGGGCGATGGCAAGTAGTGTCTGCGCTGCTCTCTGCGTAATCATGACAGCTCCTTCGATGGAAAAGTTGTTTTTCATAACAGGATTAATTTATAGTTGCACCTGCCTTTGAGCGCAACCGTTTTAATAACAAACGCAAGATGTGCTATGGCCGGGTGAATCTCTCCAGGGGTTTTTGTGTGACGGGAAAATTCTCTTTTTTATTATTTGCTGTTCTGCTGTCTGTCATCTTCGGCTGCGCCCCACGGTCTTCTCCGCTCAAGGTTGCCGATGATGAAAGCCTCCCCACAGCAAAAGAACAAAAACAGCTTGGTTATGTACTCAGCCGCATGCTGTTGCAGGATCTTGGGGGGGCATATCCTGACAGTGCTTTTAAAGAGTATGTCAACCAGGTTGGCCGCCGCCTGATCAGGGACAGCGACAACGAACAGCTGTCGGTAAGTCTTGCCAACGATTCAACCCCCCTGTCATTTTCATTGCCTGGGGGCTTTATCATCATCACCCGTGGATTGTTACAGATACTCGAAAACGAGTCGCAACTTGCAGCGTTGTTAGCCCGGCAGGCCGGATATTTACGAGCAGGAGCTGACGCAGAAAACATGCGGCTGCTGGTCCGGGGGCGCGCTGTTTTTTTGCGTGACGTACAACCCGCCGAATCCGGATATTCTCAGCGTCTGGTGCTGGTACGTCAATTGACAGAACGGTTGCAGCGTCAAGACGACATCAAAAGAACACCGAGTGCGGCCGATATCGCAGCGATCGACCTGCTGGTTCATAGCGGGTATCCGCTGACCGGATTTTTTGAGCTGGATGAAATCTGGCCAGATGAACACCAGACAGTCTCCGATGCTGGCCGGACTGTGGGTTCCTCCCGGCTTTCTGCGTTACGACTGCAGACGGTACGCGACTATATTGCAACGACCTATCCGAACTATCGTTCTGCCACGGATATCAATACCACCGCCTACCTGCAGCACATGGAGAACCTGCAGCAGGTTGCCCCAGCTTATACCCTCTATGATCAGGCCCGTCAGGCCGAAGCCGCAGAGGAACAGACGCGAGCGTTGCAATTATATCATCAGGCTATTCAGCAGGCTCCCCGGAGCATGTTGCTGACAGCATTGGGCATGGCTTACCTGCGCGGCGAGGATCTTATTCCTGCGCGGCGCTATCTGCGTCAGGCGGTCACGGCTGATGCAGAATATTACCGGTCACGACTGGGCCTTGGATATATCCATCTGCGTCGCTTGGAGTGGGCTGAGGCAGTCGCTGAGCTGGAAGCTTCTCTGTCGCTGTTACCGACATTCCAGGGAGTTTTTCTGCTGGCAGAAGCGGAAGAAGGTCGCAGTAACAGTGCTCGTGCTCGGCGCCTCTATCAACAACTGATAGAGGCTGACAGCAGGAGTGTTCTTGGGCAGACGGCAGCAGATCGATTGCGGCATTTGCCGCGCTGACAACTGATGTCAAGATGGCCTTTGAGACACAATGAAGATCTTCTGTGGCAGGGACGACCAGCACCCCGTTGTTACCTGATGCGCCACTGGCGCAGCCAGATCATCTGTATTGTGGCCCTTGTCATTTCTATTTACCTGTTT
>JAWLDI010000127.1:0-7298 GCA_041686715.1 Pelovirga sp.
GCACCCTCTTCTATCTCTTCTTCAAGCTTTTCAAAAGAGATGTGAGGAAGAGATAGAAGAGGGTGCCAATAAGATGATGGAAAGTTTCTGTCGTCAGAATCTTGATGGTTATGATAACTATGAATCGTTTATTGTGCCAGGCCTGCCTTATGAACAGATTATTCAGCAGGCCGATCAGCACTCTGCTGATCTGATCGTTCTTGGCACCCATGGTCGCACGGGGCTTGATCATGTTCTGTTTGGCAGTACGGCGGAAAAGGTGGTGCGCAAATCACCGTTACCGGTTCTTACTGTTCGATTGCAGGAAGATTGACATATCTGGTTTAGCTATTTATAACTAATCTACCTTCGAGCAGCCGCAGGGCTGCTCTTTTTTTGCTCATTGCTGGTTGATTTTTCGTGGAACGGGTATGGCACTGCGCATAAGAGACCTGGTTCTCAGGTTGGATGAATCGGAAACCCGGCTCGGCGACAAAATCGCTGCAACGTTGGGATGCGAGACTGACCGGATTATTCGTTGGGAAATCCTGCGCAAAGGGATAGATGCTCGCAAGAAACACGATATTCTGTATGTTTACACTCTTAAATTTGATGTTACTGATGAAGAAAAGTTTCTGCTCCAGTTTGCCTCTTGCCCGAAACTGGATCGTTACCAAAAAAAAAGTTTTTCAGCTGTTCAACGGCTAAATCATTCCTGTCATGTTGTTGTTGCCGGGATGGGACCTGCCGGCCTTTTCTGCGCCTTGACTCTTGCGGAGTCAGGAGCCAGGGTCACCCTGCTTGAGCGTGGTAAGCCGGTAGAGGAAAGGTTGACTGATGTTCGTCGTTTCTGGAGCCGGGGCATTCTGGATGAGAACAGTAACGTTCAATTTGGAGAAGGGGGCGCTGGTACCTTTTCAGACGGCAAATTAACAACCAGGCTCAAGCACCCCGGCATCTCCCACGTTCTTGACAGGCTGGTTGACATGGGTGCCCCGGCCGAAATTAAATATCTGGCAAAACCCCATATTGGCAGTGACCGGCTCCGCGGTGTACTGATCAATTTTCGCCGGCATCTGTTTTCTCTTGGTGTTGATCTGCGGTTTTCAAGTAAACTCACTGGTATCGAGATGTGGAACCAATGCGTTGCTGCTGTTGTTATCAACCAGCAGGATCAACTGCAGTGCGACGCGCTGGTGGTTGCCCCCGGACACAGTGCCAGAGATACCTATAAACTGCTTGACAGCCTTGATGTCAAACTGGAACTCAAGCCTTTTGCGATGGGTGTTCGCGTCGAGCACCCGGTAGAGTTGATCAACAAGATACAGTACGGACGCAGGTCTCACCCGGTTCTGCCTCCAGCAGATTATCGGCTGTCCTGGAATGATCCTGACAGTGGTAGAGGCGTCTACTCTTTCTGCATGTGCCCCGGTGGCATGGTGATCAATGCCTCTTCGGAACCGGGGGGACTGGTGGTCAATGGTATGAGTGATTATCGCCGGGATGCTTCCATGTCGAACAGTGCCCTGGTGGTGACGGTTACGCCCGCTGATTTTGCAACCTCAACAGTGCTGGCCGGTGTGGATTTTCAGCGCCACTGGGAACGTGCCGCGTGGCAGGCTGGGGAACCTGGTTGGCGTGCTCCGGCGCAACCATTGCTGGAGTTTCTTCATGGGCGTGGTGGTCGCTTGATGTCCACTAGTCTTCCTACTGTCGTGCATGCAAGCCTTGATGAGTGCCTGCCCGCTTCCATTGCCAACAGTCTGCGGCGTGCGTTACCATATTTCGATCGTAAGATGCGCGGCTTTGTCGGCGCGGAAGCAACCTTGGTTGGAGTAGAAACCCGTACCTCGGCGCCGTTACGTATTGTACGTGATTCATCTGGAGAATCGGTCAGCCATCGTGGGTTATTCCCGGCCGGGGAGGGTGCCGGCTATGCCGGAGGGATTATGAGCGCCGCTCTCGATGGTATGAATGCAGCTGTTAATATTGTACGTCAATCACAGTCATTAATGAGGGCCAAGTGAAAGAAATTTACGTCAATCAGATTCAAGAGCGAGATCGAGTCAATACGATTTTCCTGGTGCGTGACAAGATTACTGCCATGGCAAAGAATGGCAAACCTTATATGACACTGAAACTGATGGACAGCACTGGTGATGTGGATGGCCGGATATGGGATCGTGTGGATGAATTGTCACAGCAGTTTGATACCGATGATTTTATTCGAGTTGATGCCAAAGCCAACGTGTTTATGGGGAAAATGCAGCTGATTATACAGCGCATCGAAAAAATTGCCGAGGAGGGGATTGATCTTGCCGATTTCCTGCCGGTCAGCAGTCGTTCTGCAACTGAAATGCGCAATGAACTTGATAAGTTGCTGAACTCACTGGAAAACCCCTATATCCGTGATCTGCTCCGGTCATTTTTTGATGACCCGGAATTTTATCGTCTGTTTTCCAGGGCGCCGGCTGCCAAATCGATGCACCATACCTATATCGGCGGGTTGCTGGAACACTCTCTGGCGCTGGCCGCCCTTGCCACCGATGTGGTGAAACGTTACCCGCAGGTCGACCGTGATCTGCTGATCAGTGGTGCCATGCTGCATGATGTTGGTAAGGTTGTGGAGTTGTCCTTTGATCGCTCTTTTAATTATACCGATGAAGGCAAACTGCTCGGACATATTATCATCGGGGTGCAAATGATCGCAGATCGTATTCGCCATATTCCCGATTTTCCACATGAATTATCCATGAAAATAAAACATCTCCTGTTGTCTCATCATGGTCAATATGACTTCGGCTCACCAAAACGACCGAAGTTTCTGGAAGCCGTTGTTCTCAATTATATTGACGAACTGGATTCCAAGATTAATGCTGTACAGCTGCATATCGACAAAGAACAGCAGTCAAGCGGCTGGACCTCCTATCATCGACTGTTCGACCGTTATTTTTATATGGGGCAGGGGCCGGCGCAAGCAGAAGACAAGGACCAGGGGGTGTCCCTGGAGCCTGCGCAGGTCGATACTCAGGCGCGCACACCACAGAAAAACAAAGAGAATAAACGTCAGGACCGGCCCCTGGGGGTCTCTGTCGGCGAACAGCTCAAGAACAAAAATCTGGACCTGTTTGCAACCGTCCGGAATAAAGGAGAATAACCATGATTGTCGCAAGTTTGCCGACCGGTCCACTGGAAGTCAACTGCTACCTGGTGGGTTGTGAAAAGACCAGAAAAGCTGCGGTCATTGATCCTGGTGGCGATGTCGAGAGTATTCTGCAGATGTTGCAGCAGCATGACCTGGCGCCGGTGATGATCATTAACACGCATGGCCATTTTGATCATGTCGGCGGCAACCACGACTTGATCAATGCCACCGGCTGCGACCTGCTGATCCACAAGGATGACGCCTCATTATTGCATCGAGCAAATGAGCATGCAGAATTCTTTGGTTTATCGACAACCCAATCGCCTGAACCGACACGATTGCTGGACGATGGGGATATTATTGATCTTGGTGAGTTAAAAATCGAGGTGATACATACTCCTGGTCATTCGCCGGGAGGAGTGTGTCTACATGTTGATGATTACCTTTTTGTCGGGGACACCCTGTTCAGTGGGTCGATCGGTCGTACCGATCTGCCCGGAGGCAATCACCAGCTCTTGATTGAAAATATCAAAAATAAACTGCTGCCGCTGGTTGATGATACCAGGGTCTGTCCTGGCCATGGGCCGACAACTAGTATTGGTCAGGAGAAACGCCATAATCCTTTCCTGAACTGAGGTCAGCCGATGCTCAATGGAAAAACAATTATTCTTGGCGTCAGCGGCGGTATTGCCGTCTATAAGGCGGTGGAAGTGTTGCGCTTACTGACCAAGGCCGGGGCTGATGTCCATGTCGTTATGACCGCATCTGCCCGTGAATTTGTTACCCCCCTGACATTTCAAACCTTGTCAGGCAATGCGGTTCATACAGAGCTGTTCAACCTTTACCAGGAACGCGAAATAGGACATATCTCGCTGGCAGATCGTGCCGATCTGTTTGTCCTGGCGCCGGCGACGGCTAATCTGATCGGTAAAGTTGCCCAGGGGCTGGCCGATGATTTGTTGACCACGACCCTGATGGCGACCAGGGCACCGGTTCTGGTGGTCCCGGCAATGAATACCAACATGTATGAAAATCCGTTTTACCGGCAAAATGAGCAGCTATTACGCGATGCTGGGTATCACCTGCTTGATCCGGTTCATGGTGATCTCGCTTGTGGTTGGGCCGGTCAGGGTAAAATGCCGGATCCACAGGACATTCTTGCAGCTGTTGAGGATATGCTGGCAGTAAAAGATTTCCATGGTTGCAGCATGCTCGTCAGCGCGGGTCCAACCCGTGAAGAGATCGATCCAGTGCGATATCTGACAAATTATTCATCCGGTCGTATGGGCTATGCCATTGCCGCTGCGGCCTGTCGCCGTGGTGCCCGGGTAACATTAGTGACGGGCCCTTGTCAGCTGCCATCACCTGTCGGGGTTGAAACGATTGCAGTCGGATCAGCACAGCAGATGTATGATGCCATGGTCGGTTGTTTTGATACCTCTGACGTAGTCATAAAAGCGGCCGCAGTAGCGGATTATCGCCCAGCTCAACGTCAGGAGCAGAAAGTGAAGAAAAAAAACACCACTATGACCTTGGAGCTTGAAAAAACGTTGGATATTCTTGCGGAGCTGGGACGTCGTAAAAACAAACAGATACTAGTCGGTTTTGCCGCTGAAACAGAAAAACTGGTTGAACATGCAACAGACAAACTCATCAGTAAAAATCTTGATATGATTGCCGCCAATGATGTTTCTGCTACGGATGCCGGTTTTGATGTCGATACCAATATTGTGCGTTTTTTATATCGTGACGGCTCAGCCGAGCAGCTTGAATTGATGAGTAAAGCCGCCGTAGCAGAGCAATTGCTGGACCGGGTTCACTCAGTATGGAAAGAGGGGTCATCGGCAGAGATTAAACGACCGTGAACAATGGCAGTATCTCGTCAGGATCGGTAATGCCCAGCTTGAATCGTTCACGTAGTTCCTTAAGAATCAGGTCGGAGTCTTCCTGCTGTAATTTGCCGTCGAGCCAAAGCAGCCTCATGTTTTTGCGAATCAGGTTCGACGCAGTCAGGGCGCGGTCTCCGGTTGGATCCGCATTCCAATAGGGGCTTTGTTTATCGCTTAAAATACTCTGCGTTGCTTGCAATCCAAGGGCCATATATTCGTCGTGCTCGGTCCGATCAAAAGGCCACCTGGAGTGTGTTGCGATCGTTCCGACCATCTTCTGCCAGCGATTCAGCCGACTGATCATCATCATTGAATTGAAAATCTGCTTATTGGTCCCGAATGAGAAAATCGTGTCAGACAAGGTTCCGCTGAGCACCTTGTCAAGGTGGCGATTATTACGCCTGGCCAGTTGCCGGGCGATCTTCCAGGTTTCTTTCTTGACACCGATATCCGCCCGGATTTCCCAATAGGCATGATTGTGGAACGTGGTATTGTAGGTCATTGCCAGCTTGTAAGGTACGAAATAATTGTGGGCCACAGTGTCGGCAGCCAGATGGGAGAGGTAGCCGTAGGCGCAGGCTTCAGCCTCCGGACTGTCGTTTTTGCCGCGTTCCAGAATTTTATGTCCGACACGCCAGTTATGACAATGTTCAAGGTGATGGGTGTACTTTTTGCCGAGGGTGATGTCGGCGGCAATGCAACCGTAAAGATAGTCGAGGGGATGTGAAGCTAACAAAACCTGTAGCGCCTGTGGCAGAAATTCCGGTGCCGCCAGAACACGCAGGCCGGTGCCGAGATGGACACCTGCACCCCAGGCAAAAGCGGTTTCCGGAACCACAACAATAACCAACAGAACAGCAAATAACCGCAGCATATTGTCAAACCTGTAAATCATTCGGTTGTTATAAGAACAGAACTGGGATCAAGTTCCATGAATAATAAACTATACCACGAATGCTATGAACATGTCTGTCAGGCTCGCAGTCTTTTAGAAGACCTGCGGTCGTTTGGTTTTGATATTCTGGAGAGAACGTCAGCATCGCCTGATGGTTATTTGACTGCCGGCAGTCAGGGCGGCGCCCAGGTTCCAGCGCCGCTGCAGACCCTTGACGGGCTGAAAACGGAGGCTGAACAGTGCCGACGTTGTCCCTTGGCCGCGACCCGGACAAAGGTTGTTTTCGGCCGCGGTAATCCTTTAGCCGAGGTGGTGTTCGTTGGCGAGGCGCCGGGCTTCGAAGAGGACCGACAGGGTCTTCCTTTTGTCGGTGAGGCGGGGAGATTGCTGGAGAGGATCATTTTTTCCATGGGATTATCCGTTAAGGATGTCTATATCTGCAACCTGATCAAGTGTCGACCTCCAGGTAATCGTAACCCTGCGGCGGAGGAAGTCACAGCATGCAGGCCCTACCTGGAGCGCCAATTGACCCTGCTTGAACCGCAGGTCATTGTCACTCTGGGTCGTTTCGCCGCCCAGTCATTGCTTGAGGTGCAAACCCCGGTCAGTCGCTTGCGGGGAAATTGGTACCAGTACCAGGGGATTGCCGTGATGCCGACCTTTCATCCGGCTTATCTGCTACGTTCACCGGCCGAAAAAAAACGCGTCTGGGAAGACATGAAAAAGGTGAAACGACACCTGACCCAAAAAAAATAATCATTCAGTGTATCTGTTCAGATCCGCGACTTCTGCGACATGCACGACAGGTGAAGCGTTACAAGTCAGTTAGACAAGCAGATTGAGATACCTCCCCGGCAGAGGAGCGGCGCCGCTATGATCAGCATAGCGTTCGATCAGCTGCTGCTGGTGTGGATCTGGCTTAAGGGACTGCGGTGTTATGCTCACCAGGTTTTTATCGTCTTCAACAATCAGACTGTGCCAGTGTTGATTCTGCTCGGGGGGGCGTGGTGTCGGCTGGTACAGGTCAACATATTCGGCTTCAATGATCGATTCCGATGTGGTCTTATGTTGTTCTGAACCCCCGGATGCCGGCACCTGACGCGCCTTATGTGACGGCAGTGCGCCTCCGGCAGGGTGCTGGAGCCTGGTGGCCCGGGTTGCGAGCTCAGAAGGTATGTAAGCGTCTCCGATAGTCACGATCAGCCATCACCTGTACGTTATCATCCCTGAGCCAGGAATGACGGTTATTCCGCCTTGATGGAATCAGGATCACCATTTTCCGTAGACGGTTGTACGCGCACCAGCTGCCATCCCTTCGCTTCCATACAAACCCGATAGAGACGGCTCAGCTCTTCCTGATAGCGGATGTGCGCAAAATGGTCATTAAAGA
>JAWLDI010000128.1:0-7286 GCA_041686715.1 Pelovirga sp.
CGGGAAACAAAACCTTACCAGAATGGTTAAGCCCGGTGCACTTATTTATCAGGCAGAATGCTGCCTATTATAGCGTTTCAACTTTTTTACGAATGAACCCTTTTTTTTGTCTTTTTCGAGATTCAGTCTGGGTTGATTTGATAATGCTTGATCTTTCTATGCAGGTTGGATCGTTCCAGACCAATGTCTTCAGCGGTTCGTGAAATGTTCCAGTTATTCTTTTTTAACTTTTCAACCAGGAACTGTTCCTCGAAAATTTCCTTTGCTTCCTTGTATGAATCGGGTAATTCTTCTGCCAGTGCCGCCGCTCTGCTGTCACTGGCAGATGATGATATGTTGCTGATGTCCTGTGGCAAATCGGCGCGTTGTATTTCTGTCCCGGGAGTCATGATCACCAGTCGTTCAATCAGATTTTTCAGTTCTCTGACGTTCCCCGGCCAATCATAGGCGAGCATGCATTGCATGGCCTCATCGCTGATGGTTTTGTTTTCCCGACTTTCTTTACTGCAGAAAAAATTCAAAAAGTGGGCACAAAGAAGCGGGATGTCTTCCTTGCGGTTACGTAGTGACGGCACGACAAAGGGGAGAACGTTGAGTCTGAAATAAAGATCTTCGCGGAAATTTCCGACTTTTATTTCCTGGGGCAGGTTTTTGTTGGTTGCCGCAATGACCCGTACATCAACTTCGATGGTCCGGTTACCACCAACCCGTTCAAATTTGTGTTCCTGCAGGATGCGCAGGATTTTGGCCTGGGTTTTCAGGCTCATATCGCCTATTTCATCAAGAAACAGGGTGCCGCCGTTGGCCTGATCAAATTTTCCACGCCGTGCCGCTGTTGCTCCGGTGAAGGCACCTTTTTCATGTCCAAACAATTCTGACTCGATGAGTTCTTCCGGAATCGCGGCACAGTTAACCTCAACGAAAGGCTTACCGCTGCGTCCTGATTGTTGATGGATGGCTCGGGCAACCAGCTCCTTGCCGGTGCCGTTTTCACCGGTAATCAGAACCCACCCAGCGCTTGGTGCAGCAATCTTGATCTGTTGCTTGAGTTTTTTTATCGGCGGACTTTCGCCAATCATCTGGTAATCGCGAGCGAGCTTCTCTTTGAGTGCAGTATTTTCCTCGACCAGTTGGCCTACCTTGAGGGCATTTTCAATAGATAATAGAACTTTTTCCAAAGATAATGGCTTTTCGATAAAATCAAAGGCACCAAGTCGCGTAGCCTTGATCGCCGTTTCAATCGTTCCGTGGCCGCTCATCATGATGACGAGTTGTTGTGATCTTGACAGTTTGATTTTTTTCAGGGTTTCGAGACCATCGATCCCCGGCATCCAGATGTCGAGCAGAATCAGGTCGGGATCTTCCGAATTCATCATCTGCAGGCACTCTTCGCCACTACTGGCGAAGGTTGTTTTGAAACCCTCATCTTTTAAGATACCTTCAAGGCTCTGCCGGATACTTTCTTCATCATCGACTATAAGTATATGTTTCATTGGTATAAATTCCTGTCAAGCTGAGATCAGCTGTTTTCATCTGCCGGTAATTCGATAATAAAATGGGTTCCCTGTGGATCGTTGTCCTTGACCCTGATATAGCCATTGTGGTCGGCAACAATCGTTGAAACGATCGCAAGACCAAGGCCTGTGCCGGTCTTTTTTGTCGAAAAATAAGGCTCGAACAGGCGTGGCTTGTTTTCTGCCGGGATGCCACAGCCGGTATCGGAAACCATCAGGGTAATGATATTGATTTCCTGATTGTAGCTGGAGTTGATGACGATCATGCCACCAGACGGCGTAGCGCTGACAGCATTTTCGAGGAGATTGATCAGGGCGCGCTTGATCTGTTCGCGGTCAAATTTGCTGTCGGGCACCAGCGGATCAAGGACCGTGTTGAACTTGATATCTTTATGGGCCTGCCGGTACAGTGTCAGGCACTCCTGGACAACATCATTCAGGTTGTTGAGTGTTGGGTTGGTGGCCGGCATGCGGGCAAAGTTTGAAAACTCATTAACAAGGTTTTTCAGCTCGTCAACCTGGCTGCTGATCATCCTGGTACATTCATCAAAGACATCATCTTCTGCGCTGAAACGATCCAGGTAGCGTCGTCGCAGACGTTGCGCCGAAAGTTGGATCGGAGTGAGGGGATTCTTGATTTCATGGGCAATGCGTCGCGCCACTTCCCGCCATGCTGCCATGCGCTGGGCTTTGTAGAGCTGTGTGAGATCGTCAAAGACAACGACAGTCCCCATGAAATTGTTGTCCTTGTCCCGCAGCGTTGTCAGGTTGATCATCAAGGTGTACTTTTCGTTGCCAATGGGGATGGTCATGTGCTGGCGTACTGTGCCTTTTTCTGAATAAAAAAGATCTTTGAGAAGGGTCATGATCTGGGGCATGTAGAGCTTGGGAATAACAGCTCTGAAGTCTTTTCCCAGCACTTTTTCTGCTTTCATCTGCAGCAGGTTTTCCGCTGATTTGTTGACAGTGGTCAGGCAGCCATGACGGTCAATGGAAATGACTCCGGCAGTCACGTTGGCCAGCACGATTTCCATGTAGTTGCGGCGACGATCCATTTCAAGATTGGAGCGTTTGAGTTCGATATTGGCGGCGTTGATTTCCTGGCGTCCGTGGCGTAAATCGGCCGTCATTTTATTGAATGATTGGACCAGGGCGCCAATTTCATCGGTGCTGCTGGTTTCCAGTTGAATGTCCAGATCGCCGGAAGCAACCCGGGTTGTTGCCGTCACCAGTTCCTGGATCGGTACAGTGATACCCCGGGCCAGATGAAAACCGAACCAGGTTGCCAGAAACATGATAATCAGAGCGATCAGCAACAGGACGATGACATAGCTCTGCTGGATTTGCCCTTTGATTGAACGGGTCGTCTTGTACTGATCCACTGACGATGCGATCTCCTTCATTTTAACGATGAGGGAGTAGGGCACGTAATAATTGACGACAACAACGCCGACAATATCACTTGGGTCCCAGTTGGATTGCACCGGGACAATCCCTCGGATCAGATCGGCCTGGCCGACAGTGGTGATCTGGGAAAAGCGGATACCCTGCAGCCCTTCTCGCACCGGATCGGAGGTTGCGGGAGTGATGTCAAAAATTGGCAGCTTGGGATTGGCAACACGTACCAGCTCCTCGTGCGTCGCAGAAAATACCTCGACTATTCCCAGGTTGTATTCCTGCTGCTTTTCTTTAATCAGCTCGCGTAGTTGGGGAAGGTTTTCCTCATTCAGCAAACGTTCACGTTGGATACGTTGACTGAGCTGATCTGCATAGTAAAGAGCATTTGCCTCTGAATTGCGGTAATAGGTTTGAGCCACTTCAAGAGATTGATCAAGTGCCATTTCAACCTGGGTGCTGAACCAGTTGTCGATACTGGTGCGAATAAATCCGGCTGAGACGAAAAAAAGCAGCAGGGTCGGAATCAAGGACAGGGCAATAAAAGCCCCGATCAGTTTGCTGCGGAGTCTTGCGCCTGGAGCGCCACGCCTACGTTCCAGTAACAGTTTGAAAAGATTGCGAAAAATTAAAAACAGGAAGAGCAGGATCAGCAGGATGTTGAGGTTGATGACTGCCAGGGCAATAATGCTGTTGCTGATCGGCAATTGTGACGTCAGGTCAACCAGGTGAACCTCGAGGTGCGGAATCAGCAGCAGCAGCAGCAAGGCAAATAAGATAGGTGCCCAGTCTCTTTTTTTGCGGTGAGGTTTGGCGGTGTCGATCTGTGATTCAGGAATTGCCATGCAAACTTTACCTCAGGAGATAATGTAGTAACAGATCCTGATTTTAGAGAATGAACGCTGACAACACAAGCAGGATAGACAGATTGTTCTATAAAACAAAAGGCAGCCATAAGTTACGGCTGCCTTTTGTTTCTTGTTGTGTGACTGACAGGTTATGCCTTGTTGAAAACCAGTTCCGTGGCCCGCGCCGGGGCAAAACCTTTCTGAGCTTCGCGCAGTGCCTCTTCAGTAAAGTCGACGTAAACCCAATGATCAGGATTCTCTTCAATGGCCTTGACCATTTTGGCGTTAAGATCATGGCCGGCCTTGAATGCGCGGATATGGCCAAGCAAGGGGGCCCCCAGGAGGCTGAAGTCGCCAACCGCGTCGAGAATCTTGTGGCGTACAAATTCGTTTTGAAAGCGTAACCCTTCAGGGTTCATGATCCCGTTGTCATCAATCACCACGGCATTATCAAGGGAGCCACCGCGGGCCAGACCGTTGGCTTTGAGGTATTCTACTTCGTGGAGAAATCCAAATGTGCGTGACGAAGCGATCTCCTTGCAGAAACTTTCCGTGTCAAATTTAAAGCTGTGATTCTGAACAGAAATAGCCGGATGATCAAAAGCGATATCAAAACTAATTCTGAAAAAACGTGAAGGGATGATGCTGATCCGTTTCTCACCCTCGATAATTTCCAGTGGTTTACGGATTGCAATGAACTTGCGCGGTTCATTCAATGAAACATATCCGACCTGCTTGAATTCACGGACAAACGGTGCTGCGCTACCATCAAGTACCGGAACTTCCGGGCCATCAATATCGATATGCAGATTGTCGATGGAAAAGGCTGCAAGAGCCGCCATGAGATGTTCGATGGTCGATACAGTAACGCCGTTACGGCCCAGTACCGTGGCCATGCGCGTGTCGATGACGTTGTTGGAGCAGGCCTTGATACTAACCTTCATCTCACCATCGGTACGGTGAAAGATGATACCGGTATTGGCTGGCGCCGGGCGCATGTGCATATTGACACGCGTACCACTGTGCAGGCCGATGCCGGAGATACTTACCTTGTTTGCCAGGGTCCGTTGAAAAATCATTGAAGCTTTCCGATCTGTGTAAAAAAATAAGGGCTAACACAGATCTAATATTATGCAAAACACGGGCCATCTTTTTGTTTTTTCTAACCTGCTGAAATTGTTGGCCTCTGTTTTTCTGTTAGACGATTAGTGTTGCAGGATGGGATGGAATCATCCATTTGCTGTAGCAATTATGACACAGGTAGCGAGCTAAAGGCGCCCCGACCTGAGGATGGCAATGGCCAGACCGAAACCGAGAAAGCCGGCGACGGAATATCCAAATAAACCAATGATCGGAAACCCCATGAGGGTCGGCCCTTTATCGACCTGCATGACTACAGAAGAACCGATGATCAGGGCAGCGATGACCATGCTGAAGGAGATGCGATTGGTTGATTTTTCCAGGTCAGTGATCAGCCGTTCCAGACCACGATGTTCAAGATCAACCTTGAACTGGTTGCGATTGACGCGGTTGACGAACTCCTTGATATCTTTAGGCAGGCTTTTCCCCAGAGCGTGATATTCGCGCACCGTACCGACGGCATCTTTGACAATGTTGCTGGTCGAATAACGTTCTTTGATGATCTGTTCAGCAAAAGGCTGCAGGCGCTCAACCATGTTAAAGTGGGGGTCCAGCTGCCGGCCCAGACCCTCCATAACAATCAGTGAGCGGGAAAGAAGCATCAGGTTCGAGGGAAATTTGATCTGATAATGGGCAAGAATCTGGATGAAGTCGAAAAGCAGTTTGCCGACTTTGATATCCTGCAGAAGCGTATCATAATACTCATCAATAAATTCATTCAGATCATGGCGAAGATTTTTACGGTTTGATTCATCACTCAGGTCACCTGAGTACAGAAGCTGGGTAATAATCTGGTCGGCGTCACGGCGGAGAACGGCAAGAAGCAACTCGGTCAGATGGACTTTGAGTTCATTATCAAGTCGCCCCACCATGCCGAAGTCGAAGATGCAGATGACGTCGTTTTCCAGTATGTACAGGTTTCCAGGGTGAGGATCGGCATGGAAAAGTCCGTACTGAAAGACCTGTTTAAGAAAACAGTCAGCACCCCTTTGGGCAATCAGCTTGAGGTCGTGGCCTGCCAGTTCAAGCTCCTCAAGGTTGGATATTTTTATTCCCGACACATATTCCATAGTCAGAACCGTATGGTCGGTGTAGTCCCAATAAACGGCAGGAATGTAGACAGTTTCATCCTCTTCGAAGTTTGTTCTAAAGCGATCAATGGTGCGGCCTTCACGACGGAAGTCGAGTTCTCGCTGAATCGAGCGGCGAAACTCCTTGACGATACCGATCGGATCGTACGTATCGGCACCGGGGAGATGTTTGTTGGCCAGATAGGCCAGCCCCATCATGATATCGACATCGGTCGCTATGACGGTTTCCACTCCCGGTCGTCGAACTTTACAGACAACCTCAGTACCATCTTGGAGCGTTGCTCGATGGACTTGCGCTATGCTCGCCGTTGCCAGTGGTGTCAACTCGAAGCTGTGGAACAGCTCTTCCACCGGATGACCCAGCTCGACGTGGATCTGGGCGCGAATATCATCAATCGCGACGGCCGGGAGGTGGTCCTGCAGTTTTTTCAGTTCGTCGATAATGTCGGCCGGCACCAGGTCAGGCCTGGTTGATAACAGTTGTCCGAGCTTGATGAAGGTTGGCCCCAGGTCCTCCAGGGCCAACCTGAAACGGGCACCAAAAGGCAGGCGTTGCAGTTCTTTTGAGGTTGATCCGAAGCTTACGGCGCGTTTGCCGAGTTGAATGTAGTAGTCGATGTTCAGTTGTTCGACGATATGGCCGAAGCCGTACTTGAACAGTACGGCAAGAACCTGACGGTACCGCTTTAGCGAGCGGATATTGCGATTAAATCGATTGAAAGACAAAATAATGTTCCGGTTGCTGATGGTTATCCCTCAAGGGCTTTTACTTTCTTTTCCAGCGCTTCCACTTTTTTCTTGAGGGCTGTAAATTCCTCCTCTGTAACAACACCCATTCGTTCAAAGGCTTTTTTCACTTCTTCCTGGGCCGTTGCTTCAAGCTTCTGCTGGTTTTCTTTAGCTGTCCGCTGCATTTTTTCTGCCAGCTTTTTACCTTCTTCTTCGCTCAAATTGAGGCGTTCCTTCAACTCTTCCGCCATTTCTTCTGCCTTTTTCTGTGACATGGACAGGGCGCCAAGACCAGTGAGCATGGCTTTTTCGATCAGTTCAAACATAGTGACCTCCTTTGTAACTGTTAGTGAAAGGATAAATATTGAGCCCGATTATATCAGCTGTAGGACCTGCTTCAATAATAACATTGTTGATGCTCAGCCGGCGTAACGATCGCGTTCTGAGTAGATGCAGCCGCAATATTGCTGGCGGTAAAGTCCCAACTGTTTGGATATCCTGATTCCTTCATTCCAGCCGCTGCGGTAGTCTTCGTAATAGAAATCCAGTTGAAATTCGTCTGCCAATTG
>JAWLDI010000129.1:0-7067 GCA_041686715.1 Pelovirga sp.
CGAGCCAGCCGGTTGTGCCACCATCCTTTAAGGCTGAGAAGATCTTCGCCGACCTTTTTCATATCTGAAACCAGGGGCGGGGCAACAAAAGACTGTACCAGGGCGGTAACAAATCCGGCACCAATGGTCGGATTGAGGGATGTCAAAGGTGCGGCGATAAAGGCGGTGACGACAGTAATCGGGTGCCCCCAGGCCAGCAGGGCGCCGGCGGCGGAAAAAAATCCGTTGGCAAGAATCCAGGCTGTGGCGGCTTGCGCCATCTGGTCGCGGTTACCGAAAAAAAAACCGCCGACAAACAACGATAAAACCAGGACGGGGATGACCCAGGGGATGATGCGGGAAGACAGGGGTTTTGGCGGTATCTTGTTGATGTCCTCAATGTCCGCTGCGCTTGCCGCAGGTTGCTGCAGGTGCCGGGTGATCCCGGGAAGATGCGCGGCCCCGACAACAGCGACAATCCGTTCGCCGGGTGCATGGCGGATGTGATATGCCATGTAGGTGTCGCGTTCATCAACCAGAATCTGCTTGATAGAGGGGAGCATCTCCCCCATCTCTTCGAGCATGCCGGCGAGATTGTCTGATTGTCGCAGCCTGGCCAGCTCTTCTTCATTGACCTGCTGTTTTTCAAAGAGACTGGCAAACAGGCTTCCCAAAACTTTCATCTTGTTCCACAGGCCGGTAATTCGCCATGCTCGGAGCAGGGTTGTGCGGATGTTGCGATCGACCAGTTCAACCTGCATGCCCTGAGCTTCGGCGACCTGTGCTGCGGCCGCAAGTTCTGCTCCCGGTTGAACGCCCGTCGCCAGCCCCATTCTTTTTTGATAGGAGGACAGGGCCAGATTGGCGAGCAAAAAAGGCAGCTGTTTTTTGCGGATGACATCCTTGAGGTTCAGGGATTCCCACCCTTTCTGGTTGATCAGAGACTGGTAGCGCTGCAGATCAAGTTCGACGCAGACGGTATCGGGCACCAACTCATTTATGGCCTTGGTGACGGTATCAACCGATTCCTGGGAAATATGCGCTGTGCCGATCAGGGTAATATCTTTGTTGTCAACACAAAGACGGGTAAAGTCCGAGTCTGTGGATGTATCGTTCAATAGCTCCTCCGGGATTGTTGAAGCTGCTCATCAGCATCAGAAAACAGCTGGTAATATTAGCATAGTGGTCGCGGTGTCGCTATTGTTTAGGGGGGGCAAGCAAAAAAAAGGATCCGACCTGTTGTCGGACCCATCTGGTCAAGACGACTCTCCACCGCTACCGTGGGTCATTGGACTCACATCGAGTGCCAATGAGGTGGGGCATGCTGTAAATCCTTCAGGCGTCCCACTCAAGCGGTGGGCTGGCTCACCGGATTCCTGTAGTTTGCCCCTGATAACTGCTATTCCGAGTGGACGTTCTGACCTCACCTGCAGGGCAGAGAGTCGATAACCACCTTGATCCCGAGTATAGATAAAATGCCGCAAAAGATCAAAAAAAATGATGAAAAATAACCGCAATCTTGATGGTGAAAGATGAACAGTTTAGTGTTAGAATGTCAAGTTAAAGTGATTGGCTCATGCCTTTTATTGATCTGTGCCGATACTGGCACCAAACTAACGGAGGAAAACGATGCCTAAACATCTCGAGGTTTACAAATGTAGTATCTGTGGAAATATTGTCGAAGTGATGCATGCCGGTGCCGGGGCACTGGTCTGTTGTGGTAAAAACATGGAAATGATGACAGAGAATACCGTAGATGCGGCGACAGAAAAACACGTTCCGGTGATTGAAAAAGGTAATGGTACCATTACTGTCAAGGTAGGAAGTGTGGCCCACCCGATGGAAGAGTCTCATTACATCGAGTGGATCGAATTGATCGCCGACGACAAGGTCTACTGCAAGTTTCTCAAGCCCGGCGAGACTCCCGAGGTAACCTTTAATATAACGGCGGACAAAGTGACCGCGCGCGAATATTGCAACCTTCACGGTCACTGGACTGCGCAGGGCTAAATCGACAGTGACGGGTTGTGTTTGACCCGGATAGCAAAAAACAGCAGGCATCCCGTTCTGGAATGCCTGCTGTTTTTATGAAAAGAATTTCAGGCGTAGTGGACTCAATGCTACCGCCCACTACGCTTTAGGTTGTCGATTAGATGACAACTTCCAGGTAAGCATTAGTCTGTTCCTGTTTCTGACGGATTACCTGTTGTGGGTCGACCTCAACAAATTTTTCATCAGGAGTCACCTTGAACAGTGGTTGGCCTTTCTGGATGATCGTCCCATCGCCACCTTCAATGATAATTTTATCGATAGTTCCGGAGAAGGGAGCCGGGACTTTGTTGAACATTTTCATGACTTCAAGGATAAATAAAGGCTGGCCTTTATCGAAATGCATACCTTCGGTAACAAAAGGAGGCATGCCGGGAGCTTCCTGGCCATAATACATGCCGCCACCGGGTGAAACAATTTCATCCTCTTTGGTCGCCGGAGGCGGAACCAGGACTTTCTTCATGGCCGCCTGAAGATCTGTGTCGTGCAGATATTCGGGAATGGTTACCTCCAGGTCCTCTTCAACTTTCAAGTCGAAGAAATTAATCTTTTCACCAACTAAAAAGAGGATACCAAGGATTTCATTGCCGATTTCATAACCGGCATGGGCAGACTGAATTTGTGCCCAGGTTTCTTTATCAAAGCCCCCCTGGGGTTTTTCTTTAGCAAGAATATCGTTCAATTCAACAAATTCCTGGGTATTCAGAGAGAACTTTTCGCGCAGCTGGCGGTAGAATTCGAGAGCACCATCCAGCAGATCACGATCGTGGGTCCAGATCACCTCGGCAGCCGGAGCATCAGCACGCCAGTTCATGTTCAGGTACTGATAGGTGTCCTGAAGCACCAGTAGCGGGTTGCGCAGCCAGGTGATTTTGCCATTATCCATACGATAATTGCATTTGTTAATGCTCAGCCATCCCGACAGCAGATGCGGATCATTCAGCAGCATCTCCATGGGTCGGGTCAATAGCGTGCCTTTGCGATCAAGGGCCATTGAAGCGGCCTTGGCGCCTTCCGGATCATCAGCGAAGAGCTTGGCGTAGTGTTTCTTTGTCGCCAGAAACGCGTGGACAATATCCAGTCGCTGAGCCTCTTCCTTGAGTTTGCCGACCAGGGTCAGATAGGGAACAATAAAACGGGTGGTTGGTTTGGCCATGACGTTGTTGCCGATAAACCAGTTGACCAGGCCGTAGTGGAACTTCAGGTTGGTGGCGAGGTTGCGGCCACGCAATATCGTACTGCAGAGGACTTTCGAAAGGTGCTTGTAGCTGTCGAGGCGGTCCTCACCTTTGGTCAGCAGCAGGGCAATATTGGAATCGTAGGCACCGGCGAGGTGATAAAACATGAACTGGCCGGTATCGGGATTGGGCGTGCTGATGCCCTGATCGTCACGAATTTCTCCTTCAATCGGGGGTGACCAGTACAGGATATAGCCACCGGCACTCGGTGACAGGGACACATCGGTCGCATTCAGACGCGCTTCAGCAGCGGCACCGAAACGTTGAATACGCTCTGGGCGCGGCAGGCGCTCCCCATGCACGGCCAGCAGGGCCATGGCTTCGACCAGGGATTCGACAACAAAGAAATCGTTTTTGTCTTCGGGATTGGTGAACTTGAGACTGTAAACCAGTTCCGTAACCCGGTGTTCAACCTGAATGCGGGTATTGACTTCCATGAAATAGTGGCGAGAGCCATCAACGATACATTCAAATGTCGATGCCGAGTCGAGACCGACGGCGAGGCCGAATCGCTCCGACTCCTCTTCCATGCGTTTGAGTACAGCGAGGTCCGATTCGAGGGCCTCAATCTGGGGCTTGTTTTTCGCCTTTTTGGCTTTGGCAATTTCCGCTGCAAGACCTTCCTGGGTAACGGAAATCTCCAGCAGTTTTTGTTCGTGCATCTGCAACGAACAATCACGGCCGCCCAGGGCGATACACCACTGACCGTTACCTAGCAGCTGAATCTCGTTGTGCCGGGTTTGTTCAATGTTCAGCTCGATCAGAACGTTCTTGTTGTCGCCGACCCCGTTGGCTTTGACCTCATTGAGAATTTCGCGGACCAGTCCCGGTGCATCAGCCGCGGCCTGTTCGATCTGTTTGTCCGTCGGTTGTTTGATCGTCAGCAATGAGGCGCCGAGAATCCGTTGGCCCTTGCCGCCGCCACCGCCGATGGCCTTGAGGCGGATACGCGCACCAGGATATTTCTTGAACATTTCAGCACATTCGTACTGAACCTGGTGGCACATTTCTTCAATAGAAATCAGGTCGATACCCTTATTGTACGATGCAAACAGGATGTCGTCAGCCAGATCCTCAAGAGATGTTTCCGGATCATCGATGATTTTCTCATCAAGGTTGAGCTCTTCGGCTTTGACCAGGGCGCGCAACTGATCCCGGGTTTTATGTTTATTGAGCAGGGTGCGGGCGGTAACATTGTCAATTCCCGGAGTGACCGAGACATCAACCTGGAGAGCGGTGCGTTTCGCCTCATCTTTTTTTCCGGCGGCGCGCTGGGTGCCGGAACAGGGGCCGATGAAGCGCAGGCCGGCATTTTCGATGGCAGCTACAAATTCATCATCTTCGGCCATGAAACCATAACCGGCAAAAATTGAGTCATAGCCATTGTCTTTGGCAATGCTGATGATCTGCTGGATCCGCTCGACCCGTTCCTCTTTTGAGGCCCCGGTATAGTCAGGAACCCGATGCACCCTGCTGGTGTCGGTCAACTGGCGCAGTTCGGGTGACAGGGCGTTGGGGTAGATAATGGAATCCTTCTCCGACAGCAGGATGCCATAATGACTGATTCCCATTTCTTCATAGACATCCATGGCTTCCTTGCGGATTGGACCACGGCAGACAATCAGGGGGCTGATGCGCCCCTCGCAGGAAAACGAGTTTACCCATTTGGATGAAGATTTGCCGAGACGACGATCCTTGTGGATCAGGGGATTGTTGAAATAAAGGGCGTTAGTTTGTGACATGAGTTCAATCTCCAGTTTCCATGTATTTAAAAATAGCACGTATAAATAGCACGCGAACAATGCTGCCGACGTTTAAGGTCAATGGAACTCGCGCTGGACTCCCTGCCAGGCCGACGGTTTGTAGTGACGCAGGAAGAAATTGAGGTTTTCTCCCAGCGCCTGACGTAAATCGGTCGGCATGACCAGCGAGGAGATAGAGCCGAGGGCCAGCCCTTCTTTCGGGTTCATCAATTCCTTCTCATAGCGCTGGTTCAAGGCAGCTTCCTGCTGCTTGAGCCATTCCGCGACCTCTTTTTCGGCATCTTTTCGTGCATCAGCACCGTCAAGACCTGCTTTGGTGCGCTCGGCAATGCCCTGGGCAACGCGTTCCTTGACAGAGCCTCGCAACTTGCGCAGCTCCTCCTTGTACACAAATTCCTTGCCGGCCGGGCCCATAACCGCCAGTCGTGTGGTCGGTAGTGCCAGCACCAGGTCCGCACCCGTCGGATAATTGTTGAAGGAAGCATAGGCCCCGCCAAAGGCGTTGCGCAGGATCAGCAGAATACGCGGAGTCCGGACATCGACGATGGAGTCAAGCATGGAGCGACCGGCCTGAACAATGCCGCGTGCTTCCTGATCGCGACCAGGGAGGAACCCGGTGGTATCCTCCATGAAAATCAGGGGAATGTTGTAGATATTACAGAAACGCACAAAACGGGCAATTTTCAGTGCCGAGTCGCAGTCGATCTGGCCGGAGGATACGGCTGAATTGTTGGCGACAAAACCGACAACGTTGCCCCCTAAACGACCAAAAGCAGTGATAGCTTCACGGGAGCGGGTCGGCTGGATTTCAAAATAGTCACCATGATCACAGATCTGCTGAATGATAATGGACACATCGAACGGAGTGTTGAATCCGGTGGGGGAGTTGAAGGCTTTTTTCAGCAGGGTGTTGATCTCCCAGGTTTTGCGATCAAGGGGATCGCTGGTTTCCAGGTAGGGAGCCATGCTGTGGTTGTTGTCGGGGATGTAGCTGAGCAGGCGGACAGCGGTACGCAGGGCGGCCATTTCGTCGGAGACAGTCAGGTCGGTAACCCCTGAGGCGGCATGAACCTTGGGGCCGCCAAGGTCTTCGGGGCTGATGTCTTCACCGAGAACCGATTTAACGACTCCAGGCCCGGTCAGGCCAAAAAAGGTGTCTTCCGGCTGAATGACAAAGCTTCCCTGTCGAGGCAGGTAAGACCCGCCACCGGCATTAAAACCGAACATGCACATGATGGTCGGAATCACACCACTGATTTTACGTAGAGCGGTAAAGGCTTCGGCGTAACCGTCAAGTCCACCGACTCCGGCGGGGACAAAGGCACCGGCAGAGTCATTCATGCCGATCAGCGGAATCCCTTTCTCTCCGGCCATGTACATCAGACGCGCAAGTTTCTGGCCGTTGGTGGCATCAATGGATCCGGCACGGACAGTAAAATCATGGCCGTAAATGGCGACATCGCGGCCGTTGATATTGAGAATACCGGTTACAAGAGAGGCGCCGTCCAGATTTTTGCCCCAGTTCTGGAACAGAATGTTGGGGTCATGTTTGGTCAGAAAATTTATTCGTTCCCAGACGGTCATTCTTTTTTTGAAATGCTGTTTTTCGATCTGGGCGACACTAACGGATTTAATCGGGCGCTCGATCAGTTCGTAGCCTTCGCGCATAACCTCTTCGTAAGCGCCTGACTGGCCGGCCACTTCGCCTGGAATGTTGAAATCAACCTGTTGCTTTTCAGCGAGGGGGTTTTGCAATGAGGGTTTGATTTTGTTGTTTGACATCGTTGGCATCCCTTTACAAAAGTTTAAGTCGTTGTCTGATGTCATTGAGCGATCATGACATCTGTAAAAACTGCGCGGTTGGTAAACAGTGGCAATAAAAACTCAGCGTTGCGCTACATTGTCTCATTGGTGAGGATGTGTCAACAAACATAAAACGCTGTTTTTTACAGGGCTAACAAACAAAAAATGAGCTGAATTGTCAAGGATAATTTTACTTAGGGTAAAAAATTACAGAATTTGTTTATCAGGGTTTGAA
>JAWLDI010000130.1:0-7026 GCA_041686715.1 Pelovirga sp.
GGCGGATCCATTTGTTCGCCATGCCTGCGCGGATGACGATGATGATGACGATGATGATGATGACGATAACGATGATGACGATAATAGTGGCAATGGCGGTGACGGCGATCATTGGATGGCAGATGAAATTCTTGCCGCTGATATTACCCCGACTCAGCTCAACGTGCTAAAATCACTCGGTTTTTCTGTTATTGGCTCACGCCAGCTGAAATCACTGGGAGTCTCCTTTACGCGTTTGCGTATTCCTCCCGGCATGAGCGAGCAGGAAGCGTTGGCGAGTCTGAAAGGGCTGGATACTGATACTACCTATGATCTGAATCATGTCTATCAACTCAATTCCGGTTCTTGCGTGGGTGAACGCTGTTTCGGTCAGCAATTGATTGGCTGGCCTGCCCCAAACGACGTGACCTGTCAGCCGTCCTTGCGGGTGGGTGTTATTGATACGGCCATTGACCGCAGGCAGGCCGGACTGGGTTTTTCCAGGTTGCAAAGTAAACAGTTCGCTGATACGGACACTCCTTCGGATACCACTCATGGCACTGCAGTTGTAAGTTTGCTGGCCGGATCTCCACAGCAATCCCCTACAGGCTTACTCCCTTGCGCGCGAGTCTATGTCGCAGACGTGTTCAATACTGATCGAAAAGGCAGAAGTCAAACAACTGCAGCGTTCGTTGTTGAAGGAATGAACTGGTTGATGTCACAAAATGTTCACGCGATCAATATCAGCCTGGCCGGGCCACATAATGAGTTGCTGGCAAACGCTGTCACTGCTGCACAGCGAGGAAACTATCCATTGGTCGCGGCCGTGGGTAACCACGGCCCGGAAGCTGAGCCCGGTTTTCCTGCCGCTTATGAAGGAGTCATTGCCGTCACTGCGGTAGACGCACGTCTCAGACTCTATGCCCGAGCTAACCGGGGTGATCACGTTGCTCTGGCGGCACCAGGGGTAGGTGTCTGGACTCCTTCGGCGACAGGGGGAGAGTATCGTAACGGTACCTCTTTTGCGGCCCCCTTTGTTACGGCAGTGGCGGCCTGTCTGCGTTTTGAGCAGGAGTTGACCCCCTTTGAGATTAAATCCGTTCTTGCAGAGGCGGCCCTGGATTTGGGTCCGCAGGGCAGGGACCCTCTTTATGGCTGGGGCCTACTGCAAAAACCTGTTGGCTGCGGCCGCAAGCAATAATTTTAATTGGTTATCTATTTGACTTGAGTAAATCAACAAAAGAGGAAATAGACGCTGCGACTAGGCTTCGCTGCGCGCAGAATGACAGCAGGGTTCTGCCCCGGACAACGGTGTCTGTGTCATCCTGCGCGAAGTCGCAGGATCCAGATTGCCAGCGGGGCATATCGGTTTCGATCCCTTACCCGGCACAATTGGTGCGAAGTTGGATAGCCAGATAATTTTATTTTTTTCGAATCAGTGGAATAAAAGCGGTTTTACGCCCGTTCTAGATGTAAACGATTCAACAATATGGAAGCTATTATGCCAATTCCTATTGTCGACAATACATCTGGTAACAGGAGTGAAACATGTTCAAAAGTCCTCTGGAAATTCTGCCACCCCCCGGTAAGAGCCAATCACAAATAAGCTTGCACAAGATTAGACGAGTAGCGTCCGACCAACTGACAGGCTTGGGATGCTGGGTCGCTATCCCGACAACCCCTGATCCTTCATTACCACCGCTGGTGGTCGTTCATGGTGTTTATCGTGATGTCGAAGGAATGCTGAAAGTCTTAACGAGTCGGTTTTCGCACGGCAGACGTACTGTGATTGCGCCTGTTTTTGACGAGACAAACTGGCGTGGCTATCAACGTGTCCTGGCAGAGCGAAGGGCAGATCTTGCCTTACTCTCCTTGTTGAAATCGATCAACCTTCCCGGTGTTGCTGATATCTCTTCGTTTGATCTTCTGGGATACTCCGGTGGCGCCCAATTCGCTCATCGTTTTGCCCTGCTTTACCCCCATTTGATTAACCGTCTGGCCCTCTGTTCCGCCGGTTGGTACACCTTTCCGGACAACTCCCCGTATCCCTATGGATTAGCAAGGCCTGAAAAAAAATTGCAGGGTTTTACGCCATTAGTGCGGTCGAATCTCTCAGCTTTTCTCCGTTTGCCGATTGAAGTGTTTGTTGGTGAACGTGATACCGACCAGGATCAGAACCTGCGCCGAGGCAAAGCTATTGACCGACAACAGGGTGACAACCGGGTGGAGCGAGCTACCAACTGGGTTAAAGCACTTAATGAAGCGGTTTGCGCACAAGGGCTGACATCGCAGGTCAACCTGACAGTCATGGACGGTTGTGGCCATGACTGGCGTGAATGCGTGTATCTGGGGGGGCTGGTTGGTCTGTGGCTGCCTCGCGAGGCCCCGGAGCATCTTGCCCCAAAGATGACTCAATAACAGGTTGTCATACTTATGACTTCAGGGAGTGTGAAATGAAAATAGCGAATTTGATGAATACTGTTGACATGATTCAAGCGGCAAAATGGGCGTTTTCAACGCGCCGGGTGAAACAGAATGATGCCGTTGGTCTGTGCAATGATGTGGGATTGGCCAGGTCTGGAGACCTGGTTCTCGGCCGTATTCAGCGGATCGGATCTCATAAAAGAATTCAGCTGCGTAGCGGTCGACCCAATGAATTGTATCAAGGTGATTTAATTATCGTTGCTTGTGGGGCGCGCTATGCTTCGGATCAGTTTGAGGGGATCGCTCAACTTAACCCCCAAGGGGCGGATCTTCTGGCCGGTGGCGGGTGCCTCGGTAAGATGCGTGTGCGCAACGGCAAGATGAAACTGCCGACCCGTGTGCTGCCCATTGGCCTGTTGACGGATGAAAAAGGAGCTGTTTTGAATCTTGACCAGTATGCATTGCCGCTGGCCATACGACCGCAAAAATTGACAGCCATTGGCGTTGTTGGTGCATCCATGAATTCCGGCAAAACCGATGCCACTGCATCACTGGTTCACGGCCTGCGACTGGCCGGATACCGCGTTGCAGCGCTCAAGGCCACTGGTACGGGAGCCTTTGGAGACTATAATGCCTATGTTGATGCCGGCGCTGATTTTACCGCCGATTTTACTGATGCCGGCATGGTGTCGACCTATGAACAGCCCTTATTGCGTATCGAAAGGGGTATCGATACGCTGCTTGGCGCTGCTGATAATAATGGATGCAATATTGCGGTAGTAGAGTTTGCCGATGGTGTGCTGCAGCAAGAGACCGCCGCTATGTTGAAGAACCCACGTGTTTGTAGTGCTTTTGGCGGCTTTCTTTATGCCGTCCCCGACTCTCTGGCAGCGCTGGGAGGGGCCTATGCCCTGAAACAGATTGGGATTGTGCCTCTTGCTCTGACCGGGCTGATTACCCAGTCTCCACTTAATGTCAATGAAGCAGAAAAAGCAACCGGATTGCCGGTAATTTCTCGTGAAGAATTGCGTGATCCGGCTCAGGCAAGTTGTTTGGTTAACAGTAACACCTCCATTGTGAAGCAACGGTTAGTCGTATGAGTGGATTTCCTGGAATATTGAAAGACGGAAGGCGTCGGCGGGTGATGTTTGTTGCCATGCTGGCATCATGTCAGGCCGCCTGTGTCGGTGTGGCAGCCATTGCGACGCGTGATGTTTTTTCAGCTTTCTCCAGTGGTTCGGTGGCTCTTCCAATATATTCTTTATTTCTGATCGCAAGTTCCGGTATTGGCATTGCTCTGTTTCGATGGAGTGAGCGGGTTGTTGCCGAGGGCCTTGGGCAGGACTATGCTGCAGCCGTGAGGCTCCGACTTTTTGAGCATATCTCCCGACTGCCGGAAAGTGAACTTGTCCATCGCCGCACGGGCGGATTATCACTGCGTTTTGTGGGTGACTTAAGTGCCGTCCGTAACTGGATCAGTCAGGGGGTCACGCGCCTGTTGTCAGCCGCAATTGTGATGCCCATCGTCGCCCTTATGTTGTTTCATATCAATAAGAGTCTGGCTGTTGCGGCTCTTCTTCCGATTGTGCTGGGTCTGGGGCTCATCGCTGCGATGGGTCCGGTTTTGTTGTCTGCCCATGGTTCTTTGCGGCAAAAACGGGCGCAACTTGCTGCTGATGCGACAGAACGTATTAAACATGTGGCAGAACTGCGTCATTTAGGTCGTTTCGGGCGCGAAAAAAAGCAAATCAAACAAAGTAATCAGGGCATGATTTCTGCGGCACTTCATCGCCGGCGCTGGTCTTCTCTGCTGCGGGTTGTTCCCGATATGACGTCCGGTCTTGCCGTCGCCCTAGTCTTGGGGGTAGCCCTGAACGGCTCCATATCCGGTGCAGACGCGGCCGGAACCCTGGCGGCACTGGGAATGCTGATACAAACACTGCGCGAGCTGGGCTCGGTGTGGGATCGTTACTGTGCCTGGCATGCTGCGTATGTTCGCTGTCTGGCATTACTGGAAGTCCGCCCCCTGCCAAAAACTGCTCCGCTATCACAAGGCCAAAGAGCACCGGTTGCGGGAACCCGGGTCCGCCTCTCAAGGGTCTCGCATCGTGGACTTCGGCAGCTCAATGTGGTTATCGAGGCAGGACAAAAAATCGGCATCACAGGCCCTAACGGTTCTGGAAAAAGCACTTTACTTAAGCTCATTGCCGGCATGGAGCGGCCATCCCGGGGGCGCATTCTGCTTGATCAGTTATCACATGTTAATTGGACGCGCACCTTGAACAAACGGATTGTCTATGTTGGCCCCGGCGCGCCGATTCTACGCGGATCCTTACGCAAAGCCTTGACGATGGGAGCCCACCCGCGTCCTGAAGATGCAAAGATTGAGGCGGTTGCCCGTCACTTTGGCCTGGAATCTGTTTTAAGGCGACTGGATGGTCTTGATGGGCGCATTGCCGAAAATGGAGGCAATTTGTCCAGTGGAGAAATCAAGCGGGTTTTGCTGACACGAGCCGCCTTAACACCGTCCGATCTATTGTTGCTGGACGATCTTGATCAGACGTTGGATGATAGCGGAATCAAACTGGTGGATGAATTGATCCACAAAAATGATGCAACCGTATTGATTGTGTCACGAAATGACCAGCTACTTTCGGTAATGAATACAATCTGGACATTGGAAGGGGGAGAATTAGTTGAACAAAACCACATTACCGTCACCAAAAAAATAGCTGCGGTTTGCTGAATTCAAATGGCCGGTCACTGCCATGAACTATATTCACTGATCCAAAGGAGGTTTGACATGTTAGCTCTGCGACTTGGAAAACTTTTTATGATCCTTTTGCTTGTTAGTCTTTTCGGTAGCTTATGGGGCTGTGGAAAAACATATAGACTAAAATCATACCAGCTCGATGCCGGAGAAGTTCGCGCTCTGTTTGTTGATCATACGGTCACCTCGCGTAATTTAAACACCGGGACCGTTTCCCTCTCTTATTACGACCCTGATGGTTCAGTACGTCAAATTCGTAATGACCGTCAGAGAACCGGCTACTGGCGGGTCATGCAAAATGGCTTGATATGTTTGCAGATGCAATCAAATGAAGAGTCCTGCAGGGTTGTCAGGCTCGATCGTGATAATATTTACCGTAAATACAAACTAAGTAAAGTGGGATTGCAGGCCATTGTCGCCTATGATGCTCCCGATGCTTTTATTCGTGGCGATCAGCTGAAATGGTAAGAGAGCGAGGACAATAAGCCCACTCTTCAGAAGGTAGAGGCTCTTACCGATATCCGGCGCCGGTTTGATCGGGCTCGACATCCTCCGCAGGCCCATGTAGCAGTGAGGCCTTGCTCAATAATCAGCATGAAAACAAGTGGCCGCGAACCGGTTCTCCTGATCAAGAGGTCGTGCAGTATTTGTCTGGCCGTTTATTGAAAGTAACAGTTGATAAGGTCAACATTGATGATGATATGCTCAAAAAGATAGCAGTAATGATGGCCTTGTTCCTGTGGACGGTCACGATGGAAGCTACTGCATTAGCTGTGAAAGATGGCGACCTGGTGCCTGAGCCTGATCTGGAGCAGCGCATGCACTGGGCGGCGGCTTATCTGGCTCATGCCGTCACAGATTCCGGTCGCTTTCGCTACCGTAGCGATTTGACGGGTGAAGTTGGCGATAATCAGAAGTACAATCTGTTACGCCATGCGGGGACACTTTATGCCATGGCTCAATATCACTCATTTGAATCCCCAGATGCCTTTGCAGCCGGTGCTCTGAAGCGCGCTGCAAAATATCTGACGGACCATTCTGTAGGGCCTGTTGGTGGGCGCCCGGACATGTTGGCCGTCTGGTCATATCCGAAATTGATCGGTCGTCCATTGCGCCCTTTACAGGCCAAGCTGGGCGGGGCAGGACTTGCACTGGCCGCCTTGGTCCAATTAGAGGAAATTCTTCCGGGAACGACTGATCTTAAAATGCTGCAGGGGCTGGCAGAGTTTTTGTTATTCATGCAAAAGTCGGATGGCAGCTTTTATTCAAAATATTTTTCAGATCACGGTAGAGATGACAGCTGGACTTCATTGTATTATCCAGGTGAAGCTGCGCTTGGTCTGGTGATGTTATTTGAAATTGACGGCAATCCCCGCTGGCTGGTGGCTGCTGTCGATACATTGCGTTATTTAGCCCGAACGCGTGAAGGGTTGGACCGGTTGCCGGCAGATCATTGGGCTTTGCTGGCAACTGCGCGATTATTTAAGCAGAAACCAGAGGTATTGAGCAGCGTTGCTTTGTTCCGAATACCGTGGGATTCGGAACAAGATCAACGCGGGGTTAAACAGCTTTTACGCGATCACGCCAAGAGATTGGTCCGTGGTATTTTGAGCGAGCAAATTCAAGGCAGTGAGTCCGCATGTTTGAACGGCGGATTTAATGCAAAGGGCAGGGTTACTCCTGCCGCAACCCGCTTGGAAGGGTTGCTGGCCGCACTGGGGCTCTTGGAAAAGCAATTATTGCGGCACAGGGTCTGGACAGCTGTAGAAACAGGTATCCGCTTTTTAGCGGATGCCCAGATAACGACAGGTCCGGCGCGAGGTGGATTCACTCGCTACAGCCCCCTGTGTCAC
>JAWLDI010000131.1:0-7012 GCA_041686715.1 Pelovirga sp.
AATATTGATAATACGCTGTGGAAAGGCATTGAGCATCACATCCGTGATGATGCGCATGAACCCGGCCAGCACCACCAGATCAACAGCGGCTTCCTGCAGAGCCTTGACCAGTGCCTGGTCAAACTCCTGGCGCGAACGGTAATCGCGGTGGTTAATACACAGGGTTCTGATACCTGCTTGTTGTGCCCGCTGCAGTGCTCCGGCCGTCGGGTTGTTGCTGATCACCAGGGCGATGTCGACACTCAGAGTGCCGGCCTGTTGCCGGTCGATAATTGACTGCAGGTTGGTACCGCCGCCGGAGGCGAGTACGCCGATGCGTAAAATACTCATGAAAACATGGCTCCGCGATCAGTGGATAACAACGCTGGGAGACTCAGCTTCTTCGATGTGACCAATATTCCAGGCCGTTTCACCCAATCCTGCCAGTCGCGACAGTATCTCATCGGTTTCTTTTGCCGGGGCAATGAGTACCATGCCGATACCACAATTGAAGGTCCGGTACATTTCTTCCGCAGCCACATTGCCCCCCTGTTGCAGCAGCTCAAAAATGGCGGGTCTGTTCCAGCTGGTGCCGTCAATGATGGCTTTGCAGTGTCTGGGAAGTACCCGGGGTATGTTCTCCAGCAATCCACCACCGGTAATATGGGCGAGCCCCTTGACGTTGAAGTCGCGCAGCAGGTTGAGAATGCTTTTGACATAGATGCGTGTCGGGGCAAGAAGCGTGTCGCCTAAAGAACGGTCAAAGCCATCCGGAACAGAGGCAAGATCCAGTTTCATCGATTCGAGGAGTATTTTGCGGGCAAGGGAATAACCATTGGAATGCAGACCACTGGAGGCAATGCCGATAAGCTGATCACCCTTGGTAATGGTTGATCCGTCAATAATCCGCGGATTATCGACAACACCAACCGCAAAACCGGCAAGATCGTATTCGCCGGCTTTGTACATGCCCGGCATCTCCGCCGTTTCACCACCAAGCAAAGCGCAGCCGGCCTGCTTGCATCCTGCCGTGATCCCTTTGATCACTTCGACCGCTTGTGCCGGTGTCAGTTTGCCGGTTGCCAGGTAGTCGAGAAAAAACAAAGGTTCCGCACCCTGGACAATGATATCGTTGACGCACATAGCAACCAGATCGATACCGACGGTTTCATGCTGGTTCATCATGAAGGCCAGCATCAACTTAGTGCCGACGCCATCAGTGGCAGCAACCAGCACCGGGCGCTGGTATTTCCTCGTATTGAGAGAAAAAAGGCCACCAAAACCGCCGATATCGGCGACAACTTCGGGTCGCGATGTCTGTTTGACCAGTGGTTTAATCTGGTTGACAAAATCGTTTCCGGCATCAATATCAACGCCGGCGTCTTTGTAGGTAACTGGTTTTTTTTGATTCATAGATAAGACTCCTCGCTGCTGCGCGCGGCATTACAGCATTACCGGCAATCCTTGTCAATTGCTATGGAAGGGCAGAGGGCAGAAAACAGAAGTGGATCGTGAACCGTGAGCCGTGAATCGAGTGAGCAGTAAGCAGGCACTGCTAACCGCTTACTGTTCACTGTTCATCAGGTACTAAATATTTTTCTGTATTCTCACACACACCTTCGATATTCTACCAGCGTTTGTTTTACTGTCGGGCGGTGCGGAGACCAGATGACCGGGCAAGATGTTACGATCAAGACAGCAGTTCTTGCGGATATTGACGATCTGCTGGCTCTTGAACAATGCTGCTACCGCTACCCCTGGAGCCGACAGCAACTTGTCGACGAGTTTGACAACCCTGTAGCCGCTGTTGATGTTGCGTTGATTCAGGGGCAGATCGTTGGTTATCTGTGCTCCTGGCTGATCTGCGGGGAACTGCAGATTCAGAATCTGGCGACGGCACCGCACTCCCGACGGCGTGGTATTGGCCGGGCGCTGCTTGAATATGTTTTTGAGCGCGGTCGTCGCCAGGGAATGGGATCGGCCTGGTTGGAAGTACGACAAGACAACCAGGCTGCCATCCGGCTTTATCTGGCCTGTGGTTTCGAGCTGCAGGGGCGCCGCAAAAAATATTATCAGGATGGCGAAGATGCTTTATTGTTGAGCAGAAACTTTCAATAACAGATGGTGTATATTCCCTTCACTTTTCGGGTTCCAAAAGCCTTTACGACAGCATCACATAAACCCCTTAAGGCCACCAGGAATGACATATCAACCAGATTCTTTGAGCGTCCTCTGTGCTCTGGTGAGCGAAGAGAACGGGTGGTGAAACACTTATTGGAGATACGATGAAAAATCATAAGACCATTGTCCTGTCAAACCAGGAGATTTCGCCGGGATACTTCCGCATGCGCATCCTGGCTCCTGACTATAGCCGTCTGGCCAAGCCGGGCCAGTTTGTCATGTTTCGCGTACAGCGGTCCCTGTTGCCTCTGTTACGCCGACCCTTCGGCATTTTCCGTGCGGGGTTCATGCCGGCGGATTGTGATACCATGCCGCCTAAGGAATTTATTGAAATCATCTACAAAGTGGTAGGAAGCGGAACGGACATCATGCAGGGTCTGCACCAGGGTGATCCGGTTGAGCTCCTTGGTCCTCTGGGAACCGGTTTTGATCTGAATCTGACCACTGGTGACAGCATTCTGGTTGGCGGCGGTATCGGTCTGGTGCCATTGTACATGCTGGCTGAAAGTATCCCCGATCCGTCCATGGCAGAGGTGCTTATCGGCGGACGTAGCCGTGACGATATCATTACGGTGACGGAGTTTGAACGCCTCGGAGTGAAAACTTTTGTTTCTACCGAGGATGGCAGTCTTGGTGACGCAGGTCTGGTGACCAGGGTGCTGGAAAGCCGTCTGGAGCAAAAGCCCGCGGCCAGAGTTTTTGCCTGTGGTCCGATGCCGATGATCAAAGCCGTTGAAAAAATCTGTCGCAGTCGGCAAGTGCAGCTGCAGGTGTCGCTGGAAGAACTGATGGCCTGTGGTGTTGGTGCGTGCCTTGGCTGTGTGGTCAAAGGGAAGGGACACTCCACCGAAAAACCGAGCTATCTCTGCACCTGTACCGTTGGCCCGGTATTCCATGCCGACGATCTTGATTGGGAGGATACCGTCAGTGCCGACGATTGTGAATGTGGAGTAAAAAAATGAACAGACGAAAGAAAGAGGATAAACCCCTTAATCTGCAAGTGGAAGTCGCCGGCATCACGTTTAAAAATCCTATCATGCCGGCTTCGGGAACCTTTGGCTACGGCGAAGAGTATGCCCCCTACCTTGATCTGAATGCTCTTGGCGCCATTGTGACCAAGGGGCTGTCGTTGCGGCCCAGGGCAGGAAACGACACGCCACGGGTGTGTGAAACAATTGGTGGTATGCTTAATGCTATCGGCTTGCAAAATGTCGGGATTGAACAGTTTATTTATCAGAAATTGCCTTTTCTGGAACAGTTTGACACGCCCGTCATTGTGAATTTTTTTGGTAATACCCAGGATGAATATGGTGAGGTTGCCGCGCGCCTTGATGAATTACCGGGGGTGGCCGGCCTGGAGATGAATATTTCCTGTCCGAACGTCAAACATGGCGGCATCGTCTTTGGTACCGACCCCGGAGCGGCGTTTGCTGCTGTTGAGGCAGTCCGTAAAAATACGACCAAACCTCTGATTGTCAAGTTGACGCCCAATGTAACCGATATCCAGGTGACCGCCCGGGCGGTGGCAGAAGCCGGTGCCGACGCCATCAGCCTGATCAATACCCTCACCGGCATGGCGGTGGATGTAAAAACACGCCGGCCACGCCTCGCCAATACGATCGGCGGACTTTCCGGCCCGGCCGTTCGTCCGATTGCCGTACGGCTGGTGCACCAGGTGGTGCAGGCGGTCAATATTCCGGTGATTGGTATTGGTGGTATCTCACGGGCAATGGATGCCCTTGAGTTTCTGATTGTTGGAGCTACGGCAGTGCAGGTCGGCACCGCCAATTTTGTTGATCCCAATGCCATGGCGACCATTATTGATGAACTTGAAACCTTCTGTCGTGACGAGGGGATTGAGGATATCAATGATGTGATTGGAACATTGTCTGTTTAGTTCCTGTCACTGCTAAAAATATCGTAACAATTGCCTCCCCTGGCACAGGACCGCCACGATCCTGTGCCCTGATACCAGGAAGCACGGATATGGATGTCATAGCAACCCATGTCAACGCCGATTTTGATTGTCTCGGTTCGATGATTGCCGCCAAGCGGCTGTATCCGGAGGCGACACTGGTGTTCCCCGGCGGTCAGGAACGTGGCTTGCGTAACTTCCTGCTGGAGAGTTCCCTCTATGCTTATGATATCAAGCGGCCGAAAGATATCGATGTGGACAAGATTACACGCTTGATTCTTGTCGATGTTCGCAGTGCTGCCCGCATTGGTCCGCTGGCGGATGTCGCGCGTCGTCCCGAAGTTGAGTTGCACATTTATGATCACCATCCTGCCGATGAAAATACCCTGGAAGGAACTGTGGAGCTTATTCGCGATGTTGGTGCCACCACCACCATTCTGACCCAGGTATTTGTTGAGCGTAACATCATTCCCAGTGCTGATGAGGCAACCATGATGATGCTCGGTCTCTACGAGGATACCGGACATCTGCTTTTCTCCAGCACAACAGCAGACGACTACAGGGCTGCGGCGTATCTGCTGGAACATGGTGCAAATCTGAATACGGTGGCGGACTTTCTCGTCAGGGAGATGTCAACGGAACAGGTCGAGCTGCTGAATGATCTTCTCAAGGCGACGGAAATTATCACTATCAACGGCGTTGAGGTCGCGATTGCCAGTGCTTCCACCGATACCTACAGTGGTGATATCTCAACCCTGGTTCATAAGCTTAAAGATATTGAAAATCTCAATATTTTGATTGCTGTGGTGCGCATGGAAGATCGTATCTTCATTATTGCCCGCTCACGTGTTGCCCAACTCCATGTTGGCGAGATGTTGCAGGAGTTCGGTGGGGGCGGCCACAGCTTTGCGGCCTCGGCAACGGTGCGTGACAAACCCCTGGCCCAGGTGTTGAAAGAGGTTGAATACTGTCTGCCGCGTTACGTCCAGTCGCACTGTGATGCCGGACACCTGATGTCTCGTACGGTCAAGAGCCTGCCTCTGGCGGCGTCTATTCAGCAAGCCCGCGACCTGATGACCCGTTTCAGTTTCAATGCCTTGCCGATTTTGCACGAAGATGGCCGAGTGGCCGGCATCCTGACGCGCCAGGTGGTAGAAAAAGCGGCCCATCACCGGCTACAGAAGATTGCTGTGTCTGAGCTGATGAATACCGACTTTGAACAGGTAGCCCCCGATGCCTCGCTGCAGGAGTTACAACGTGTCATTGTTGAGCATCAGCAGCGCAGTGTGCCGGTGATGGAACATGGTCAACTGGTTGGACTGGTGACGCGTACCGACCTTCTGCGATACATGCTGGGCAACACCACAGTCACTGAAGAAGGGGAGCGGGAACGACTCGAACGTCGTGGCCTGCAGACGCGGCGTAGAAACCTCGATCGCTATATCGCTACGCAAATGCCTGCTTATGTACGCGATCTTCTGCGTCAGTTAGGGGGTGTTGCTGATGACATGGGAGTACGTGCCTATCTGGTTGGTGGCTTCGTCAGGGATCTGCTGCTGCGGCAAAAAAACCTGGATATTGACGTGGTGGTAGAGGGTGATGGTATTGCCTTTGCCCGTGCCTTTGCCGCCAGGGCTTCATGTCGCGTCCGTGAACACGAGAAGTTTGGTACGGCTGTCATCGTTTTTCCGGACGGTTTCAAGGTGGATGTGGCTACGGCCCGGATCGAATATTATGACAGCCCGGCCACTCTTCCCCAGGTGGAAGATGCTTCTATTCGTCATGACCTCTATCGCCGTGATTTTACCATCAATACCTTAACGATTGCCTTGAACCAGGATAATTTTGGTGTGGTTCTTGATTTTTATGGCGGCCAGAGAGACTTACGCGATAAATCCATCCGGGTGTTGCACAATCTCAGCTTTATTGAAGATCCGACCAGGTTGTATCGTGCTGTGCGCTTTGAACAGCGATTGAACTTTCGCATCGGCCGGCAGACGGAGCGTTTGATGCGCAGCGCTGTGCAATTAAAGATGGTGCGTAAAGCAGGTGGCGTGAGAATTCTGAATGAGCTTAAACATATTTTGAATGAGGCTGATATCGTTCCGGCCCTGGAGCGGTTGAATCAGTTGGGCCTATTGCAGATTATCGACAAACGAATAAAGCTCGATACAGAGAAAAAAAACCTGTTGAACTCTGCCGATCAGGCAGTTAACTGGTACGAATTGCTCTATACCGGAAAACCTTGTCGTCACTGGCTGGTTTTTATGCTGGGTCTGCTTGACGGTCTGCCGGCAGCGGGACTGCGAAAGCTGGGCCGCTGGTTTGCCATGCGGCCGGATGAGACAACGATAGTTGTAGAGGAATTACCCCGGGTGGTGCGGCTCTATCGCAAAATAAGCCGCTTGCTGAGACAACAGAAAAAACCGGCAAACAGTGAGTTGTATCACTGGTTCGAGCCTTTCAGCGTTGAGGCGCTGCTGTATCTGATGGCGCGCTGCCGGCAGGATGGCGCCCGTCAATGGATATCCCTGTATATGACCGATCTGCGGCGGGTAAAAACACACATCGATGGCAATGATCTGGTCCGATTGGGGATGACACCCGGACCTGAATTCCAGGATATTTTTCGGCAACTGCTGGATGCACAGCTTGACGGTCTGGTGAAGACCCCTGATGATGAAATAACATGGGTTCATGATCATTTCCTGATCGATGGCCTAAAGAGTTTCAGCGACAGTTGATGTTGGCTGTTCACAGCGGGGCGCTGCACTTGGCGCGTTTTTACCTCGCCAGCACAGTTCAGTTGACCGATAAACACAACTCAACTAGAGTGTCATCTGGATCGGAACTGATCCAGTAATGATCAAGATTTGCGGCAAACCCCGTCGTTCAGGGCGGGGAAGGATAGCAAAGGTCCTAGCTTGGTGTTTGCTG
>JAWLDI010000132.1:0-7008 GCA_041686715.1 Pelovirga sp.
GCCGATCTGCTGAAAAACGGAGCCGTACCGGACGTAGCCAGCAGTCTGAAACCCAGAGAGGCAAATGTGCGTGCAGTCTCCAGTATCATCGGCTTGTCCGGGCCGGTAACGGTCATCAGAATTGTGCCAATTAAAGGAAGACAGGTTCCGGTTGCTTCCTGCGCTTTGTAAAAAGCCATTCCATAGTTGCCGGCCAGACCAAGCACTTCACCTGTTGAGCGCATTTCAGGACCGAGCAGCGGATCAACTTCAGGAAACATATTGAAAGGAAAAACCGCTTCTTTAACTCCAAAGTATGGAAGATCCTGCTTCATTGATGCCGGTATATCCAGTGATTTTCCCAGCATGGCCTGAACGGCCAGACGTGGCATGGGAATAGCGCAAACCTTTGAAACCAGGGGAACGGTGCGACTTGCACGAGGATTCGCTTCAAGAATATAAACTTGATCCTGATAGATGGCATACTGGATATTCATCAGACCGACAACACCCATTTCAACAGCAATTCTTCGGGTGTATTCGCTTATTGTATCCATGTGCTGCGCCGGAATATTTACCGGAGGGATGACGCAGGCTGAGTCACCGGAATGCACTCCGGCCATTTCGATATGCTCCATAACTGCCGGAACAAACGCAGTATGACCATCACAGATGGCGTCAGCTTCAGCTTCAACAGCATTTTCCAGGAATGAATCAATCAGGATTGGTCGACCGGGTGAAATATCGACCGCTTTCTGCAGGTATTCCAGGAGCATCTGCTCATCATGAACAATCTCCATGGCCCGACCACCAAGTACGTAAGAGGGGCGAACAATGAGCGGATAACCAATACGCTGAGCAATCCGGGTGGCTTCATCAATACTCACAGCCATGCCGGAAGCTGGTTGCGGAATCCCCAGTTTGATCATGATAGCGTTGAACTGTTCACGATCCTCGGCCAGATCGATCGTCTCGGGACTGGTGCCGATAATGTTGACTCCGGCGGCCTGTAGTTCGGCAGCAATATTCAACGGAGTCTGACCGCCGAACTGGACTACCACTCCTTGTGGCTGTTCCTTATGATAAATCGATAGCACGTCCTCGACAGTCAGAGGTTCAAAATAAAGTTTATCGGAGGTGTCGTAGTCGGTTGAAACTGTTTCCGGATTGCAATTGACCATGATCGTCTCAAAACCGGCATCTCGCAGTGCGAAAGCGGTATGGACACAGCAGTAATCGAATTCGATCCCCTGCCCTATACGGTTCGGACCACCACCTAACACCATAATTTTTTTATGGTCACTGACGGCCACCGAATCGGACATATTGTAGCTGGAATAATAATAGGCAGCATCTTCAACACCGCTGACCGGTACCGCCTCCCAGGCTTCGTGAACATCCAGAGAGAGTCGTTTTTCACGCACAGTCGTTTCGGCAATAGCAAGAATCTGCGCCAGGTAGCGGTCGGCAAAACCGTCCTTTTTTGCCTGGATCAATAATTCATCCGGTGGCAGTTGACCTCGGTGCAGAAGGATTTCTTCCTCAAGCTCAACCAGCTCTTTCATTTGCTCAAGAAAGAATGCCTTGATATGGGTGCGCTGGTGCAGCAGATCAATGGTGGCGCCTTTGCGCAGGGCTTCATAGATGATGTAATGGCGCTCGCTGCTGGGCTCAACCAGCAGATCCAGCAACTCATCAAGGCTCTTATTATTATAGTCAGCAGCAAAACCGAGCCCGTAACGACCGTTTTCAAGGGAACGAATGGCTTTCTGCAATGCTTCTTTGTAATTTTTGCCGATGCTCATAACCTCGCCCACGGCACGCATCTGTGTACCGAGACGATCTTTGACGCCCTTGAACTTTTCAAATGCCCATCGCGCAAATTTGACGACAACATAGTCACCTGATGGAGTGTACTTTTCGAGCGTCCCATCGCGCCAATAGGGGATTTCATCCAGGGTCAGACCGGCAGCAAGCATGGCCGAGATCAGGGCAATAGGGAAACCGGTGGCCTTGCTCGCCAGCGCCGAGGAACGCGAGGTGCGCGGGTTGATTTCAATGACGACCACGCGACCGGTAGCGGGATCATGGGCGAATTGAACATTGGTACCGCCGATGACTTCTATCGCTTCGACGATGCGGTGAGCGTAGTCCTGCAGGCGCTCCTGCAGTTCCGGTGAGACCGTAAGAAATGGAGCAGTACAAAAGGAATCGCCGGTATGAACGCCCATGGCATCTACATTTTCGATGAAACAGACAGTGACTTTTTGATTTTTAGCGTCACGTACCACCTCAACTTCGAGTTCTTCCCAGCCGCGTACCGATTCTTCGATAAGGACCTGGCTGACCGGGCTCAACGACAGGCCGCGGGATGCTATCTCTTCAAATTCTTCCAGATTATAAGCAAACCCACCCCCGGTACCCCCCATGGTGTAGGCCGGACGGACGACCACGGGCAGGCCGGTACGCTTTACAATCTCACGCGCTTCATCCAAGTTGGTGGCAATTTCACTGGCCGCTGTTTCAATGTTCAAAGAGGCCATTGTCTGCTTGAAGGTGTCGCGATCTTCTCCACGTTTGATCGCCTCAAGATTCACACCAATCACCTCGACACTGTATTGATCGAGAACCCCGGCCTGTGAAAGAGCCATCGATAAATTCAGAGCGGTCTGCCCCCCGAGGTTGGGCAGCAACGCATCAGGACGTTCTTTATTAATGATTTCCGTCAAGGTTGCCACGTTGAGAGGTTCAATGTAGGTAGCATCGGCCATTCCCGGATCGGTCATAATAGTGGCCGGATTGGAATTTACCAGAATAATACGATAGCCGAGCTTGCGCAGGGCTTTACAGGCCTGGGTACCCGAATAATCAAACTCACAGGCCTGGCCGATAATAATCGGGCCGGAGCCGATGATCAGAATGCTCTTGATATCTTCACGCTTGGGCATGGTCTCTCCTTCGTATAGCTACTGATGTTCCTGCATCATTGCAATGAACCGATCGAACAGGTAGGCAGCATCGTGGGGTCCGGGGGATGCTTCCGGGTGATACTGAACAGAAAAAGCCGGATGCTGACGATGAGCAATTCCTTCAACAGTCTCATCATTGAGATTGATATGGGTCACCTTGACCTTATCCTCATCCAGGGTGCTGGCATTGACGGCAAAACCATGGTTCTGTGATGTAATTTCCACCTGTTGACGCTGATAATCCAGCACCGGCTGATTGCCGCCGCGATGGCCGAATTTGAGCTTGTAGGTCTGGCCACCGCAGGCAATAGACAGCAGCTGGTGACCCAGACAGATACCGAATATCGGCACCCGGCCAAGCAATTCCCGGATTGTCTCTTGGGCATAATGAAGCGGCTCCGGATCGCCCGGGCCGTTACTTAAAAAGATGCCATCCGGATGATATTTCAATACCTGCGCGGCGCTGGTTCCCGCTGGCACAACGGTAACGTTACAGCCGCGGGCAGTCAGGTTGCGCAGGATATTGCGCTTGATACCGTAATCAAAGGCCACCACTTGATATTGAGCGGTCGTCGAATCAATATCAGCATAACCATCAGTCAGATCCCAGAGTCCCTGATGAAGCTGGTAAGGGCTGTCACAAGTAACCTCGCGCACCAGATCACGCCCCACCAGTACAGGGGCTTGCTGAGCTTTTATGATCAGGCTCTGGGGATCGCAATCAATGGTCGAGATAATACCAGTCTGGGCACCCCTGGTGCGGATGTGACGCACCAGGGCGCGGGTATCGATCCCTTCAATAGCGACTATATTATTCTTCTTCAGATAGCCATCAAGAGTCATCTGCGAGCGGAAGTTGCTCGGGAATGGACAGGATTCACGTACCACAAAACCCGCCAGATGGGGTTTGTCCGATTCAACGTCCTCGTCGTTGATACCGTAGTTGCCGATCTGTGGGTAGGTCATGGTGACAATTTCACCATGATAGGAGGGATCGGTGAGAATCTCCTGATAACCGGTCATACTGGTATTGAAAACCACCTCGCCGGTAACTTCCCCGGCAACGCCGAGAGATGTGCCGACAAAGTATTTGCCGTCGGCCAGAGCCAATACTGCTTTCATTTGCGCCTCTATGGATTGATGTTTGTAGATCTTTTTTAACGCTGATATACCGTCCGGCCCGCCAGCAATGTGCGGGTCGCTGCTCCGCGCATGGTCCAGCCGGCAAAGGGGGTATTTTTGCTCTTTGACTTGAGTTGGCCGGCATCCAGGGTCCACTCCAGTTCCGGGTCGATCAGGACCAGGTCGGCCACTGCACCAGCCTCCAGCGAACCACGATCAATGCCGATAACCGCAGCAGGCTGACTGGTCATCAGGGCAATAGCCTGCTCACGGCTGATGACGCCTGTCCTGACCAGATCCAACGTCAGGGGCAACATGGTTTCAAGGCCGACGATACCATTTAAGGCAATGGGAAACTCCACATTCTTTTCATCATAATGATGGGGAGCGTGATCTGTGGCAACGGCATCGATTGTGCCATCTGCGAGGCCGGCGCGCACAGCATCTACATCTTCCTGACTGCGCAGTGGCGGGTTCATTTTGGCGTTGGTGTTGTAGCCGCGGACCGCCTCGTGTGTCAGGGTAAAATGGTGAGGTGTTGCCTCACAGGTCACCTTGACGCCCCGCGCCTTGGCCTGTCTGACCAGTTCTACACTGCCCCTGGTTGAAACATGAGCTACATGCAGGTGGCTGTTGGTAAATTCAGCCAGCATAATTTCCCGGGCAGTGGCAGCATCCTCGGCAACCCAGGGGATACCCTTGAGTCCCAGCTCAGTGGCGACCTCACCCTCATTCATGCACCCCTCGCCCACCAGGCTCAAGTCTTCGGCATGGGAGATGATTGGAGCGCCGAAGGTGTCGGCATATTCGAAAGCTCGGCGCATCAATTCGCCGCTGACGACCGGCAAACCGTCATCGGAAAAAGCGACACAACCAGCGGCTTTCAGTTCGCCCATCTCCGACAGGACATCCCCCTTCATCGCCTGACTGATAGACGCAACCGGATAAACATTGGCACTGCCGTGCTGCCGTGCCTTATTGATAATGTATTCAACAACAGCGGCCGTATCAATAACGGGCCTGGTGTTGGGCATACAGGCTACCGAGGTAACTCCACCGGCGGCCGCAGCACGGGTGCCGGTGACGATATCTTCTTTGTATTCAAGGCCCGGATCACGTAAATGAACATGGATATCGATCAGCCCCGGAGTGACCAGCAGCCCTTCCGCATTAATCAGCTCGGCATCGCTTGCTTCCAGTCCGTTATCCACCGCCGCGACTTTGCCATCCTGAATCAACAGATCAAAACGACTATTGATATTGTTCTTTGGATCGATTAAGTGCCCATTTTTAACAAGTATCTTCATATTAACACCTCAAGTAAGGGTTTAATTCTGCTGAGTCTGTTCGCCCCCAGAAACCAGGTACAATAATGCCATGCGTACAGCAACACCATTTTCCACCTGATCGAGAATGACATTATGCGGGCCATCGGCAATCTGGGAGGAAATTTCAACACCACGATTCATCGGTCCCGGGTGCAGAACAATGGCATCCGCCTTAGCAAGCTTGATGTTATCGGGATTCAAGCCATAAAAACGGGAATATTCGCGTACTGAGGGAATCAATGTTTTGCCCTGGCGCTCCCGCTGGATTCTTAACATCATGATACAATCAACATTGTGAATGGCTTCACGTAGATCTGTATAAATTTCACACCCGAGTTTTTCCAGGCCCGGCGGGAGCATGGTTCGCGGACCGGCAACCCGTACTTTAGCGCCGAGCCTGGTCAGACAGTAGATGTTGGAACGGACCACCCGGCTGTGAGTAATATCGCCGGCGATGGTAACAGTCAGGCCCTCTATACTCCCCTTGTGCTGACGGATGGTAAGGGCATCAAGTAACGCCTGGCTTGGGTGCTCGTGGGTGCCGTCGCCGGCATTGATAATTGAACAATTCAGACGTTGAGCGAGGTAGTCACAAGCACCGGAGGCGCTGTGGCGCATGACGATGATATCAGGCCGCATTGCTTCAATATTTTTTGCCGTATCTTCAAGGGTCTCCCCTTTAACTACAGAAGACGATGAAGCACTGATATTGATGGTGTCAGCAGACAGACGCTTGCCTGCTATTTCAAAAGAAGTACGGGTGCGAGTGCTGGCTTCAAAAAACAGATTTACGATGGTTTTTCCTCGCAGGGTCGGCACTTTCTTGATTTGACGGCTGTTGATTTCCTTAAAGTTGTCAGCACTGTCGAGGATAAAATTGATATCCGCGGCGGAAAGATTCTTGATTCCCAGGATGTGTTTCGGATTGAAGCTCATGGTTATCCTCCACCGTTAGCTCTTGAGTAGATGAATTGCGCGAGGAATGTTCTGCTCATCAAAATCAACCTTGATCTGTTCATTCCGGGCTGTTGGCAGGTTGCGTCCGATATAGTCGGGACGAATCGGCAGTTCCCGATGTCCACGATCAATCAGGATTGCCAACTGGATATTCTGCGGGCGTCCGAGGTCCATCACCGCATCCATGGCGGCACGGATCGTCCGCCCGGTAAAAAGAACATCGTCAACCAGAATGATCCGTTTACCATCAAGAGGAAACAGGATGTCGGTCTGCCCGACGGCTAGATGTCCGCGTGAGGCCAGGTCATCACGATACATGGTAATATCAATACTGCCAAAAGGGACCCTGAACGACTCGATGTCGTTGATGCGCTGCTGAAGTTGTTGGCCCAGATAAGCCCCTCCGGTACGGATACCTATGAGGACAACATCTTCGACACCTTTATTTTTCTCGATAATTTCGTGAGCAATACGTGTCAGCGCGCGATTAACACCATCCTGATCCAATATCTCCACCGATTCAGGCGTCACATGCACCTCCTTTGAAAAAGTCATAAAAAAACACCTGTACATCGATATGCACAGGTGTTCTTGGCTTCAGTGAGTTTTTTTGGGACATTTTTTCTCCCTTGCTGACCTCTCGGATCAGATTA
>JAWLDI010000133.1:0-6959 GCA_041686715.1 Pelovirga sp.
GGAAACTATAGCGAACGGTAAGCGGTGAACGGCAACTGCTCACTGCTTACTGCTTTCGCTTTTCCCACTCCCCAGTCCCTATTCCCCAGTACCTACTCTTTCCATCCATTCCCATGTGCGTTTCAGTCCTTCGCTGACGGTGTATTCGGTGTGATAACCCGTCTGCTCTTTCACCCGCCGGTTATCAGCGCAGGAATGACGGATATCTCCGGGGCGCGGGGCGTGATGGCTGATATCCAGTCGATTGGTTGACATCTCCTGGATAGCGGACAATAGCTGATTAAGACTGGTCTGCGCGCCGTTGCCGACATTCATCGGTTCAGCAGTCATAGCAGAGGTGCTCACGGTTTGTGCCAACAGCCGTACCAGGTCGGCGACATAAACAAAGTCGCGCGTCTGCTCACCATCTCCGAAGACGGTGATCGGTTGGTTGGCCAGTGCCCGCTGCAAAAAAATGCTGATGACACCGGAATAAGGGGAGGATGGGTCCTGCCGGGGACCGAATATATTGAAAAAACGGAACGTGGTCGGAGCAAGTCCGTACTGGCGCCGGTAAAAATCGATATAGTATTCTCCGGCAAGCTTGTCAGCAGCGTAAGGAGTCAGGGGGTTAAGTGGTGTATGTTCACAAACGGGAATCTCTTCCGTGTTGCCGTAGACGGCGGCAGATGAAGCGTACACAAATCGCTTGATATTGTTTTTTCTGGCTGTCTCAAGAAGATTCAGTGTACCAACCAGATTGACCTGATGGGTACCACAGGGGTCTTCGACCGAAGCCTGTACCGACGCGACCGCTGCCAGATGGACGATAGCATCACAACCACTGGCCGCCTCATCGACGGTGTGAGCATTACAGATGTCACCCACTTTTATCTGCAACGCGCCATTCGCTGCGGGGAGGTTATCCAGCTGACCAGTACTGAGATTATCCAGCACCACAACCTGATGATGCTGCGCCAGCAGTAGATCAACCAGATGTGACCCGATAAAACCGGCACCGCCTGTTACGAGTATTTTCATGCTCACCTTGACACCTTTCTCACAGGAAGCCACAAAGACACCGAGTAAACCTTCAAACCTTCTTGTCCACGCAACACTCGGAAAGCACAGACAGAATCTTTTTTTTTATGGCTAAAGCCAAGGCCAAAGCCTTTATTGTTGGTGTTTAAGCCTGAACCCAAAGGCCTTTTTGTTTTTTGGTTTTAAACCCTGAAGATGTTGCCTGTGATTCTACCTCAAGCTCCCTTCGTGCCTTTGTGCCTCTGTGTGAGGCGATTTTTCCGTGTTTTTTTTAAGTGCTTTCCGTGAACGATCAAGCTGTTTTACAAATTATCTTTACGTGTCAGTGGCTCCAGCTTAACCACATCCTGTTGCGAACCGCGGCGGCCTTCCGTCAATACGACCTGGCGCAGTCGATCAATCTGGGCAGACATTTTCTTAAGGTGTTCTTCGATCTGGTTGTACTGTTTCTGCTGCTGATTGATCAGGTACTCCAGGATACTTCCCTGGCTCGAAAGACGTTCAATAATCGCATCGGTTTCGGTGCGGGCTGCATTGAGTTTGGCATAATGTTCTTCGATGCGTGAAACGCGATCATCAAGGCTTGAGCCGCTGGTAATCCGGCGTGCTGGAGACAGATCCTGCCAGGACTCTCCCCTGCCCACCGCTCCCTCATCTTCAAAGGACAGTTCATTGATCGCGTCGCTGACCATGTCCATGTCTATACTGCGGGTTTCTTCAACAAAAGCCGACAGCATCAGATAATCACAAATCAGGTTGATCAGACGGGGAGTTCCGCCGCTGAACTTGTAAATGGCGTCAAAAACACCTTCTGCAAAATTGACACAATCCCGCTTGCCGACGGTACCGAGGCGATGGAAGATATATTCCTCGACCTCCTCTCGGTTCAACGGATTCAGATGACAACTGATACTGATGCGCTGACGCAACTGGCGCAACGAAGGACGGGCAATGATCTGTTTGAGTTCAGGCTGCCCGACGAGAATAATTTGTACCAGTTTGAAACTGTCAGCTTCGAGGTTGGAGAGCAGCCGAATTTCTTCCAGGGCCTCTTCACACAAGTTCTGCGCTTCGTCAATAATAATGACCGCCTGACGCCCGGCAGCATTTTCCTCTAGTAAAAAGTCGTTGAGATCATTGAGGAGCTGCACCTTGTCTTTGCCTTCGGTTTTCAGCCCGAAGTCATCATTGATCAAGGCAATGATCTGCTGGCCATCAACTTTGGTATTGAACACCATGGCCAGTGACATTTCACCACTGATCTTGTTGATAATATCACGCAACAGGGTGGTTTTTCCGGAGCCGACCTCACCGGTCAGCAGGGAAAATCCGGCCCGCTCCTGAACCCCGTACTGCAGGTAACTCAAGGCTTTGCGGTGCCCCTTACTTAAATAAAGAAAATGTGGATTAGGCAACAGTTCAAATGGTTTGGCGCTTAAATCAAAAAAGTCTGTATACATAGTTAAAACCGTATAGATCCAGTTAAGGTGACAATATTATTATAATAATCATTGCCGGAGATATCGGAATCGTTGAGCCGATAACGATAGCCCAGGGTCGTTACAAAACGTCGATAGTCAAATCCCAGATTGGCTCCGAAGGTATAACGATGGAATTTTTCATCGGGGCCGCGGTTATCCGCGCGTTCATATCCGGCGTCGGTGCCGAATGTAAAGGCCTGGGACAACTGACGGCTTAAACCAAGGTTGACTCCGTAAGATTCATCAACGCGATCATCCCGAACGAAATCGAGCTCACGCCAGAAAACTTCGGTGGTGACACTGGTCAGCGGGCGGTCAAAAATAGTTGAAAAACGTGCTTCCCGTGACCGGGACAAGCCATCGGTTGCGGTGACCTGGTAGTCTTGATTGTACAACAGCGCCAGGGTGACAGAGCTTGTCAACATATAGGTAAGATCAGTCGACCAGATGGTATTTTCTGCATCCAATCCGGAGTCATATTCCACCTTGCTGCGACCGACCATAGCAGAAAGAGAGGTACGGGCGCCAAGTTGGTACCGACCACCAACGGAAGCTTCGTGACGATCAAAGTCTTCGAGATTGTCATCATTATCATGCTCGGTGTACTGGTATCGGCCCCAGACATCCAAATTGGCCGAGATGTTTTTCTCGATGGTCGTTCGGCCTACATGTTCGATATAGTCATCGCCGGCCCGGTCGGCATAATCAACCAGGTTGAAGGTGTATCCGAAAACAGCTGATGCGGTGGATCCAAGGCGCAAGCGATATTCAGGTGTCACTGAAAGGCGATAAACCGTGGAACGATCAACCGTATCGTTAAATTCGAGGTCGCGATCACGCTCATTCAATGTTTCACGACTGATGGTTCCAGTGGCACGCAAGGTGAACGGACGACCACCGAAAAACAGCAGATCTGCAGCCCCGCGCTGGACATCGCGAAATTTATCCTGATCTTCCGAGGTGTTGCTGTTATAAAACCGGTAGCGCAGGGAATAGTCGAGACTCATCTCCAATGAACGCTGGTCATAATCAAGATTCAGACCCGGCTCAACAGTAGTAATCCAGTCGCTTTCGCGATTGGATTCACGCAGAAAAATATTGTCGTTGTATTCCTGGGACAAGGTGAATCGCGGGGTCACTTCCACTGCCGACCAGGCCGCAGGAGAAAACAGCAACCCGATGCTCGTTACCAGCGCAATAGTCAGTAATTTCGTTGGCTTCATGGTGTTGTCCTCTTTTAGTAATTACCATAGTAATATTTCTGACGATTTACGAAACTGTGAGCATCGTTGTAGACAACCCCCAGCAGGTGATGGTGCTTCAACTCCTCCAGGGTTTCAACGACATCCTCAAGTTTGGCCTTTCCTTCCCGCACCACAAACAGTGTCGTATCGACAACGCCGGAAAGCACGCCGGCATCGGCAAAAGGCAGTGCGGGCGGGGTGTCGAATATTACGTAACGCTCCGGATAGCGCTCTTTAAGTTCCTTGACAATAGCTCTCATCCGGTTTGAAGAGAGCAGATCAACCGGGTCTTTGACGGCTTCTCCTGCCGGCAGCACAACCAGTTTGCCGACTCCGGTCTTGATCAGTGCTTGTTCAATCGGCAGATTGTCGCGCAGACAGTTCACCAGCCCCACCTCCGGCTTGATGTCAAGATACTTATGGATCGATGGACGACGCAGGTCGGTATCAACCAGCAGCACGGTATGATCGTGCTCTTTGGCCAGGGAGATCGCCAGATTAAGGGCTGTCATGGTCTTGCCCTCTTCACTGACGGTACTGGTCACCATAATGGTATTTAAAAAGGTGTCACCAGTGGTCAGGGCGATCAGGCTTGAGCGCAGTTTGTTGTATTCTTCAACTACGGCCGTCTTTTCATCACGGGCGGTAGCCAGCATCAGATGATCAATTTTCAGCGGCACTACCTCAAGCAACGCGTTGACCCGCTGTTTGATCGTCCGCACCGGTGGCGCTTGCTCTTCAGTGTCCTGCGCCACCGGTTCTGTGGCTGACGCGGAATTGCGGCTGCGGTGAGCGGCTGCTTTTTTCAGGGCTTCTTCAATTCGACTCATACGATTATCAACCTGTCATTAAAGAGGTCACCAGAGGGCTAATCCGGTCATAAAAGAGGAAGGTTCCGGCAAAGACAACCAGATACAAACCGGAAAAACCCACCAGCAGCACATCTTTTACATAGCGTCTCTTTTGTGCGGCCGGGTCGGTTATGTTGGGCACAACTGCCAGTATTTCAACGCCAAGCTCATCGAGGATAGCGGTATCGCGAATACGGCTATCCATATTTTCGAGCAGGAACACCAGCCCCAGGCCACAGCCAAACCCACCGGCAACAGCCAGCAACAACATCCGCAGCATATTTGGAGAAATCGGCATCTGGGGCAACACCGCCGGGTCAACAACCCGGAAGGTAGCAGCCTTGTTGGCGACCTCCATCTGGGTGGAAACCTCAGACTGCCCCATACGGGCGAGCAGATCATTGTAGGTACTGCGATAGGAGTCGCGTTCCTGCACCAGAATGGCCAGTTCCTTCTGCGCCTCGGGTACGACCTTGAGTTGCTGCTCGCGTGCAGCAATATTCTGCTGCAGATTGCGTTTTCGGGCCGCCAGCGAAGACAATTCCGATTCCACTTCATACAGCTGCCCCTGCAATTGCTGATGCAGCGGGTTTGTTGTGGTCATTCGGGTTCCGCCGCGCTCCTGCTGAGCAGTCTGAGGATCTTCCAGCCGCTGCTTGAGGGACTCAATCTCGAACTTGAGGCGAATCACCTCCGGATAGTTTTCCGTATAACGGAGCAGCAGGTTACTCAGTCGATTCTCCATTTCCATGAGACGGTTGTTTGCTGATGCTTCACTGACCATATCGACGGTTTCACTGGTAGAACTGAGTTGCTCGTTCAATTGCGCCTGGCGGGCACGCAGGGTATCCTCGGTCAGTTCAATCTCCTCGACCTGGTTCATCATGTCGCGAATCTGGGCCAGGGTGGCTGATTCATCAACAGAAAAGAAGACCCCCTGACGCCGGCGGAAATCGATAATACGATCTTCAGCGGCTTCAAGTTTCACCTTGAAGGAATCCAGCTGTTCCTGCAGAAAACGGTTGGCCCCGTAGGTTTCTTCGCGGGTAGAAGACAGACTTTCCTCAACATAAAGGCTGACCAGGGTATTGATGAAACGCTGGGCAAAGTAGGGATCCGGGTCTTCAATCGACACGGTAAACCGGTCCATCTGCCTGGTGATATTGATCCGCGTGCGCTGCTGCAGTCGAGCGACATATTCCTGCTGAGCCGATTCGCTTCTGGTCAGCACATCAGAATTTATCTCTTCCAGGGTTTTCATGATCATGTCGCGGCTCAGAATGGCCGCCTGCAGAACACTGATGCGATCTTCCATGCGTGGCGTAATAGCGATGCCGCGTACCAGTTCATCAATGACGTTACTCTCGATAAACACGGTGGTATCGGCACGGTAGATTTTCGGCAGAGTGACACTGTACACACCGATTCCGGTCATCACCACCAGCGATACGGCAATAAAGAGATATTTGTAGCGATACAGCGCGTTCAGATAACCAATAATCTGTTTGAGCGTTTCTTTCATTTGATTACAAACCTTTTATAGATAGTGCTGTAAAACACATCAGTTGCTCTGCCTGAACGACCGTCGTCAGGTTAAAAAAGACTTTCATCAACAATGAGGTAGTCGCCGGGGCGCAACAGCACATTTTCTTCAATATCCTGTCCACGGCGCACTTTACGCAGATCGATATTGAAGCGCTCCCCCCCTTCACGAATAATCGAAATCGAATTCTCGCGGGCAAAATCGGAGAAGCCGCCGGCCCCAAGGACCGCATCGAGCGCCCGCATCCCTTCAACAAACTGAATGGGTTGCGGCTCGTTAACAGCTCCGAGCACATAGACGATATTGGTCAGGTTGCTGGGAATAAAGATGATATCCTCTGCCTTTAAGGCCACGTCCTGGCTTAAGTCGCCCCTGAAGTACAGAGCAAAAAAGTCGGTGTTGATTTTTTCACCATCGCGTGACAGATACGCCCGGCGCAGATCGGCAGTACTGAAGTCGCCAAGTTCGCTGAGCAATTTGAGCAGGGTCATCTGGTGGGTCATGTCAAACACCCGCGAGACAGTGCCACCGGTAACGTAGACCCGGTTGTTGCGAATTTCCTGGACAGCCACGGTAACAACCGGCTGCTTGACGTAATCTTCCATAACCGATGCAATCCGACTGCTCAGTTCCATCGGCGCTACACCGTCGGCAAGCACATCACCAATGGCCGGCAGGGTAATCTTTCCATCGGGGCGGACTGTGACCGTCCGGCTCATCTCGGGCACCCCCCAGACGGAAATTTCCAGGACATCTCCACTGCCGATTTTATAATCCTGAGCTGCGACTGCAGAAACCATGATCAATAGAGCCAAGCAAA
>JAWLDI010000134.1:0-6905 GCA_041686715.1 Pelovirga sp.
ATTCGCCGATAATGCCCTGGGCCGATGCGAACATCGGAAAGGCCAGAAGCGCGGCGCTGATCAATAATAGAGTTTTTTTCATTTTCGTTTCCTCCGTTAATTTTGTTTTCATTTTACCCTGGAGCCGCCATGGCTCCGCTACTTAAAGATGATTCTTTTTGCTTTTCCAAGTGGCAGTATCTTTTGATCAACCTCCTTTCCTTGGTTATTTAGAGTTTTTGCTACCTGTTACTTTAATTATTTTGTCGGTACGTCACAGGCGCTGGTCGCTTATTTATATGTTGTGGATCGTTTCAGCGTTTCAGCGAATGCGCCATCATATTGTTACGCCTCCAAACATGAGCAATGCCTGTGCCAACAACCAGTAGCAGCCCGGCCCGGACTGGTTTTTTTTGTTTTTACCTCTGTATTATCATGTATTTATAATTTTCACATGAGGAGCATTTGACACGCCCTGCACCACCTGCACCACCCCGGCTGGTAACGAAAAGTGGGAATTTCATCAATCGCTTCTGGTTTAATTCCCGAATCTCGACTGCGCATCTGCACAGTCGGGCCCTGCGCAAGCCGCCGCAACGGGGCCGGGTCAATTCCGGTGATATTCCCACATGCGGTTGGTCAATTCCCCGAAATGCCCGTGGCGGCAGCAACCCTTCGAGCGCAGCTGCTGCCATAAATAATTAAAACTTCGTTATTTTTTGAATACGGCAGCACCGGTACGTTTTTTGCTCTAATTTCATACAAGTACCTACGCGTACAAAGTTGGAGAGGCTAACACCAAGGAATATTGCTGTATTGTTTTATTAAGAACAGTTGTCAATCCGACTGACCCCGGTCTGCCACCCGGCCATCTGCCGGTATCCGGTGCCTGAAGGATTTCATATCACGTTTTATTTGAGGAGGTTGCTGCCACTGAGTCGCCTATCAGGGCAGCACGCCCCCGTCGGAAGAAAGGGGCCTTACTACATGACCGCAACGGTAAAGCAAGTCCAGGCTATCAGCGATGAAGTCACCCTGCTGATGGCCCTGACCAGGGCTTATCGCCACTCCCCTGTTGACATTATTACCGCTACCAGCTCAGCCCAGGCCATTGAGCAGATCGATATATTTACGTTTCAGCTGATTCTGCTGGATCTTGATATGGATGATCACAGCGGCATGAAAATACTGCGCCTTGTGTCCAGCACCCAGGCCGGGGTACCGGTTGTGCTGCTGACGACTGAAAACAGCAACGCTCCGGAGCTGCTGGATCAGATTGCTACCTGCCGCCCACACGGCTGCTGGCACATTCTGGAAAAACCTTTTGAACTGAAAATGCTGACCGGAGCGATTGAGCGCGGCCTGCTGGAGCATTCCTTTGATACCGAAACACAAAACTGCAATCTCGGCGATCTACGTCGTTGCCGGCGCTTTAAACGCTGGGAAGCGATCAGCATTTCCCTGAACGGCAATGGGCGGCCGCCACAGTTTCGCGGCACCATGACCGACATCTCCCTTACTGGTATCGGACTGTTTACCGACTCGCCCCTGCCAACGAAGCAGCGCATCAGCTTTGATGAAAAATTCATGCACCAGTCCGGTGTCGTCATATGGAGCAGCGCGACTGATCATGGCTACCTCTCCGGGATCCGCTTTACCTGAGTTGAAAGCTGTTCATTGTTTCATGTCTGTATGTCGTGATGTGTGCCCCCGATTCTTTCCTACTCCTTTACTTGTTTTTTTGCTAACATCCGAGGCTTCGATGATGACGTGCGGAGCTGACAAATAATGAAATATCCCTGGTTAACAGGAACAGCCGGTGTGCTGCTGGCTGCCTTCCTGACCATTTATGCATTACAACTGGAACTGAAGCTGGCGCTGAATGCGGCACACCTGTCCGTAAGCAAGGCCGTTGATCAGGCGGATAACGACCTGACAGCAGCGCTGACCGGGATGGAGCAGATGTTTCTGGGGTTTCAACAGTATCTCGAACTGATGGAGCAGCGGCCCGAGCTTGATCAGGCATCGCTACGGCGTGCCATGGATACCCTGGTACTGGACAGCCACTACATGGTGTCCCTGGTAGTGACCGACAATACCGGCGATATCCTTTACTGGACCAACAGCGGCCCGCGGCCGAGCCTTGGGGAACGCAGCTATTTTACTTTTCATACGAGGGCCATCATTGACGGAGTCCACCTCAGTGAACCGCTACCATCAATTATGAGCCCGGGACAGTGGGTTATTGGAGCAAGCAAGGCTATTCGCTACCCTGACGAGTCTTTAAACAAGGTGCTGATTGCGATTATTGACACCCGCAGACTGTTCAACACCCTGGAAACGGCCGTTCAGGATTCTCCGGTCACCCTGACCGTGCTCTCCGGGCGCGGCGATGTTTATGCCCGCAGTCCCGATCATGACGCGATGGTCGGTAATCACCACCCGGAAATGCTTGAGGAACTGCCGGATAGCCCGGCGCCGTCAGGCATGACGACAATCCGTAAGGCTGACGGTCGCCGGCAGCTGCTGCTGTTTCGCCACATCGACGCCTACCCCCTGGTGATCCGGGCTGAATTGCCCCTTGGCGCCATGACGGTTCAGCAACCATCGCACTTGCTGCTGCTGATCGCTGCCGGCGCCCTGGTGACCCTGATCCTGTTGTGGCAGCTGAGTACCCTGTTACATTTACACAAGCGCGAAAAGAACCTGCAAAGCCAGCTACGGCGCGAGACATTACGCGACCCCCTGACCGGGCTGCCGCTGTGGGCAGCCGGCAGCGATGAGGAGATTGCCAAAAAACATGAAGACACCGAACTGACATTGCTGATGATCGGGCTGGATCGTTACCCACAACTCCTCAGTGAACATGGAGAGGCAACCGGAAATCTGATTATGGCGCAAAGTGCGACGATGATCAGGCAATGTCTCCCTGCCAACGCGCAATTGAGTCGCTATTTCTGCAGCAGGTTTATCCTGGTTCTGCCGGAAACCGATGAACCCGGAGCGATGGCTGTGGCCGAACAGATACGTCGTGCTCTGGACACGGAAATAACCGCCAACCGTCAGCAGCCAATTCAGCTCTCCACCAGCATCGGCGTAACACAACGGGATATCGGCGAGGAAGACCTCTTGCCGGCATTGACCAGGGCCTCAACCGCTCTGTCTACAGCCATCAATCACGGCGGCAACCAGATCTGTCGCCTGGCCACTCGAGAAACCTGGCTGGAACATAAGGGATCATGATGATTTTTTTCCGCTTGCTCCTCAAAAGGGCCCTGATGCTATTGCTGCCACTGATCATGCTGGCAGCAACAACGACTCCGGTGACGGCACAGGCACTGCGTATCGGGCTGGTGCCGGAGCATGATATTTTTACCCAGAAAACCCTGTACAAGCAACTGTTTGACTACCTTAACGAGCAACAGGGGTTCTCCTTTGAATTATGCATGCTGCCGCATCACGACATGTTGCTGGAGGCGTTTGCCGGACACGAACTGGACGCCGCCCTTTTTGGCAGCTTCACCGGCGCCATAGCTATTCAAACCCTGGATATGATACCCCTGGTTCGCCCTCACTTCAGTGAGGGGTTATCAAGTGACTACGGTGTTATTTTTGTGCGCAGACAGGGGGGCATTGACGGCATTGACGATATGCGTGACAGACGAATCGTTTTTGTTGACCCGCTTTCAGCCACAGGATACCTGCTGCCGCTGCTGTCTTTACGTGACAAGGGAATGGATGATTACCGCTCCTGGTTCAGTCAACATTATTTTGCCGGTAGCCACGAAGATACCATTTATGAGGTTCTCAAAGGGCACGCTGACGTGGGGGCCAGCAAAAGTTCCATTTTTTACAAAATCGCCCGCACCAATCCGCAGATTCTCGAAAAACTGGAGATTCTGGCCTCTTCAGCCCATGTGCCGGCGCTTACCCTTGGAGTTCAGAGCCATCTGGACCGGGGATCGGTCATCCTGCTGCTCGAAACGCTGACGAATATGCATGAAACACCAAGCGGGCGCGAAACGCTGAACAATATGAGCATTCAGCGTTTTATAACAACAACCCGGAAAGACTTTTTACCGGTACGTGAGTATGCCGAACAACTTGATGTCAATTTTACTGATGCTCCTTACCTTCATGAATAATCTGTTCAGTTTGGTCTTTGCAAGGGGGCGCCGATGAAACTGCGGATAATGCTCGGGTTGGCTCTGATGCTCTGCTGTTTTTTTGCCGGTGGCTTGTATATCTACAAGTCGGTATCCTCAATGACCCTGCAACTGGAACAACTGACAACCTTTCATCAGGTTGAATCCCTGCGCGAATCACTTGAAAATCGCATTCGATTGATTCAATCGGATCTTATTTTGTCTGATTCGGATCGGCCGGCTCCCTTTGGCAAGATCATCAGCGATGCCGAAGAACTGTACACCACCGCCAACCAGTGTCATCAGTGCCATCACAACGACACCACCAGTAGCTATATTGAACAGATCGGCAGGCAGACTGATCTCTACCTGAAAAATATCAGTCGCAGCCTGACCATGCGGGGCTATCCTGAACGTTTGCAACAGCTCCAGGAAGAAACCTACCATCAAGGAGAGTCGCTGCTCAATCTGGCGATGCGTGTAACCGAGTTATCGACCCTGAACGTTGAAAAACGAACACAGATCGTCCGCAACTCCGTCGATCATACCAGGCAGATCGTTGCCGTGCTGCTGGTTGTCGGTCCTCTGGCGGTACTGATAGTGTCCTGGTTTTTTCTGCAGCGGTTCAGTGGCGCCCTGACTTCCCTGACCAGGGGCACCGAAGAACTGGAAAAAGGCAACCTGGATTACCGCATCACGGACCCCCTTAAAAACGAGTTTCACTTGTTAGCCCACCGGTTCAACAAGATGGCAGCGTCCTTGAGCCGCGAAAAAAAATACACCGAGTCAGTACAGAAGCTGTACCGGATCTTGTTTGAAAGCGCCCAGGAAGCCATTTGCATTATTGAAACCCGTCCACAAGAACGCGGCCGCATCCTGTCGGTCAACCCGGCAGCGTCCAGACTGTACGGTTACAGTATCGAAGAGCTCAAAACCATGCACTGTTCTGATCTGGCACCGGCAAACGAGGCTGCCGAATTCAGACAGCGACTGGACAATATGCAGAAGGGGAATTGGGTATTGACCACCGTCACCCGCAAGCGCAAAGACGGCAGCACCTTTCCCGCGGAAATCAGTGGCGGGCCCATGCACATTGACGAACACACCTATATCCTGATTTTCGCGCGCGACATCAGTGAGCGGGAACAGGCCAAAAAAGAGCTGCTGCACGCCAACCAGCTGGCCGTTGCCGGACAGATGGCCGTGGGTCTGGCACATGAAATCAAAAACCCGCTGGCCGGAATCAAAACGACGGTAGAAGTGCTGTCCGCCGATCTGGAGTTGGATCCGGAAGATCGTGAGTTGTTTGAACGGATTGTAGGTGAAGTAGCGAGGATGGAGCGTTTGCTGAAGAATCTGCTCAAATTTGCCCGTCCGCCGCAACCCCAGGTTGAACTGATTGATCTGCATCGATTACTCGATTACACCATGAAGAATGTTGAGGTAACAGCTATTAAATCGGCAGCCCAGAGCGTGCGACTGGTGCGTGATTTCGACAGCCACTCAATCCTGATTAAAGCCGATTCATCTCAAGTTCAGCAGGTGCTGCTCAATCTCTACCTGAATGCTGTCGAGGCCCTTCAGCATGAAGGAGAAATTACCACGCGGACCCGGATCGTCGCAGCAGAGGGCTGCGTCTGTATTGATATCGAAGACAATGGTCCGGGCATCCCCCCCGCGACACTGGAAAACATCTTTACTCCCTTCTTTACGACCAAAAGTCGGGGAACCGGACTGGGGCTGCCGATCTGCCAGCGGCTGATCGAACAACATGACGGAAAAATTGAGGTTTCAAGTGAGCCGGGCAAAGGCACTCGCTTTGTTATCTCACTGCCGATGGCACAACGACCTGAACAACAAGGAGAGCACCATGAGTAAAAAAGGGCGCATCCTGATGGTGGATGATGATGAGCTGATTATCTCCATGCTGGCCCGCGCATTGACCAAGGACGGCTATACTACCCAGATATTGCATTCAGCAAAAGGGGCCGTCGAAAAAATCATGAACTGGCAACCGGACCTGGTGCTGCTTGACGTTGATTTACGCGAAGAGCTCAACGGCCTTGATCTACTGCACTTGTTGCAGGAGGAAAACGCCCGTTTTCCTGTAGTCATGCTGACCAGTGACGACTCCAGTGAATCGGCCATCAAGGCGCTGCGCTACGGGGCCTCCGACTACCAGAACAAACCTTTTAATGTTGAGGAAATAAAAATCGTCATTGCCCAGCTGCTGGCCAACGCCCGGCTGCGCGATGAGGTGGACTATCTCAAAAAGACGTCAGCGACATCCCTGGAAAAAATGCTTGTCGGTGAATCAGCCGTTATCCAGAAACTGGTCAACGATGCCCACAAAATTGCACAGGCCGGGGTGTCATCGGTTCTGATCACCGGTAAATCGGGTACCGGCAAAGAAGTACTGGCACGCCGCATTCACCAATGGCGCTTTGAAAACGCCGGCCATGCGGACAATACCCCCTATATCGCCATTAACTGCGCGGCTCTGCCGGAAAATCTGATTGAAGGCGAGTTATTCGGTCATGTCAAAGGTGCTTTTACCGATGCCAAAAGCGATAAAAAAGGTGTTTTTGAACTAGCTGACGGCGGCACCCTGCTGCTTGACGAGGTTGGCGATATGCGCCTTGATCTACAGGGCAAACTGCTGCGGGTACTTGAAGAGCGAACGGTTCGCCGGGTTGGTGGAAAAGTGGACTTGCCGATTGATGTTAATGTCATTGCCTGCACTAATCGCGATCTGAAAAAACAGATGGAACAGGGGAGTTT
>JAWLDI010000135.1:0-6843 GCA_041686715.1 Pelovirga sp.
GATCGATTCCCTGTTTAAAACCTTTATCGTCGGCGCCACCCGTGAAGTGCGGAAAAATCTGGCGGACAAGGATTTCTGTCTGTCAGTTTTCAAAGATAATGCCGGGGTTATTACCTTTAATGACGACTGGAGCCTGGTCTTCAAGGTTGAAACCCACAACTCTCCCAGTGCTCTCGATCCCTACGGTGGTGCCCTGACCGGTATCGTCGGAGTGAATCGTGACGGCATGGGTACCGGTATGGGGGCGCGGCTGATCTTCAACACGGATGTCTTCTGTTTTGCCTCCCCGTTTTTTGCTAATGAGCTGCCCCCTCGCTTGCTGCATCCACGAAAGATTTTCGAAGGGGTCGTCGAGGGTGTTGAACACGGTGGAAACAAGAGCGGTATCCCGACCATCAATGGTTCTATCCAGTTCGATGATCGTTTTGCCGGTAAACCCCTGGTGTATTGCGGTACCGCAGCGATCATGCCACGTCTGCTGCATGGACAACCCAGTCACGAGAAAAAAGCCCAGGTCGGCGATCATATCGTCATGACCGGTGGCCGTATCGGTAAAGATGGTATTCACGGCGCCACTTTTTCTTCGGAAGAGTTGCACGAAGGTTCCCCGGTGACTGCTGTACAGATTGGTGACCCGATTACCCAGCGCAAGATGTTTGACTTTCTGTTACTGGCTCGTGATCGCGGCCTCTACCATTCCATCACTGATAACGGTGCCGGTGGGCTGTCTTCATCGGTTGGAGAGATGGCTGAGGACACGGGCGGATTTGAGCTTCACCTGGATCGGGCTCCACTCAAATACCAGGGACTGCGCCCCTGGGAGATTCTTATTTCCGAAGCACAGGAACGTATGACCCTGGCGGTGCCGCCGGACAAACTGGATGAATTTATCTCTCTGGCCGCAGAGATGGATGTCGAGGCCAGCGACCTTGGAGTATTTACCGCAAGTGGTTATTTCCACTGTCTCTACCAGGGCCGCACTGTCTGCTGTCTGTCGATGGCGTTCATCCATGAGGGGGTGCCGCAGATGCAGCTGCCGGCCAGGTGGACACCGCCGGCCGTGACTGAACCGGATGTCGCGGCGCCAACAGATTACGCTGTGATCCTGCAGCAGTTACTGGGCCGCTTGAATATCTGTTCCAAGGAGTCGGTGGTCAGACGTTACGATCATGAGGTGCAGGCCGGTACCGTGGTCAAGCCGTTGACCGGAGTCAGTAATGATGGCCCGTCGAATGCCGCGGTCTTTCGCCCGCTTTATGACAGCTTTGAGGGTGTTGTTGTGGCTCATGGCATTTGCCCCTCCTATAGTGATATTGATACCTATCATATGATGGCCTGTGCCATTGATGAGGGGTTGCGGAACTATGTGGCAACCGGTGGTAGCATGGAGCATGTTGCCGGGCTTGATAATTTCTGCTGGTGTGACCCGGTCTTGAGTGAAAAAACGCCGGATGGGCTGTACAAAGCGGCCCAGCTGGTGCGCGCCAATCAGGCCCTGTACGATTACTGTGTAGCCTTTGGCGTGCCCTTGATATCCGGTAAGGATTCGATGAAGAACGATTATCAGATTGGCGAACGCAAGATCTCGATCCCGCCGACGGTGCTTTTTTCCGTCATCGGCAAAATCGATGATGTCCGCCGGGCGGTGACCATGGACGTCAAAAAACCGGGCGATCTGGTGTATCTTCTTGGGCGTACCGAGGATGAACTTGGCGGGTCTCAATATTACGCTCAACTCGGCCACCTGGGAGCCAATGTGCCTGTGGTTGACGCCGTATCGGCACTGCAGCGTTATCGCACGGTGAACCGGGCGCAACAGCAGGGTTTGCTGGCGTCATGTCATGACCTCGCCGACGGCGGGCTTGGTGTCGCCCTGGCGGAAGCGGCCTTTGCCGGTGGTTTCGGTATGGATATTGACCTTGATCAGCTCGACGCCCCGGTGGAGTTGCGAGCTGACCGACGGCTTTTCTCCGAATCGCAAAGTCGTTTACTGCTGACGGTTCAACCACAGCACCAGGCACAGGTTGAAGATCTGTTCAGCGGCCAGAGCTGTTCGTTGATCGGCAGGGTTGTTGAGCGTCCTGAGCTGACCGTTGCTGGTGGCGACGGGCGCAATATAATCCAGGTTCCTCTTTCGCGCCTGAAAGATGCCTGGCAGGCGCCACTGAGGGAGATGTGATATGGCTGCAGACGTCAGAGCAATAGTTATTTCCGGATTTGGTACCAACTGTGAACGAGAAGTTGCTCACGCCTGTCGTCAGGCCGGAGCTCAAACGGATATTGTCCATATCTCTGCCCTGTTAACAGGGCGAGTTCGTCTTGATGATTATCATTTCCTGAATCTTGCCGGCGGTTTTCTGGATGGCGATGATCTCGGCAGTGCCAAGGCGGGAGCCAATCGATGGATGCATGCCCGGGTAGCAGGACGACAGGAGTCGCTGGCTGATGATCTGCGTCGTTTCGTTGCCGCAGGAAAGCTGGTCATGGGCGTCTGTAACGGTTTTCAACTGCTGGTCCAGATGGGGGTGCTGCCGTCTGTCGATGGGAATATTCGTCAGTCTTGCAGCCTGACCTTTAATGATCGTGGTCGTTTTGAAAATCGTTGGTGCGCACTGCAGGTTAACAGTGCCTCCCCTTGTGTTTATACCAGGGGATTGACGGATCTTTACCTGCCGATACGCCACGGTGAAGGGAAGTTTGTCACTGACGCACCAGCAACCCTGGCACGGCTTGAAGATGATCAGCTGATTGTTGTCAGATACGCCGATAGCGCCGGCTTGCCAACCATGAGTTACCCGGATAACCCGAATGGCAGCGTTGCTGCGATTGCCGGAATTTGTGACCCAACAGGCCGGATTTTCGGTCTGATGCCGCACCCGGAAGCTTATCTGCACCGTACTCACCATCCACGCTGGACCCGGGAAGATTTACCGGAAGAGGGGATGGGGCTGCGATTATATCGCAATGCGGTCGAGTTTATCGCAACCGAGCTGCTCTGAATTGAATCCTTTTAAGGGAGTTTTAATATCCTATGTTTGACAAGCTTCATGAAGAATGTGGTGTGTTCGGCATTTTTGGCCATCCGGAAGCCGCCAATCTCACTTATCTCGGTCTTTATGCCTTGCAACATCGTGGTCAGGAGGGGTGCGGTATTGTTTCATCCGATGGACTGCAACTGAAGTTTCATCTCGGTATGGGACTGGTCGCCGATGTGTTTCGACGGGATGATATTTTTGAGAAGCTGCCGGGTCATTCGGCCATCGGCCATGTGCGTTATTCAACGGCCGGCGGTAACGATATGAAAAACGTTCAACCGATCGTGGTTGATTACTCACGCGGCAGCATCGCTGTAGCTCACAACGGCAATCTGGTCAATGCACAGGAGGTCCGTAACTCACTGGAAAAGAGCGGTTCGATCTTTTCTACTACGTCCGATACGGAGACCATCATCCACCTGTTGGCCCGCTCCCAGTCCGATTCCCTCGTGGAGCGCCTGTGCGAAGCTCTCATGCAGGTTAAAGGGGCTTACAGTTTGACCATTCTGACCGAAACCCGGATGATCGCCGTGCGTGATCCGAACGGATTCCGTCCGTTGAGCCTGGGCAAGTTGGATGGTGCTTTTGTGGTTGCATCGGAATCTTGTGCGTTTGATCTGATAGAGGCTGAATATATCCGTGAGGTTGAACCGGGAGAGGTGATTGTTGTTGATAAAAATGGTATGCAGTCCTATTTCCCCTTTCCCAAAGAAAATCGCAACACGCCTTGTATTTTTGAGTATATCTACTTTTCACGACCTGATAGCCGCATCTTTAACCGGATGGTTTATCCGGTTCGCAAGGAGTTCGGCCGCCAGTTGGCGCGCCAGTATCCGGTAGCGGCCGACCTGGTCATGGCCGTACCGGACTCGGGTATGGCTGCGGCCCTGGGATATGCGGAAGAGGCGGGAATTCCCTTTGAGCTCGGATTGATCCGCAATCATTATGTCGGCCGGACCTTTATTGAGCCACAGCAATCGATCCGCCATTTCGGTGTCAAATTAAAGCTCAACCCGATACGTGAGGTCATTGAAGGTAAGCGCGTTATTGTGGTTGATGATTCGATTGTCAGGGGGACTACCTCACGGAAAATCGTCAAGATGATCCGCGCTGCCGGAGCCAGTGAGGTCCATGTCCGCATTTCCAGCCCGCCTACCAGTTACCCCTGTTTTTACGGTATCGATACGCCATCACGTAAAGAATTGATTTCCGCCTCCCATACAATCGATGAGATAGCCCGGTACATTACTGCTGATTCCCTCTGTTACTTGAACCTTGATGGTTTGCATGCGGCTCTGGCGCAGTTTGGTGACCACAAAATAGATTTTTGTGAAGCCTGCTTCAGCGGCAATTACCCGGTCAAGTTTCCTCGTTTAATAGAATCCAATCAGCTGGGTCTTTTCTGAAAAATCAACTAGTTGGATGGCGATGTTTAATCCCTATTCCCGGAGTATTCAATGAACGTCAAGGAACAGTTACAAAAAATTATCCGTGAAATCAGCTATGAAGAACGCGAAGTGACCCTGGTATCCGGACGCAAAAGTCATTTTTATTTTGATGGTAAACAAACCACGCTCCATGCCCGTGGTGGACTGCTGGTTGGCAAAGCTTTCTGGCAAGAGGCTCAAGCTTTTGGTGGTACAATTGATGGTGTTGGTGGCCTCACGATGGGTGCTGATCCTATCGCCACGGCGACTTCCATCGCTGCCGGCCTGGAGGGCACAGAGGTCCATGCTTTTATCATCCGTAAAGAACCAAAAGGGCACGGTACCGGGCAATGGCTGGAAGGTCGGAAAAATCTGCCACCCGGCTCCCGCGTTGTCATCGTTGAAGATGTTACGACCACCGGCGGTTCATCATTAAAAGCGGTAGAACGCGCCGAGGAGGAAGGGTTGGTTGTCGCCGGCATCGTGACTCTGGTTGATCGTGAAGAAGGAGCCAGAGAAATGATAGAAGGGGCCGGACAGGTGCTGCGGGCCGTGTTTACCAAGTCGGAAGTAGTAGGGTAGGTAGTGAGGAATGGGGAGTAGGAAAACCCACTACCTACTCCCTATTCCCTATTCCCTATTCCTCATCCGGTATCTTATAGATGTCGAGTACGCCGTTGAGCTTTTTCAGGCGTTCACGATCAATGCGGCGCGTGTCACCAACGACACCGAGGATGATGCGATCAACACCTGTTGATTGGTGGAAGTCGCAATCCTGATTGACAAGAAACTCTTTTACCTGCTCGATTTCTGCTTCGGTAGACCTTTTCTTCATAATAACCAGCATGACTATCTGCTCCCTCTGGCCCGGGTGCGCTCCAGGCTGCGACTCTCGTCAATAACACGTTCAAACAACCTGACAATCGCGGCGTTATCAAGGGGGCCGGGGTTGTTCCGGTGCATGCGTTCGAAGATCAGCTTTTCCCGCCTGGGATCATAGATAGGTAGATCAAGTTCTTTTTTGGCTTCGCCGATCTTGACTGCCAACGCTGCCCGTTCGTTGAATATGCGCAATAATTCATCATCGAGCTGATTAATGTGTTGACGCAGTTTATCGATATCCAAAATGACATCCTTTTTATGTTGTTCGGTGGTAATCCGTTAATCCGTGTTTTTTCTCGCGACATTCATTCCCTCAATAAGGGTGTCACAGAGAAAATTGTCGTCATCCTTTTCAGGGTAGTCAATGGTATAATGCAGTCCACGGCTCTCCTTGCGCATCAGGGCGCTCTGGACGATCAGCCGCGCTACGGTGGTAATATTTCGCAGTTCAATCAGGTCTGAGGTCAGCAGGAAGTTCCAGTAATATTCATTGATTTCACCTTGAACCAGTCTGATGCGATTCATTGCCCGCTGCAAGCGTTTGTCTGAACGAACAATACCGACATAGTTCCACATACAGCGCCGGATTTCATCCCAGTTATGCGCGACGATGACCTCCTCGTCGCTGTCCGTTGCATCACCACAATCCCAGGCGGGAATGGCAGGGGAGGGAGAAAATTCTGGTGACTCCTTGATTCGCGCCAGGCTCAACTCTGCTGCCCGGTCGGCAAAAACCACCCCTTCGAGCAGGCTGTTGCTGGCCAGGCGATTGGCCCCGTGGAGACCGGTACAGGCTACTTCGCCAATGGCAAAGAGATTGTTAATGTTGGTCTCCCCCCTGTTATCTGTTTGCAGGCCGCCGCACAGATAGTGGGCTGCCGGTACCACAGGAATCGGTTCGTGCTTCATGTCAATACCATAGTTCAGGCAGGTTTCGTGGATCATGGGAAAATGATCGACAATATAGTCCGCACTTTTGTGCGTAATGTCGAGAAAGACACAATCGTCTCCGTACTTTTTCATTTCACTGTCGATGGCCCGGGCAACAATATCACGCGGCGCAAGATCTTTGAGAGGATGATAGTCGTCCATGAACGCGTGGCCGTCGGCACGACGCAGTATGGCCCCTTCACCACGGACAGCTTCAGAAATAAGAAAAGATTTGGCGTGCGGGTGATAGAGGGTTGTCGGGTGGAACTGCATGAATTCCATGTTCGCTACATGGGCGCCGGCTCGCCAGCCGATTGCTAAACCGTCGCCGGTAGCAATGTCCGGATTGCAGGTGTAAAGGTAAACCTTGCCCGCACCGCCCGTGGCCAGAACGGTAAACCGCGCCCCGAATGTGACCACGGCTCCAGTGTTTTTCTCCAGAACGTAGGCTCCCAGGCAGCGATTTGCAGCCGGTGAGTCCAGGCTGATCTTTGCCGTAGTAATGAGGTCTACGGCAATATGATGCTGATAAAGACTGATGTTCGGATGTTTTATTACCGCCTCTACCA
>JAWLDI010000136.1:0-6752 GCA_041686715.1 Pelovirga sp.
CCCTGCCGATAAATGTGTTAACCCTCGGCTTATTTACTTTTGTGATCAATGCTCTATTGTTGCTGATGACTTCGGGTGTTGCAGGGGGCCTCGTAGTAGACGGATTCGGCTCCGCCCTGCTCGGCTCTCTGATTATCAGCCTCGTCAGCGTGCTACTTAGTTCATTTATCAGTGATCGAGGACGGGTTGAGTCGATCGATATCGAACTGCGTCGCCGTCGTGACGGTCGCTGGGAATAGATTCGAGGAGTGGCGGGCAGTGAGATTAAATCACGAATTTTGGAATACTAAAAACGCCAACAATAACCAACCAATCAGGAAAACAATGCCACCGATAGGTGTCACTATACCAAGAACACGAACGCCGCTGAGAACCATCACATAGAGGCTGCCGGAAAAGAGAACAATTCCAGAGAAGAACAACCATCCTGGGATCCGCAACTGACCTATCTGCGGGAAAAGATGAATCAATATTCCAAGTAAGATTAAACCCAGAGCATGAAACATGTGATACTGCACACTGGTCTGCCAGACCGTCAGCATTTCTGCTGAAACTTTACTTTTTAGCCCATGCGCACCAAAAGCTCCGAGAGCTACGGCAAAAAAAGCATTAAGACTCCCTAGTACGACAAAAAGCTTCATATCAACTCCTCTATATTGGGTATAATTTTCACAAGTATACTCAATTGAGCCAGGGAAGTTAAAGTTACGACCGTAAGAACACGAAAATCCCGCTTGGCGATCCGAGCGGATATTTCCGTTAACCAGGATTTGCAGGAAAGTATGTTGACCTTCGGAGTTTTCTATGAATTTTGGAATCCTTGTATTCAATCAGGTCGAAGAACTCGATTTTGTTGGACCGTGGGAAATGCTCACGATGTGGCAGAAAAATGCCAACGGCCCCGCGAACTGTATCATTGTGGGCCAATCGCTTGAGCCAATCAATTGCGCAAAGGGGCTGTCAATTAACCCCCATGTTTCGTTTGCCACATGCCCCCCGCTTGATTACTTGCTCATTCCTGGAGGCCAAGGCACGCGGCTGGAAGTAAGTAACTCGGTACTTATCGATTTCGTCGCTAACCAGGCAAAGAACTGCAAAGCAGTCCTGTCGGTTTGCACCGGTTCCTTTGTACTGCATGCCGCAGGGCTTTTATCAGGAAGGAAAGCAACGACTCACTGGGGCTCGTTAGAGCGTTTACGTGCGCTTGGTGACGTCAAGGTTGTTGAACAACGCTATGTCCAAGACGGCAACATCTGGTCAGCTGCCGGTGTTTCTGCCGGTACTGATCTCATGCTTGCATTTATCGCCAGCGTTGATGGTGACGCTGCCGCTGGAAAAGTACAACTTGCTTCAGAGTATTACCCTTCTTCGGTCAAATATGGCGGCTTTGAAAACCATGCGCAGGCCCCTGCGTATGTCAAAAACACTTAACCCGGCGTTCAACCGGGCTCTTTTCTGGCCCTGGACACTGCAACCAATGGCGACCCAGCTATTATAGGCCAAGCGTTTTTTGCGCTTCCTAGTAGGCTCGGATGCGCGAGACGTTGGCACCGAGATCACCTCGTCCGACGCAGGATTTGGAGCGAACATCTATCAGACTGCCCCCGTTTTTTTTCGTTGATCCGGACAACAACATGCAATGGCACGTAAGCGACAACAAGGCCGATGGCACATGCAGAAAACAAACAAATTTCTTGACTTACACGTGTTCTGGGGGTGACCAGGAACGTCATCGCCATACCGAGGGCGGCCAGACCTAAGTAGGCAGCCCGGCGCATCATTAAAAACTCCTCGCGAAAGTCCCAAAGAGCGAAGCGCGTACCAGGCCCCCAATGAGCAGGAGAAAGGCAGCAATCGCGGCCAGCAACAAATCTATGCGAAAAAATATCATGGTTGTTCACCCTATCTTCAGGCTATTTCACCGTTTTGCTTTATTTTGCTGTTGGTTTTGTTCTGTAAATTGTGCTTTTATCTTGTTCGCTACATTGGACAGTGCTAAGATTTGCGCATGGTCAATTCAGAGAGCACACCATCCGTGCGCGACGATGGCACGACCATGCCGTATATGGCCAGAGTCAAAACACAAATCGACGAAGCCGGTATGGTCTCTCACTTTTACGGATCACTGCAGGAGATCCAGCCATGAGCCCGGAAACGATCAGCATGAGCGAACATCTGCGCAGACGGGCTGAGGATCTGCTTGCCCAGGTCAGGAAAAGTTCTCAGCCGGCGGCTATCGAAGACATTAACAAGCTGCACCATGGGGGACAAACAGTACCAAGGAATTAATGGTCATAGTGAGCGATATCAGCATGCGCAAAAGATATGAACAACAACTTAAAGAAAGTGAGGAAAAGCACCGTCATCTGTTTGAAACGATGGCACAGGGGATTATTTATCAGCCAACCAACTAGTCCAGCACTGTTTAGCTGCGCTGGCAGGTATCTTACTGCCGCCGATTCAAGTGACTGCCGGCAAACTGACCCAGTCGCTACATGGCGATCCCATGCATTTCGGACAGATCTGGCAGAACCTGATTGAAAATGCCGTCAAGTATCGAGGTGACCAAGCCCAACCCCCCATCGAGATCGGGGCAACGCAAGAAGGGCTAGATGTTGTTTTTTATGTTCGCGACAACGGCATGGGGATTGCGCCCGAGCACAACGAACGCATCTTCAATCTGTTCTCCCAGCTCAATCCGGGCAGTGACGGCAGTGGCCTGGGGCGGGCCCTGGTGAAGAAAATCGTTTCCATCTAGCAGGGGCGTATCTGGGTTGAATCAGAAGGAAAAGGCAAGGGCAGCTGTTTTTATTTCACCCTGCCGGGTGCGGTGAAACGATATGAGGTGGTTGAATGACACAGTCTCATCATAAACAAACATCTTATCGAGAGCCCACCAATGACAAAAATGCAACATCTCCCCTCTACTTTGTTGTTGCCGCCCTGCTCTGGACCCTGACTATCGCAGCCTTAGGTTACTGGCATTATGATCGTGTTGCTGCAGGATTTCAGGCAACGGCACTCACCACGGCGCGACAAAGTATCGAAAAAGACAAAATCTACCGGCTCTGGGCTGCAGAGCACGGTGGGGTTTATGTCCCGATAACGCCGCAGACACCATCCAATCCCTACCTTGCCCATATCTCCGAGCGCGATATTGCAACGCCGTCAGGAAAACCTTTGACCCTGGTGAACCCGGCCTACATGACCCGTCAGGTTCATGAACTGGCTAGCGAACGTTTCGGCACCCGCAGCAAGATTACCAGCCTTGATCCCTTGCGACCGGAAAACCGACCGGATGCCTGGGAAACACGGGCGTTGCAAGTATTTAGCGCTGGAGTCAAAGAATATTCCAGTCTGGAACAGATGGAGGATGAAATATTTTTGCGCGTCATGTCGCCCTTTTACGCCGAGGCTCCTTGCCTACGTTGCCATGCATCCCAGGGCTATCAGATTGGCGACCTGGTCGGTGGTATTTCCGTCGCCATTCCCTGGCACCCCTATCAACAGGCACATCAACAGGCTTGGGTCGGCTATGGCTTTGGCTATGGAGGAGTCTGGATGTTGGGACTGATTCTGCTCGAAGGACATCGCCGGCGTTTGCGCCTGTATCTTGAACAGCGTCGGCAAAGTGAGCAACGACATCGTTCCATCCTGCAAACCGCCATGGATGGAATCTGGCTGACAGACATAAACGGGCGTTTTATTGAAGTGAACGAGACCTATTGCCGAATGAGCGGTTACAGTATGCAGGAACTGCTAACCATGTCCATCACCGATGTCGAGCAGCTTGAGTCAGCCAGCGATACTGCTGCCCATATCAAAAAAATCATGGAGCAGGGGGCAGATCGTTTCGAGTCACGGCATCGCCGCAAGGATGGTACTGTTTTCGACGTTGAGGTCAGCATTCAGTACCGCCCGCCTGATGGTGGACAATTTGTAGTTTTTTTGCAGGACATCACTGAGCGCAAGCAGGCAGTAGATCAACTGAAACAACAAAAAACCCAGTTAGAGCAACACAACAGAGCCCTGAAGCAGTTCAACTACGCGGTGTCCCATGAGTTAAAAACACCCCTGGTCAGTATTGAATCCTCCCTGGGGTTGATTCAGAGCACCTTGCCACAAACAACGGATCCCGAGTTGACCAGCGCTTTCGGTTATGCCCGTACTGCCACCCGACAGATGAATAACCTGCTTGAAAGTCTGCTGCTGATGTTCCGTATCGACGCAGCTGGCACTGATACAGAGGCAACCGCATTTGGCGTGCTGGTACAGGATGCCATCGACCAGTTGACCAGGGGAGGCAAGCTGGAGGGCATCAAGTTGACCATTACAGCAAATGGGCCGGAGTTATGCGGCGATCGACACAAGCTGGTGCAGATTTGGCAGCACTTGATCGGTAACGCCGCCAAATACATGGGAGACCAGAAAGATCCGGCAATTAGTATCGGGTTTGAGCAAACCGATCAGGAAGTGTTGTTTTACGTTCGCGACAATGGGATAGGCATTGAACAGGCGTATCAGGGAAAAATCTTCGGTTTATTTGATCGGCTTGACAAAAACCCCGCTGGCACGGGATTGGGACTAACCCTGGTGAAACGAATTGTTGAGTATTATGGCGGCACCATCCGGGTTGACTCGGCTGGAACGGGACAGGGTAGCTGCTTCTATTTTACCCTGCCAGATGTCCTGATCTCTCGGGATACGACAAGATGACAAGTGAGAAAACCAGGGTCATATTGCATGCAGAAGATGAGCCGGCCCATACGGCCATCGTCCGCAAGGCATTTCAGCTCAGCGTTGCTAATGTCCAGCTCAGGCAGGTTGGCGATGGCAGGTCAGCCCTTGATTATCTCTATCGCCGCGAAGACTATGAAGATTCCGTAGTATCGCCCAGGCCCGACCTGATTCTCCTTGATTTGCGTATGCCTTTTGTCAGCGGACTAGAAGTTCTCGTCATGATCAAGAACGATCCGGACATTGCTGGAGCAATAGGGAAAAATCATCGGGGCGATGGATTTACTAACCGCTGCACATGCTGTCTCTTTGGATGCTGTTCTAGTGACGAACAATGTGAAGGAATTCAAAAGGATACCGGATCTCAAGATTGAAAGCTGGGTAAACATCAAGACCACCGAATCCTGATTGCCACCTCTTGAACACTAAATGCCCCCGGTCACGAGATCAGGGAGGTTTCTCGTAGACCAAGGTTTGTAGGCACCACCTGCTTCTGCCAAGTTCTCCCCTTCTCCACAATGCGAGAGAAACAAATAAAAAATTCATCAAACATCCAAAGGTTGTTTTTTTGAGGACGAACACATAACCTCAGGTGAAGTGCTGACGAACTCAGGAAAGCTTGGATGAACCACCAAAATAAGAGCAATAACGAATATCATGGCTTTGAGCTTGGTCCAATTCGGCCACCAAGTGAGGCGGGCAGCTTGCTTCTTCGGGTGACGCGCAATTGTCCCTGGAACAAATGCACTTTTTGTGGCCTTTACAAAGGGCAAAAGTTCAGCATCCGCCCAGTAGATCATATCTGCAGGGATATTGATCGGGTACGCTATTTCGTTGATGAAATCGATCAGGTCACCAATGAACCTGCAGAATTCAAAGACAACATAACTGCCCTTCAGGTCGGACTTTCGGGTGAGGATCACATGGCATTTCATTCGGCCTTGTGCATTGATGCCCCGAAGAGGCCCTTTGGTGCGAAGCAGCATAATGTGACTGAGGCGACAACTATCTTGACTCCCGCTGTTGACCACCGAATAGGTCAATAATTTAAATTCAGGACACAATCGAAGACTGTGCAACGCTCCAACGGGATGGCTGTTGGCAGTGGCATGAAGCAGTAAATTTCACCAGATAACACATGTTAGTCTGATATTTCCCACTAAAATTAGTAGCCGTATGGAGCATCGAGATGAGCAAGAAGCAGAATCCCAGAAAAGATGCAGTACAGCGCGAACTGCGTGATCAGCAAAAATTCAGCATATCTGGGGCCATCGGCCGGGCTGGCAGTGGCCTGATGAAGGGGGAATCTCCCATCTCCCAGCAAGAGCAGTCCATTGCCGCGCTAACACAATGGATCGATGAACACACACTGGACCCTTCGGGCGCATTGAAGTCAGTATTGCGCCGCAGGGTACGAGACAATGAATTGTTGGTGGCCCACAACCTGAAACAACCATGCCGTGCGCTGCAGGAGATAATCGATACCATTCTGGCGAGCAACTATTCGTTACAGGAATTTGTGCGTCAGGTAGATGTCCGCTGGGGAGAAATGTATAACGAGCGCCCCCTGTTTCAGTCTGAAGGGATGGAGCCACATCCCGACGATGAGTATACCTATGAATCCGTGCGTCAGGATCTGATACTGCTGCTCGAAAAACTCCGGCAGCCTAACTCACTCAATCCTGCTAAATAGTTGCATAATAATTGCACGATCACAAGAATACGATAATTTTTCCATCTCAATCCTTTCTTAGCGCTTCAGTACAATGCAGGAATACTTGTGAAAAAATTGTGTGCGGGGTGCTACAGTGTCGCTTATTGATGGCAGGCTCTTCAGTGCTTCAATGCAGGGTGTTTTTGAATTGACCATAACAACCCATTTCTTTGCATGATAGTGTTATTGATATCACTTTCCCGATAACTTATTTGACGTTGTTATCTTTACACTATCTCTGCACCATCAAGATAGCGTTCAAGCCTTATCCGAGGCTAAACGTATTCTCAAGCAGGATGGA
>JAWLDI010000137.1:0-6626 GCA_041686715.1 Pelovirga sp.
CATGATCAAGTTCGGATTCATCACCGAAAATCATGAGTTCGGACGCCTTCTGCTGCGAGAAATGTTATTTCCAAGAACAGTCAACGACAAGGCCAGAGACCATGATCAGCGCTATTTCGACATACTTGAAGAGGTTTTTCATGTTGCTGAGGAGCGGGGTGAAATTGCCCCCCATCAGGATCACTTCATGTTGTCTGCGCATTTTTTCTCACTCTACTTAGGGCTGCTGGCAGGCTGGTACACCGGTTACTTCAACTCGTTAAAAGATGTTGAAACCAGTATGAGACTGCTTTTTCACCAGGTTTGCCAGGGGATAACCACATGATCTATCTGCGCTGTGTTTTTTTACTGGTGTTAACGACTGGCTGGGCATCACCTTGCTTTGCCGCTCAGCCATCGTTGAATGATCTGGTTGTTCTTGGTCTGCGGGTTAATATGCAACTGAAGATCGAACAGGCGGAGGTTGACAAGGCTCAACAGGCTATTGTTGTTGAACAGTCTGTTTTTGATCCGGAAGCCTTTACCACACTGGCTTATGACTATCGTAAAAGTCCTTTTGTTAATGAAACCGCCAGTGGGCGTTTTGCCACTGATGAATATCAGGGTACGCTCGGATTGCGCAAACGCTTTACCACCGGACTTGTTGCGTCGGCAAGTCTGATAACCGAACGGGTTAGCGGTGAGGATCCCGGCAGCACCCTGGATCCGCGTTATCGCAGTGCTTTTGTCCTTGAGTTGAATCAGCCTTTGCTTCGTAACCAGGGCAACACCGTCAACCGAACCGCAGTCATCAGAGCCGGGTACCAGCTTGAGCAGGCGCATCTGGGATACCTCCTTGCTGCCCAGGAGTTGGCAATACAGCTTGAGTACGCTCTGCGCGAACTGGCGCTGCAGCACCGGATCGTTGCATTACGTCTGGAATCATTAAAACTGGCGGATGAACTGATTGCTGATAACCGCCGCCGTTTTGCCGAAGGACTGGTGCCGATAACTGAAATCCAGGAGGCGGAGTCGGCACGTGCAGCCAGACGCTTGCTGCTGGCACAGGCGCGCCAGAATCGCGATCGCTTGATTGAACAACTCAACCGCCAGTTGGACGGTCAACTACCACCCGATTTTGATCCGAGCTTTCTGTTTTCAGACGATGCGATGACAGCAGCGATCACTGATGATGTTGAACCTCTCTTGCAACGAGCGCGATCTAAACGGCTTGACTTCAAGATTTCACAGTTGTCTCTGGCGAGCCAGAAAAAACAGCTGGAGTTTTTTCGCCTACAACGCAAGCCCCGACTTGACCTGCGTTTACAGGCTGGACTCAATGGTCTGGCCGGACGTCAGTACGCCGATACCGCCTATCGCGGCAACTGGAGCGATTCGTTTGAGAGTATGAGCAGTGCCGATGGTTATGAGTGGGGAGTGGCCCTTGAGTTTTCTGCTCCACTGGGAAATCGGGCGGCACAATCGCGATATCGCCAGTCCCGGGCCGCGATACGACAGCAACGTTACCGGGTTGAGGATATCGACCTTCAATTGCAGACTGAAATCAAAGAAGTACTGCTTGGAATTGAGCATACAGCTCATCAGCTGGATATTGCCCTGGAGCTTGAGCGTCTGGCGTCCGTTTCTTTGCAGCAGGAACAACGCCGACTGGATGAAGGGCTGTCAGATACCTTTCGATTGCTGACATTTCAGGACAATATGATCAGGGCCCGGATCGACCGGTTGGAGGCTGTCACAGCATTTCATCTGGCGCAGGCAGAAAAGGACTTTGTTATGGGTGAAATCTTTGAACGTCACAATATCCGTCTGGATCATCGCAGGGAGGACTTTCAGCCTTGAAAATAGCAATATTACCAGGGGCCGGGTACGCGCTGATATGCTTTGCTCTGCTTCTTGCTGCTTGTGATGATGCCCCCTCAGTGGCGCCGGTTGTGACCAGCGCGCAGCATGTCAATGTTGTTACCGAAACGATCACCCCGGTTGATTTGACCGAGACCTTTACCCTCCCGGCACGTATTCAGGCTCGCGATGACCTGATCCTGTCTGCAGAGATATCCGGCACCATCATTCAGAGTTATGTGCGAGAGGGGATGCCTGTCATCACCGGGCAGAAGCTGCTTGAAATAGATTCTGGTCAGACCCGTGCGCAACTGGAACAAGAACAGCAGAATGTCGCGGTATTATCGCGACGGCAGGAACGCTTGCAGCGCCTGGCGGAAGATCAGCTGGTGAGTCGTCAGGAGCTGGATAATGTCGACAATGCCCTGACGGCGGGTCGTGCTGCCTTAACCCGGGCCGAAATTCAATACAACAAAAGTATTGTCAAATCTCCGATTGATGGCGTCATTGATCGGCGTCACGTTGATCCCGGTGAGTATGTGGATCCGGGCAGACCATTATTGCACCTGGTATCCACAGATGAGCTTGAGGTTATCGCTGATGTTCCCGAAAAAGATGTAATTTTTTTACGTACAGGGCAAGAAGTGACCATTCGTCAGGCTGTAATCCAGGGGGTTGCGGCAGAACCGATGACTGCCGTTATTGAACACATTGCTTTTGTAGCTGATGAGGGTTCACGAACCTACCGTACCCGGATGGTGATCGACCAGCCCGTCGGTGCTGTGCGTCCCGGCATGATTGCCCGGGCCGTATTTGTCAGGCACAACCATCAACAGGTGGTAGCTGTCCCATTATCTGCTGTTCTCGATCGCCGCGGTGACAAGGTCGCTTATATTGTCGAAGAGGGGCATGCTCGTGAAATCAGGGTAACAACCGGGGCTGCTGTTGATGGCCAACTGATCGTGCGCAAGGGACTGCGGGCCGGCCAGCAGCTGGTCGTCAAGGGCCAGCAGATGCTCATTGATGGGGCTGCTGTCAACGAAGGAGATTCCCGGTAATGTTGATTACTGATGCCGCAGTTGACCGACGCAGCACGGTCTTTTCCCTGATGCTGATTATTCTCATCGCCGGAATCTTCAGTTATGTCATTCTGCCTCGTGAATCGGCACCCGATGTGACTGTTCCCTACGTACTGGTTGTAACGCCCTACGAGGGGGTGGCTCCGGTGGATATCGAAAGTTTGATAACCCATCCGATCGAGCGCAAACTCAAGGGCTTGAAGGATGTCGAAAAGATCCGATCGGTCAGTGCCGAAGGTTCATCGATGATCATCATCGAATTTATCCCTGATGTTGATATTGAGCTGGCGCTGCAGTGGGTCCGTGACAAGGTCGACCAGGCTAAAGGGGATTTGCCAACAAATCTCGAAAATGATCCGATGATTCAGGAAATCAACCTTTCTGAATTCCCGATTCTGATGCTGTCAGTATCGGGAAATGCGGATGAAACTGTTCTGAAGAAGGTCGGTGAAGATTTACAGGACTGGGTCCAGACGATTCCGGGTGTTCTTGATGTTGTTCTAAGTGGCGGGCGGGAGCGACAGATCCGGGTTGAATTTGATCCCGATCGCATGTTTGCCTACCAGATTTCCCTGGCGGAAGTTATTCGTGCGGTTCAAAGAGAAAACGTCAATATCCCCGGTGGCAGCATCGAAATCGGTGAATCAAAATATCTGTTACGGATACCCGGTGAGTTTACCGGCCCTCATGAAATCGATAACCTGGTGCTCACCCAGCGAGAAGGACGTATTATCTACTTCAAGGATGTCGCTGACGTCGTTGATGCGTTTGAAGATCGCAGCAGCTATTCCCGCCTGAATGGAAAACAGGGCGTTACCCTGGCGATCAAAAAGCGCGCCGGAGCCAATATTATCGATGTTGCCGACCGCGTTTTTGCCCTGCTGGAAGAAGCAACCGCGATGCTGCCTCCAGGCGTTGAACTTGCCGTTACTTTTAACCAGTCTGACGATATCAGGAAGATGGTCCGTGACCTTGAAAACAATATCATTACCGGCCTGATTCTGGTTGTCAGCGTCCTCTTCCTGTTTCTGGGGGTACGCAACTCCTTTTTTGTTGCCCTGGCTATCCCTTTTACCATGCTGATTGCTTTTTCTGTCCTCTACCTGCTTGATATTACCCTGAACATGGTGGTTCTGTTCAGCCTGATCCTGGCTCTGGGAATGCTTGTCGACAATGCCATAGTTATTGTTGAAAATATTTATCGCCACATGCAGGGCGGAACGTCCGGCATCAAGGCCGCCAAGGTTGCCGTTAGCGAGGTGGGCTGGCCGGTGATCAGTTCTACCGTAACGACGCTCTGCGCTTTCTTTCCCCTGTTGTTCTGGCCGGGAATCATGGGCGAATTCATGATGTTTCTGCCAACAACATTGATTATTACGTTGTTGGCATCACTGTTTGTTGCCCTGGTTATAAATCCAACTGTATGTGCACACATGATCACTGTACATCCGGAGCGTCGCACTGTTGATAAAAAACCGCCTTTTATCCTGAAAGTTTATGCCTGGTCTTTGGAATATGCTTTAAGCCATCGCTTCCTGGTTACCGTTTCGGCATTGGCTTCTCTAGTCGGAATTACTGCCCTTTATGTTACTTTTGATCATGGTGTTGAATTGTTTCCGGCGACCGAACCCAATCGAGCTTTTATTGAAATTGAGGCGCCGGTTGGCACCAATCTCGATACCACAGATCTTCTGGCCCAGGCTGTCGAGGCCATCGCCCTGGCAGAGCCCGACATCCGCTTTGTCATTACCGATGTCGGGACGACTGACAGCGCCGATGGTGGTGGTGGCAGTGTTCTTTCCCACCTCAGTAAAGTATCGCTGGAATTCATCGATCGACATGATCGCAAAGAAGATGCCACGGATGTGCTGGATCGGATCCGCCGAGCCCTTGATCCTGTTCCGGGAGCGCACTTTACCGTTGAGCGCCAAAAAGAAGGACCGCCAACCGGTCCGCCGGTGAACATAGAGATCAGTGGCGAAGATATAGACATTCTTGAGAACCTTGTTGCTGAGATTCGCGATCGCATTGAATCCGTTACCGGTCTGGTCGATCTGCAGGATGATCTGGCTCGCGCACAACCTGAAATTCGGATAATTGTTGATCGTGAGCGTGCCAGCCTGTCGCAATTATCAACGGCAGACATATCAGAAATGGCCAAGGCCGCCATCAGCGGCACCAAGCTGGGTGTTTTCCGTGAGGGTGAGGATGAATACGATATCGTTGCCCGCTTCCCTGCAACGCGACGACAACATCTGGCTGACATAGAAAATCTGCTGATCCCGGCCGAGAGTGGAATGCCGATTCCACTCTCGGCCGTAGCCCGGGTAGAAACAGGGGTTGGCTTCGGTTCGATTCGACATCTCGATTTAAAGCGTGTAGCTACGCTGTCGGCAGATACTTACGGACGCAACAGCAACGACGTGTTGCTGGAAATTCAGGAGCGGCTAGCAGATTTGACGTTGCCAGGCGGCTATCAGATCACCTACTCCGGCGAACAGGAAGAACAGAAGAAAGCGACCGCTTTTTTGGCCAAGGCTTTTATCGGTGCGGTCCTTCTGATTATGTTGATTCTGGTAACCCAGTTTAATTCGGTCCTGCAGGCATTAATTGTCATGACCACTGTTGTTTTATCCCTGACGGGCGTTTTTTTAAGCCTCCTGGTTACGGCCAAACCATTCGGCATTATTATGACCGGTATCGGCGCTATTTCGCTTGCGGGTGTGGTGGTCAATAACGCCATTGTCCTGATTGATTATACCAACCAACTGGTACGTTCAGGAATGGATGTTGGTTCGGCGATTATGCGTGCCGGCGTGGTGCGTTTTCGGCCGGTTCTGTTAACTGCCGCAACAACGATACTCGGCCTGTTGCCGATGGCGTTGGGTATCAGTTTCGACTTCCATACCTTCGGTTGGGAGATTGGCGGAGAATCATCGGAATGGTGGGGGCCCATGGCCGTCGCTGTTATTTTCGGACTGGCCTTTGCAACCTTGTTGACACTCATTGTTGTTCCGGTTCTTTACTCTTTAACAGACTCTTTGCGGAAGAGGTTCTGGTCAACAAAAAATAATTCCCATGCTTAGTAGAGTTTTGGACCCCTGAGGTTTTTCCCTTGACGCTATAAATGATCTTTGCTAGAAAATCTTTCTTCCTTGATGGGGCGTGGCCAAGCGGTAAGGCACCGGATTTTGATTCCGGCATTCCCAGGTTCGAATCCTGGCGCCCCAGCCACTTTCACAAAAAAACACAAACACTTTGTTCAGCCGGGATTCGAAGCGGAGCGAACGCTGACTTAATGTCAGAAAAGCGGCCAAGGATGGCCGCGGCAGTAAGCGGCGGGGAGCCGACGCAGGAGCCGCCGTGATGGCGGTGACGTAGTGGGCGAATCCTGACGCCTCAGCCTCCTTTCATATTGCGTATACAATTCCACCCGCCTGGATCCGAAGCGGAGCGAACGCGGACTCGTTGATCATTAGAGTAGAGCGACTATGAGCAACCGCGGCGGCAGACAGAGGGGGGCGGTGCAGGAGTTGCCTTGATGGCGATGACTTCGTGGGCGAAGCCTGGCTCCCAGCTATTATTTTCCCTCAAAAATACTTTAGTCGCGTTAGTCGCGCTACTGTGGTTGCTTAATATCTGAATTTGCAGTAGATTCTTAAGGTTGATTTGAGAGGTTGTTACTGATGACAGATACTCAGACACATT
>JAWLDI010000138.1:0-6621 GCA_041686715.1 Pelovirga sp.
AATCAATACAGATATCGGTATCGTGGATGACAGTACTGCGGTAATCAGTGAAATGGAAAAAAAGCTGGCAGAAATGGTCATATCCAGCAAGGAAAAGGGCTTATGATGTTCGTGTCTGTGTTATCGACAGCACTTGTGCTGGCTCTTGTCACACTACTGATATTGCGACATCTGGATCACCGCGCTGACCGTAAGTTGATGCATGACCTTGCGTTCAGGCAACCATCGCAACCTCCAACCTTCACCGCTGCGATGGTTGCAGATCTGCCGGAACCGGCACGTCGCTATTTCCTGTATACGATTGAGCCGGGCACCCCTTTGTACCCTGTGGCCGAAATCACCATGCGTGGCCGTTTTGGGTTGGGGGGCAAGGATAATCCCAACTATCTCGATTTTTCGGCAACCCAAGTCCTCGCCATGCCTGCCGGGTTCGTCTGGAAAATGCATGCGAAGCGCGGCTTGATGAGACTATCCGGTTCTGACAGCCAGCGGTGGACACGATTTTGGCTGGCCGGTTTACTGCCCATTGCCCGTCTGGGTGGAGACCCGGATCATACTCGTTCGGCGTTTGGGCGCTATGTGGCTGAAGCTGTGTTCTGGACACCGGCTGCGGTGCTGCCAGGCCCAGATGTTCGCTGGGAACTCCTCGATACGGACTGCGCCCGCGTTACGATTTGCTATCAGGGTCTTACCCAATCCATCGAGGTGACGGTGGCACCGGATGGCCAGCCGACCAAGGTCCGCTTTGAACGATGGAGCAATGCCAATCCACAGAAAAACCACCGCTTGCAGCCGTTCGGGGGGTATCTTTCAGCCTTTCGACAATTCGATGGTTACCATTTGCCCACCCGGGTGGAAGCCGGCAACCATTTCGGCACTGATGAGTACTTTCCATTTTTCGTGGGGGATGTGACGGCTGTTGAATTTCCCCACAAGTGATGACCGCCAAAGAGTCACCCGGTTGCGTCCATCGATTATTACGGATCCCTCGCCTTTCCGTTGATTTATCTCGGTTGGACTTACCTGTTTTGGAGACCCTTGCTGCTTTCTCATCTCTTGTTCTGCATTAAATTGATGGCGTATTCGGTGGTCAGGGATGCTTTCCCACAAATCCTGCAATCTGAAACTCCAAGTGCCGTCCTCCCTGTTGGAAACTGCCAACTAGAGTCAGATACTGAAGACTGAATTATCAGCAGACTATGATTGGGCTTGACCAACATGCTAGCAGGTGCTAGCATGTTGAAAAGGATGAAAGGGGTGCAGTTATGACTAGACAACTTAATTTAAGAGTGGATGATGAATTTGCCGAAAGACTGGAGACTTTATCAAAGCAAATAGGAAGGCCGATGGGGGCTGTACTTGAGGCAATTGGCACTCCGGCAATTGAGGCGGCCGAGGCGGATATTCAATTTGAAGCAGAAGCACTTGCGGCATGGGAAGAATTTGAGCTAACAGGTATCTGTGAGCCAACCGAAAAGATTGATGCTCTATTCGATCATGCTCTCGCTCGGGCTAAGGCTGTTTCGGAGAAGAAAAGAGGATGACCCGGGAGGTCGTCGCCACACCATTGTTTACTCGTCGATTGAAAGGATTTCTTGACGAGTATGCTGAATTGGGCGCGGTTCGTTTTGTCGAACGCTTGCAGCAAAGCTACCAGGCAATGGTGGAGAATATTTCCGCGTTTGACGAGATTGCCCCCGCAAGAAGAAGGTCGGTCCAAGGCAAAAAAATAACTGTGAGGGAATATGTCTTGGATGCCGGAGCTCGAAATTTCCTTGTTCTCTACTGGGTTCCACCTGACCCAGCTGAACCAATACTTCTTTTAAATATCAGGATCGGTGGGCAAAATCGTTTTTGCTGGAAAGAAGAGTCACAGTGACCACTCTAAAGAAATGAATTAAGGACCTGGATATCTCCCGGATTAAAAAACAGCATCCTCACAGGATGTGCAAAATATAGCGCATTTCAGGAAAAGCCCTCGGTCCCATGATCGAAGGCTTTTCTTGTCTGATGAGTCGTGACTTTTCGGAAAGGCTGTTTTTAACGTGAGTGCAACCGGGTTGCTTTTGGAGCGCCAGCGGAAAAAAGCAGCCCATCTGCAATCTAAAAAATAGCGGCTCGTGCGGAAAGACACTCGTATCCTCCCATTTCAAATTCACGGCAAATCCAAGGCCGCATCTCGTAGATCGTACAACTCATTGTATTTCTGTCCAGGGCGGCACACCAACCATCTTCTAACCTCGTCATGCTCATATCGCCCCGCGTATCTATCTCAATAATATTATTGTTGTCCCTGATGGCTTGCGATCGCTACAACGTCCCTTACTCGTGAGAACCGGTGGATGGTAGTCAGAGAGAACAGTTAGATGATTTTTGGTGATATAATGAGGATGAGGTTGTAGTGCCAAAAAAGAATGAAGGAGATTGCTATGGAAATATCCAATTGGAACCCGGCCACGCTTCTCAAACTATCAGGAAGCTACTGGGAAACTTGTGCTCTTCATGCCGGAGTAAAGTTGGATCTTTTTACTCACTTGGCTGATGGCCCGTGTGCGGCCACGGAGCTCTCTATGAAGCTTGAGCTGGATGTCCGCGGTCTAACCACGCTGCTCGATGCGCTGGTCGCTTTGCAGCTACTTGAAAAGCAGAGTGATGAATATTCTGTTCCAGAGAGTGTTTCTGCTTTTCTCGACCGTAAATCGCCCGGCTATCTCGGTCATATCATCATGCATCATCACCACCTGGTTGAAGGATGGAGTCGTCTCGATACGGCGGTACGCTCTGGTGCGCCGGTGCGCAACCGCATCTCACATGAACCGACCGAAGTCGAACGCGAGAGCTTTTTACTCGGCATGTTCAATTTGGCAATGCTTATCGCCCCGAAGGTCGCATCGCACATCGATTTATCCAACCGGCGTCGGTTGCTGGATCTCGGTGGCGGTCCGGGAACTTACGCTATTCATTTTTGCCAGAAAAATCCACAACTCAACGCAACGATTCTCGACTTGCAGACAACGCAACCGTTCGCTGAAACAATCATAAAGCGTTTTTCCATGGACGAGCAGGTCGATTTTGTTGCTGGTGATTTCCACGACGGGGCTTACCCTGATGGCTTTGATGTAGTTTGGCTATCCCATGTCTTGCATGGGGAAGGGCCAGAAAACTGTTCCAACATGTTGTCCAATGCCGTTGCTGCTCTGGAGCCAGGTGGTGTGCTGTTTGTCCATGAATTTATCCTCGACGACGACCGCACGTCGCCGCTCTTCCCAGCGTTGTTTTCGCTTAACATGTTTGTGTGTACCCCCGAAGGGAGGTCTTATAGTGAACAAAAAATCATTGAGCTGCTGCGGCTGGCAGGGTTATCCAGGATCGAACGTCTGCAGATAGACCTGCCGAACGGGGCCGGTATCATATGTGGATACAAGGAGAGTTGATATATTCGTAGGGCAATCTGCACAGTGATCGATAAAGCCTATTTCCGTTTTCAGGCTGAACCCAATGATTGTAAAAATACCGGCGGTACTTGCAGTCTGGCCGAAGCACACCGGAGTCTCTTTCTCGCTATCAAAAGTCTCCATAAATAGGAAACGCCCACAATCTGGTAATTGCCGGCATTTGTTGATCTATTTATGCTGGCATTTGGGATGTTCCCAGCTTAGCGTTCGTTTGATCTCAAAACCCATTGACTCTTGGTGGATGGGTGATTTAAGGTTTAGTGATAAAAAGTACTACCTATTAATAATTGGCGAGGGTTTCCGTATGGCGACATCCGTAAAACTTGATGATGATCTGAAAAGCCGGATTCAACAACTGGCTGACGCACGCCACCGCTCAGCGCACTGGATCATGCGCGAAGCAATTCGCAACTACGTTGAGCGCGAAGAAGCGCAAGAGGGCTTCAAACAGGAGGCCCTGGCGTCTTGGACAGCCTATAAGGAAACTGGACGGCACCTGACAGGCCAGGAGGTTCGTAACTGGTTGAAGACCTGGGGTACGGATGAAGAAAAAGTGATTCCCCCGTGCCACGAGTAATTATCACCGAAGGTGCAGCACGAGGTTTGGAACGCTGTCGGCTTTTTCTGGCAGAAAAAAATCCGCGGGCTGCAATGCGTGCTGGTCAAACGATAGAGCGCCGATTTGCGCTTCTGGAAACGGAGCCAGAAGCAGGACGTCCGTTTGACGACCTTCCAGAATTTCGCGAGTTAATCCTCCCATTCGGAGACTCTGGATATGTGGCACTTTATCACCATGAAATCAATTCCGGCTCGGTGTATGTATTGGCCTTCCGACATCAAAAAGAAGCAGGCTACTGATAATTACTGCATTACATGACGCCGGTTCATTTTGGTAGCGTCAGGATTCCGCTAGACTGCTGACTTTTCCAACAAGTTGTTCCATAATGCATCTATAGCTATATTATTGCTCTTTACTACCGTTTGATGTGCTTATATTCCCCGGCATCGACAGTCACGCTGCTCACCACCAGGATTGCGATGAAGGAAGAAATGAAGCCAGGAATGATCTCGTACACACCGGGGCCACCCATAAACTCTCCGTTCCAGCCCAGTGAAATCCAGATGATAACGGTAGCTGCACCAACAACCATGCCAGCAATAGCACCAGCGCCGTTCGTGCGCGGCCACATAAGCGACAGGATAATCAGCGGGCCGAACGCGGCGCCGAAGCCTGCCCAGGCGTTACTGACTAAAGCCAGAACCTGAGAGTCCGGATCGGATGCGATAACGGCTGCAACCAGGCCAACCAGTACGACACAAATCCGGCCTACACCTACGCACTCCTTATCTGTTGCTTCTTTACGCAGGAACAGTCGATAGAAGTCCTCGGTCAGTGAAGAGGACGACACCAGCAACTGGCTGGAAATGGTACTCATGACCGCAGCAAGCAAGGCAGCATAGAGAAAGCCGGTAATCAGCGGGTGGAACAACAGATCTGACAGAATAATGAAAATGGTTTCCGGATCCGCTACGTCCAGACCGTTACGTACCGTGTACGCCCGGCCAAACACGCCCAGCGAGATCGCACCGATGAGTGAAATAGCCATCCAGGACATGCCGATATTGCGGGCTATTGGTACGTCTTTCAGAGTGCGGATCGCCATGAAACGCACGATGATATGAGGTTGGCCAAAATAACCCAGGCCCCAGGTAACCGCAGACAGCCAGCCTATGAAGGTCAATCCCTCAGTCCACGAAAGTAGCGTGGGATCAATTTCATTCAGAGTCTGTGACGCTTGGGCATAACCGCCGCCACCTTCGCCAAAAAGGACAACCGCCGGCATAATCACCAGCGCCAGCATCATGATGCAGCCCTGAATAAAATCCGTCATGCTCACGGCCAGAAAACCACCTACAACGGTGTAGGCCAGAACCACACCCAAGGTAATGGTGATACCCGCAGCATAATCACTCAATCCACCGAAGTTGAAAATTCCGGCAAACGCGCTTTCAAACAGCTTGCCGCCGGCAACCAGACCGGACGCCGTGTAAACTGCGAAGAAGATAACGATAACGATGGCTGACACCATACGCAGCGAAAGCGCCTGTGTCGGAAACCGGTTAGCCAGAAAGGATGGAATCGTAATCGCATTATCGTAATGAACCGTCTGTTCTCGAAGCCGTGGCGCCACCAGGGTCCAGTTAAAGAACGCACCCACAAGAAGGCCTATACCGATCCAGGCCGAACCTAGGCCCGATGCAAACAGCGCCCCGGGCAAACCCAGAAGTAACCAGCCACTCATGTCCGAAGCACCGGCCGAAAGAGCCGCCACTTGTGGACTGAGGGCACGTCCACCCAACATGTAATCTTCTGATGAAGATGTAGCTTTGCGCATTGCATAAACGCCAATGGCGATCATCAGCGCAAAGTAAGCAGACAGACTGATCCACACACCAATAGCCATAAAGTTCCTCCAGTTTGATGAGTTGGAAGATTAAGGGTGATAAAAAAAACCTTTCGATCCCCGGCAGGAAAACAGAGAATCAATAATTCCCCCCTGCAACCTGCACCTTAAAATTTCTTGTCCTCACCCCTGGTGGTAGCTTCTACCTTCAATCGAACTTCATCTGCTGCAGGTTCGGTCAGAGGAAGATTTTCGAGTTTGAGGACTTCAGCAGAGCCGGCTTCATAAAAGCGAACAATCCTTGGCATACAAACCTTCTTTGAGGATTCTTCAGGTGATTGTTTATTCCGAAGTAGCTACCTGTTCTTCGATTGAACCCACTTTGTAAAACCTCTGAATCCCTCCATGGACGCCATAGGAGATCGGTTCGGGAAAGCCTTCAATTTGAGCTATCCTAATCGGCCCCCCGGTCTCTAGTGGCCATGATTCGTGATGTATGAATAATTTTAGCCACAACAAAGTCCCCTTTCTATGAATGTCTATATATGTAAAGTTACCATATCACAGCAACTCTGCTTATTTCATAAGGACCCGAGAAAAAATTACCCTTTTGGTCATTTATTGCTTGCAATTGATAACCGCTATCAATATATTGGTAATCAACAGAACGAAGCTTGTTGTGGCAGGCGAGCCAAGTTCCTCTTCATTTTCCTCCTCCTTGTGTTTTTAAATCGAGTAGGGTGAGGCGTTACCGCCTCATC
>JAWLDI010000139.1:0-6613 GCA_041686715.1 Pelovirga sp.
ACTCCGTTTGTAACAGGTGCGCCGCAGACCGCACCGCTGCCTTCCTTGCCACTGTTAACAGCGCCCCCGGCAGCCCCGGCGGTTTCCCCTGATAGCGGCACCGGTGCGGTTGCCCCCGCGCTCGCTCCGGCCCGGCAACAGCAGGTAAGTCAGGCCCTTTTGCCCCTTATCCAGGAGCTGAGAGGGTTGCTGGGTATGGGAGCGGACGCGCCAAAATCGGCAGCGTCTGTGCCGCTGCCATTGTCTCCCGATGTGCTCGGACGCATCGAAGGACTGACCAGCCAGCTTCATCAGCTGTTAAGCCGGGATGGCGTTGCACCATTATTACAGCAGGGGTTACAGCTGGTTGCTGTGCAGTTGCAGCAGCTTGTCATGACCCCGCCGACTCCGGCTCGTGGTGAGGCGCTGGGTTTTGTGTCGCAGTTTTTCGGGTTGCATCTGGAGCGGGAACTGCTGCTCGGTAAACAGAAACAAGCCCTTACTAACCTGAAACGGACCCTGCTGAACCTGCAACAGAAAACCGGCGAGGATTTCAGAGAACCTTTAAATCGCATTGAGGCGTTCCAGCTGTGTAAGGCCAGATTTGCTGAAACGCAGTTGCAGTTTCTGCCGTTACCCCTTGTCGGCCTCGGTGATGGTTATCTGCTTGCCGAGAGACGCAAGGCCGATGAACACACTGACGCAAAGCAGAAAGAGTCCGATCAGGTTCAGCTTTCTTTGTCGGTGCGACTTTCCAGCCTGGGCAACATGCGTGTTGATCTTCACTTTGACCCTGATCAGGGGCTGGTGGTACGCTTGGCCTGTGAAGATCAGCGCAGGATGGAGTATATGAAAAATTGTGAGGGGGAACTGGTTGATGCCCTGACCAGTGTACAACTGCAGCAGGTTCACTACAGTGCCGACGCCCGCCATCCCCTGGGGCAGTTGCAGCAATCGCTTCTTCCCGGCCAGAACACACTGCTTGATACGAGGGCCTGATGATGACACCCAACCGCCCCCTGCGCGCCGTTGCCCTGCATTATGAGCAAAAGCCCCTTGCCACGCCCAATATCGTGGCTACCGGTGAGGGCGATTTTGCCCGGCAGATCATCGCCGCGGCCAGGGCCGCCGGTATCGACATTGTTGAAGACCCTGATCTGATGGAGGTGCTTGGCCGCGTGCCGGTAGGAGAGGACATTCCCCCCGAGCTTTTTCAGGCAGTTGCAGAAATTCTTGCTTTTTTATATCGGGTGAATGCCCGCTTTGAGGTTGAAGAAGGTGATTGAAAATTGAGGCTTTTTGCAAAAACATCAATTTGGATGGCTAAGCAAAAAGCGCCAAATGCAAGGCGCGCGGATATAGAGCAATGAGGCGTACCTACGTACGTCGAAGCAGTGAAATAAGCGCAGTAACACAGCAGTTGGTGCGTTTTTGCGACGGCATCAAAAATAACTTTACAGCCTTAATTTGCTTGGTGTATCTTCCTGTGTTCGCGGAGAGGTGACCGAGAGGCCGATGGTGCTCGCCTGGAAAGCGGGTGTAGTGAAAGCTACCGGGGGTTCGAATCCCCCCCTCTCCGCCATATCTGCCAGGTGGCTGAAAAAGCGCCATCAGCAGCGTTCTCCGACGAATTGCGCCAACGGCGTATTCGCATATACGCCTTATGCCGCAACCCGTCGGACGCCTTGCCGATGACGTTTTTGAGCCCCCTCGATAGTTTGGTGGTAGTTAAAAAGCCAAGGGGCCTTGCTGGTGAAGTTTTGAGCCGTTTGGTGAAGGTTTGGTGGTATTTAAAGGCGCCTTGCAGAAGGTTCTCGATAGTAGACTACATAGGTTGAAAGTGTTGCCGGTAGAAGTGACAGCCGGGTCCTGCGCAACAGGCGGCCGTAAACCCCGTCAGGCCCGGAAGGGAGCAGCGGTAGCGGTTTGAATGTGTGCCGCGGGGGTGCCCGGCTGTCTCTTGTATCGGCAATTTTTTTCTGCAAGTATCCAGCACACACCTTGCGCGGGGTCGGGGTTCCCGTGACAAAGGCGTCTGTTGCCATGGACGGCGACAGTCGAATGGCCATGAATGGCGCAAAATGTCCCTTGGCACGGGAGCCCCGATCCCGTGCTGGACAGCAACTCGTCTGGATTCTCTATGTCGTACCTGGTTCTGGCGCGCAAGTGGCGTCCGCAGCTGTTTGACGATCTGGTCGGGCAGGAGCACGTCAGCCAAACCCTGAAAAATGCGATTACCACGGATCGTGTTCACCACGCATTTCTTTTCACCGGTGCCCGCGGCGTCGGCAAGACATCGGCAGCACGTATCTTTGCCAAGGCGCTGAACTGTCAACAGGGGATCACTACGACTCCCTGCGGTGTCTGCTCATCCTGTATGGATATTACCGCCAGCCAGGGAATCGACGTTCTTGAAATCGATGGAGCATCCCATAACGGTGTCGATGATATTCGCGAACTGCGCGACGCCGTTCGCTATCTGCCTTCGCAGGGTCGTTACAAGATTATCATTATTGATGAAGTTCATATGCTTTCCAACAGTGCCTTCAATGCCCTGTTGAAGACGCTTGAAGAGCCGCCTGCTCATGTGAAATTTATCTTTGCTACCACTGAACCGCACAAGATTCCCCTGACCATTCTTTCTCGCTGTCAGCGCTTCGATTTTAAAAAAATCGGCATTGCTCCCCTGCAGGAGCGGCTGCGCTACATTGTTGAGCAGGAGGGCGTCGCGGTCACTGATGTCGGTCTGGCCGCTATCGCCCGTCATGGCGGTGGCAGTATGCGCGACGCTCTGTCTGCTCTTGATCAAATCATCGCCTGCTGTGGCGACAGGGTTGATGATGATGCCTTGCAGCAGCTGCTGGGACAGGTCAGCAATCGTTTGTTGCTGACCACAGTGACGGCATTGTTTGAGCGCAACCCGCAAGAGCTGCTGGTTCAGATAGACCAGCTGGATGCCCTGGGCCACTCATTTCGGCAATTCTGTCAGCAGCTGGTCGCCTTGATCCGAGACCTGGTGGTCGTCAAGGTGGTTGATAACCCTGACGGACTGCTCGATGTCAGCGAGGGGGAGCTTAAAGACCTGCAGCGCCTGGCCGCGCCCCGTGATCTGGATGATCTGCAGCGCGTTCTGGCGTTTTTGCTGCGTATTGAAGCTGATCTGTCCACCACCAGCAACCCGCGACTGACGCTGGAGGTAGCGCTGATCAGGTTGGCCACCATGCCAGGCGGAATAGAGGTTGCTGCCATGATCGAGCGCCTTGAAAGCCTGGAGAAAAAACTCCTGGAGCGTATCGACACGGCGACCACCGACATGCCTGCAGTGCCGACTGCCGGGATAATGACAACAAAAGATAGCCCCCCTGAGCCACCCCCTGCAGCCCCGGAGCCGCCCGCAAAAAAGTCTGATGCCCGGCCGACTGAAGAACAGACTTCGGGCAGCTGGGCAGGGCTGGTTGATTTTGTCCGAGACCGCCGCCGGCCGCGTATCTCTTCTCTGCTTGAACAGGCCAGTCTGCTCATGTTGCAGTTGCCGTTACTGCGCATCTCTCTGCCGCAGAAATACTACCTGCTGGCGGACAGTGAAATGCAGCAGAACTTGCAGTCGCTGGCGGCTGAATATTTTTCTGTGCCGGTCAAGATTGAGATCGTCAAGGGGGCAAACGGTGAGCGGCAGCCCCCATCGTTACATGAAGAACGCGCTCGTCAAGAGAGTGATCGGCAGCGGAAACTGCGCGAAAATGCTCTTGAACATCCGCTGGTAAAGTCGGCGCTGGAGATTTTTGGCGGCAATGTCGAAAAGGTGACGCCTATTGATAAAGGCTTTGTATAGTATTTTACTCATCATTCATAAGGAGATTGTTATGGCAAAAGGACTTGGCAACATCATGAAGCAGGCACAACAGATGCAGGCCAAAATGGCCCGGATTCAGCAGGAGCTTGAAGGTAAGGAGGTCGAGGCAACCGCCGGTGGCGGCATGGTGACGGCCCGCGTTAATGGTAAGCAACAGATCCTGGAGTTGAAAATTGAACAGGCCGTTGTTGATCCTGAAGATGTCGAAATGCTGGAGGATCTGGTAATCGCTGCGGTCAATGAGGGGCTCAAAAAGAGTCAGGAAATGGTGCAGGAGGAAATGTCAAAAGTTACCGGTGGAATGAATATCCCGGGCATGTTCTGAATCGATGATGGATGCGGGCGCTGCGCTGATCGATTTTACTGAGGTTAAAAAAAGATTGAGTTGATGTTCTTTTGCGTGGTAGAGTAGTTGCTGGTCTGACCAATTTGCCACCTTTCTTTTTGGTCTCGTTGTATTTTTTTAGCATCCCTGAAAACAGTGTTATAAAAGCATAAACTATTAGATTTAGGAGACAAAGTTATGCTAGGCTCCCTTCCGTCATTTGCCAGGCTGGAAGCCGAACTGGGGAAGCTGCCGGGAGTCGGTGGCAAAACAGCGGCTCGTCTTGCTTTTCATCTGTTGCGCACGTCGGATGCTGAGGTAGCGGCTCTGGCAGATGCGCTGCTGGAAATGAAGCGCAAGGTGCGCTTTTGCGAGCAGTGTTTTCATATTGCTGAAGAGAGGCTCTGCGCCATCTGCTCGGCAGATAACCGCGATCGCCGTCTCCTCTGCGTTGTCGAACAGCCTCAGGATCTGCTGGCAATTGAACGCAGCCATTCATATAAGGGTTTGTATCATGTGCTGCACGGGGTTCTGTCGCCCCTCGACGGGGTTGATCCGGAGGACCTGAAAATATCACAGTTGCAGCAGCGTTTGACCACGGCAGGTATTGAGGAAGTTATTCTGGCGACCAATTTCAGTGTCGAAGGTGAAGCCACCGCCCTTTACCTGGCGCGCCTCTGCCGTGAGTGCGGGGTGCCGGCAAGTCGCCTGGCCCACGGTATTCCTTCCGGCAGTGGTCTTGAATATATCGATGCCGGTACGGTGCAACAGGCGGTGTCCGGTCGGCGTACCCTTTAACATCTACGACCAGAACAACAGGAACAGGTACCACTGCAACAATAGCAGCACGATGATGATTATGAATCTTGTTCTTCTGCCCGGCAGAAGAACGCCATGTCCTTAACTAAAACACAGGAGGTATGCATGTCTCGGAAGATGGTTAACATTGACGGTAACGCCTCAGCGGCGCATGTTGCTCATGCGACCAATGAGGTGATTGCCATCTATCCTATTACCCCTTCGTCGGTAATGGGCGAGATATCCGACGCCAAGAGTGCTGTCGGTGAGAAAAACATCTGGGGATCGATTCCCAAGGTTGTTGAACTCCAATCGGAAGGCGGCGCGGCCGGTGCTGTCCATGGCTCTTTGCAGGCGGGTTCCCTGACGACCACATTTACCGCATCGCAGGGATTGCTGCTGATGATCCCCAACATGTTCAAGATTGCCGGTGAGTTGTCACCGACGGTTTTCCACGTGTCGGCTCGGGCGATTGCCGCCCAGGCCCTGTCGATCTTTGGTGATCATTCTGATGTGATGGCCTGCCGTTCCACCGGCTGGGCTATGTTCTGCTCCAATAATCCACAGGAAGTCATGGATTTTGCCCTGATCTCACAGGCCGCCAGTCTGGAGTCCCGGGTGCCCTTCCTGCACTTTTTTGATGGTTTCCGTACCTCTCACGAGGTGCAGAAAATTTCCGAGCTCACCTACGACGATATGCGTCACATGATCGACGATGAGCTGGTCAAGGCCCACCGCGAACGTGCCATGTCACCGGAACGACCCAAATTACGTGGTACCGCCCAGAATCCTGATGTTTATTTTCAGGGGCGTGAAACCGTCAATCCTTATTACGAAAAAGTCCCGGGTATTCTCAAGGCCCAGATGGACAAGTTTGCTGCCCTGACCGGCCGTCAATACAACCTGGTTGATTATGTCGGTGCTCCCGACGCCGAGCGTGTCGTGGTGATGATGGGTTCGGGCGCCGAAGCCATGGAAGAGACCATCAACTACCTGGTCTCCCAAGGTGAAAAGGTCGGTATGATCAAGATTCGTTTGTTTTTGCCCTTCCCGATTGAAGAATTCTGTAAAGCGGTGCCGGCTACTGCCAAAAAAATTGCCGTGCTTGATCGTACCAAAGAGCCGGGATCCATCGGTGAACCCCTTTATCAGTCGATCCGGACAGCCATTGGTGAAGGCATGGTCGACAATCTGACCAGCTTCTCCGGCTATCCGACTGTCGTGGGTGGCCGTTACGGTCTGGGTTCTTTTGAATTCAGCCCGGGCATGTGCAAGGCGGTTCTCGACAACCTGCTGAAAGATAAGCCGAAGAATCATTTTATCGTCGGGTTCAAGGATGATGTGCTGGGAACAAGTCTCGACTTCGATGCCAACTTCCTGGTCCCCTTTGACGGCTACGCGGCCATGTTCTTTGGGCTTGGTTCTGACGGTACCGTTGGTGCCAACAAGAACTCCATCAAGATTATCGGCGATTGTACCGACAACAAGGTTCAGGCCTACTTTGTCTACGATTCGAAAAAAGCCGGTACCATGACCACCTCGCATCTGCGTTTCGGCAAAAACGAGATCAAGAGCACTTACCTGATCACCCAGGCCGACTTTATTGCCTGTCACAATTTCTCCTTCCTGGAGAAGTACGACATGCTGAAAAATGCCAA
>JAWLDI010000140.1:0-6537 GCA_041686715.1 Pelovirga sp.
CTGTTTGAGAACGATGAGCAGAAGGACGACCCATAGTGCCAGTGAAATCCCCTGCTTGAGCAACAAGGTCAAGGTTCCCACACGCTTGGAGGCTTCTGTCGGCGTTTCCTCTTTGCCCTGGACTTTTCTGATCATATGGTGTTCAAGACGTGTCAGTACATTCTTGATGATTTTCATGATCACCAGACCCGCTACCAGGATGAAGAGGATACGGAGGCCCGAATTGATCAGTCCCGGCCAGTCTAATGAATCGAAATACTGTTGGATATGGTTCATCATCGCTCTCCTTTTGTCGTTTATTAGTTGCAGTGTTGTCCGGATAGATGAGCTTCTGTGTGGCAAAGTCCCCGTCCTGGGTGTTGCTGCGTCCAAGCTTAGCGGATGCTGTGCTACCGGCTATGCGCTGAAAGCTACTTCTGGACTGAGGAAAAAACTACCAGATAAAACAGGAAACTGCACTAACATCAATAATCCCGCGCCATCTTTTGTGGCATATTGAGCTCTGACGATTGCCGATGGATCTTGCAAAGACGCACATGCCGGCCTGCAGCAGGTTGAGGTAAAATACCTGTTTTGTCTGCAGAGGTTGACATCCGATTCCGGCCTGTTAATAAGTTATGGGTGATGTGTGTCGACTTTTTACCCATCAAGATGCCGAGGCAAGGGGCTCATTCTTTCTGTACAGCAGCCATAGCCTGCTGACGACGTGAAGAGGAGAAACCATGTGTGCATCAAGTTACATTGGTACTTCCGGCTGGCAGTACGACCACTGGAGAGGTCCCTTCTATTCGAAGGGGGTGAATGAGCACGAGATGCTCGCTTATTATTCACAGCAATTTGATGCCGTTGAAATCAACAATTCCTTCTATCGCCTGCCGAGTCTAAAGGCCATGGAAGGTTGGAGTGACAGCGTTTCTTCCGGTTTTCTGTTTGCAGTAAAGGCGAGTCGCTACATCACCCATATGAAGAAGCTCAAGGACGCCGAAGATTCTGTCAACCGGCTTATCGAACGGGTGGAAATTCTTGGTGAACGGCTGGCACCGGTACTGTTTCAGCTGCCGCCGAACTGGCGCTGCAATCCGCAGCGACTTACGGACTTTCTCGCTGTTCTGCCGAAAGGTTACCGATATGCCTTCGAGTTTCGTGATACGAGCTGGTTTGACGATCGTATCTACCATTTACTTGAGGAAGCCGGAGCGGCCTTCTGCATCTATGACCTGGCCGGCTGTCAGTCGCCGAAACGGCTGACCGCGGAGTTTGTTTATGTCCGTCTGCACGGTCCTGACGCAGCCTACCAGGGCAGTTATCCGGTGGATACCCTATGCGGCTGGGCCGGTGCTCTGTGTTCCTGGGCACGGCAGGGGAAAGATATTTTCTGCTTTTTCGACAACGATCAGCAGGGATATGCTCCCCAAAATGCCCTGAAACTTAAAACAATGCTCTCTGCGGATTAATGCTGTCTGAAGTTGTCAATCATGAAAAAGGCTGCACTTATTTTTACCGGCCCTACTGGAATATTATTTTAACGCTGGTCCTGGTCATCGGTTTGACCTTGAGTTTGATATGGGTTTGTCCTGTCTGTCATGCTTCATCAGCTGGTATCAAGGGCATGAAAAGGAACTGAAAATATGAACAAAAAAGTTAAGGAACAGCTTTCCATAGAAAATTCATTAGAGTACAACGAGGATCTGTTTCATCTGTTTGCTGAATCCCTTCCTCTTCTGGTATGGATCGCCCGCTCCGGTGGTTGCGTTGAATATTTCAACAGTCAGATAGAACAATATCAAGGGTTTTTGCAACATGATGATGGTTTCTGGAATTGGACCGGGATGATCCACCCGGACGATTTGGAGCGAACAGAACAACAATGGCAGCGCGCCTGTAATCACCAGGAGACATTTCAAGTCCGGCATCGTCTTCAGCTTGCCGATGGGGGTTACCGCTGGTGCCAGACCCGGGCTGTACCGACACTGTCAGCAAAGGGAGAGGTGCTGCGCTGGTTCGGCACAACTACCGATGTTGATGAGCTCAAACAGAAAGAAGAACGTCTGTTAGAGGCGCGCTTGAAAGCGGAAAAAGCAAACCAGGCCAAAAGCGAATTTCTGGCCAACATGACTCATGATCTGCGGACGCCCTTGACGGTCATCCAGGGATCTATTGATTATCTTGAACAAGCCAAACTGACCGATGATGAGCGGACGTGCTTAGACCTGGCCCAGACAGCATGCAATAACCTGCTGGATTTGATCGGTGGCATCCTCGATTTTTCTAAAATCGAGGCCGGCAACTTCTCATTGCAGGAAGAGGCTTTTGACCTCCATGAGAGTTTAAAAGAAACCGTAGCAATGCATGAGCCTAAAGCATTGAACGATGGCCTGGAGTTAACACTGGAGATAGCAAATGAAACACCGCAGATGGTGTTAAGTGACAAGGCTCATCTGCAGAAAGTATTGTCCAATCTCTTAGAAAATGCGATCAAGTTCACCTCAAGTGGCCGGGTAACGCTTTCCGTTTGCCCGCAATGTGTGGATTTAACGCAAAATGTTTCAGGAGACCGCCTGCTTTTTATGGTCCGTGATTCCGGTTGCGGTATCACCAGGGAAAATCTCGCAGAAATATTTAAAATATTTACTAAAGCCAGTCCGCCTGGAAGTGAAAAACAGTACAACGGGACCGGCCTGGGGCTGGCGATCTGCACACGAATTATCGATATGATGGACGGTGACCTCTGGGTTGAGAGTGCGCCTGGCAGTGGCAGTACCTTTTTTATTTCGCTCCCGATGACCCTCGATCGGAGGAAGAAAACCAGTGGGAGTGTTGATCAGGAAACCGATAAAAAGCCGACGCCTTCTGGTCAGCGCGTGCTGTTGGCGGAAGATGATCCGTCCGTGCAGCAGGTTATGGGGATGATGCTCAGGCAGACAGGGTGTCAGTTTGACGTTGTCTCCGATGGCGCGGCGGCGATAAAAGCGTGGCGTGAAAAAGAATTTGACCTTATCCTGATGGATGTGCAGATGGAGATTATGGATGGTCTCAAAGCTACCAGAACCATCCGCAATGAAGAAGATAGCGACCGGCACATCCCGATCATTGCCCTGACAGCCCATGCCGTCGATGATCTCCACAAGAAATGTCTGGTGAGTGGAATGGATGACGTGCTGATCAAACCGGTGAGGCTTGAAAGTTTCAGAAAAATCATCGCAACCTATTGCTGAGAATCAGGTCTAATTCTATCTGATTTGAAACCAAAAGATTCTCGTTGCATTGCTGCACCGATGATGCAGTTTCATCCGGTAAAACGATCAGTTGTCCCTGTTATATTCCTTTATTGCCTGCTCCCAGGAATCGCTCATTGCCTGGTAAGCGTCTGAGAACCCTTTTTTCATTTCTTTCCATGAATTTATCGAACTGTTCTTGAAGCTGCCATAGCGCTCGGCAAGCTCAATTCGTTGTTGGCGCAGTGCTTTTCGATTCTCTATAGCTTTTTGACGTGCTGCCTGAGACATAGTGTCCCAGTTGTTCTCAACGCGTTCTTCCAGTTCGTCAATTTGTCCGTCAAGCCTTTTAAGTGCCTGATCAATCTCTTTGACTGCCTGATCACGCTGTTCAATGGAGTATTGTTGCAGGGCGTTGATTAACTCCTTCGTTTCCTTTTCAACCTCCTGGGCAGTAACAGTGTCACCCCCGGATTGCGCTTGTACACTCAGGAAAAAAACGAATATCATCGCTGTGATCAAGGTAACTATCCGTGTGCTTTTACCCATGCTTCATCTCCTTAGCTCTGCTGTTGAACTTTTATTCTTTTTGTCTATCTGAACCGAAGCGTGATTTCGCCGATTTGATGGCACTGCTGAGGGATTCCCAGGCGTTGTCGATACCGGCCTTGACATCCTCCCAGGTGTCGTCGCCGGCGCTCTTCAATTCATCAAGTTTTTTTCCGGCCGCTTCCTGTTTTGCCCGCAGGTCTTCAATTTCCTTGTAATAGTCCAGTTGAGCATCTGCTTCTGCCGCATCAGCCTTGGCCTGGAGCTTCTCGATGTCCGCGTTCCATTCCTCCAGCTTGGCCTGGAGTTTTTTTTGGTAGGCGTCTTTCATACTCATACAGTCTCTCCTTTGCTGTGTCTTCCCATCGGGCAGCGTTTCTGCCGGGTGTGGATAGTCTTGACATGATTACGTCTGCAGCCGTTATCACCGCATAGCTTTCTCAGTTATCATCTCGCCTTGCCTTGCTTTACTAAAGCCGCCGGCAGGGTGAACATAAAGCAGCTTCCCCGACCATCCCCGGCTGATTCCACCCAGATACGACCCTGGTAGATGGAAACAATATGTTTTACCAGCGCCAGCCCCAGACCGTTGCCTTCATTGCCCGCGTTGATTTGGGAGAACAGATTAAAGATCCGCTCGCTGTGTTCAGGGGCTATGCCGATACCGTTGTCACGGACATAAAAAATGACCTCATGCCCCTGTGGTGTCGCCCCGATTTTAATGCTGGGTTGAGTCTGATTGTCTCTGTACTTGATGGCATTTTCAATCAGATTCTGCCAGATATGTTCAAAATGCAGGGGGTTTCCATGTAGCTGCCAGGGACATGGGTTGGTTGTTATCTCTACCTGCTGTTGCTGTATGATACCTGCCAGGGCAGTTAAGCAGTTGTCAACCAGTTGACCCGCGGACAAGGTTTGAGGCGGAGCGTCTTTTCTGCCGATGCACCAATAATGCTGCAAGGCATCAAGGAGCTGCTGCATCTTGTCGGCGGCCTTGGCGATATAGTGCAAATCTTCATTGATTTGTGACTGGTCAGCATTCAGCAGGTCTCGCCGTAACATGCCTGTATAGGTTCTGACGGTCAGCAGGGGACTTTTTAAATCATGGCAAATGCTGTAAAAAAACTTCTCCAGTTCACGGTTTTTGTGCTCAGAGGTATCGCGGATAAACGTGAAATGCCAACCTTTATTCAAGGAGTTGCCGCTCGTACTGACTTTTGCGGACCAGATCGATGGATATTTATGTTGATATCCGCCCGCCATTAAATCACTGTCCGGCGGCACGATCTTGTTAAAATGTCGGGCTGACTCGGCAATGTTTTCGCTGGGATCAAGTTCGGAAATATGCAGGCTCAGCAACTTATCAGGGTCGTAATCGGTAAAATTGAGGTAGGCTATCCCCAATCTCTCAGTCTTCTTTAATCCCTTGTCATTGGCATCCATGAACATATCAACCCAGCAGCTTATGGATGGTGTTCATGACATTTTTTGAGTTATAAGGCTTGGTGATGTATGCATTGCCGCCGATCTCTTTGCCGTAACGGATCTCCTTGTCGGATTTTTTTGCACTCAGAAATACTATCGGGATGTCTTTTGTGTCAGGATTTTCCCTGATCTGTTTACAAACTTCAAAACCGTTGAGTCCTGGAAGGCGCACATCAAGAAGAACCAAGTCCGGATTTTTTTCAGAAACAAGTTGTACTGCCGTATTCCCGGACATCGTCGCTTCAACCTCATAGCCGCCGTTAAACAGGACGATACTCTGGAGCTTCAGCAGGGCCGGGTCGTCTTCTACGACCAGAATTTTTTTTGACATGCTTTTGACTTCCCCCTTCATGGAGTGCCCTGGTGACATTGGCCGACCGGGCTGAATCCAGTGTTAACCCATCGCAACAACTTTTCTGTTCAAGGAACTGTTGCCCGGCTGAGTATTAAGCTGCACCTTACTGCTGTGTCAGGAAAAAAATTAACCATTCGCCTTATAAAACCCGTGATGGACGCCAAGTTGTGTCAGGATTAATGCCTTGGTCTCAGTGTCAAAATACTCCCAATAACTACTTCTGGTCAGAATCCTGAGATCTTCTACAAACTCATTTCTTTTGTGGTCAAAGCGCTGTTTTTGCCTGATGTTCATATCTTTCATACGCCTAACCTCCTTCTTCACCTCATGAAATGGAATATTGTATTTTTTCTTTTTGAAACAGTTGCTTGTTTTTGCGCTGTAGCGAAAGTACGTTAGCAACTCAATCTCTGTTGTGATTTTATTCTTGTTTTTATTTGAATGTGTTTCTATTATCCGTGATACCAGCTGTAAAACAATCAGCAGGCCCCTACTTCATTTATAAGCAAATATCTACTTTTTTAGTAGCAATCTGCTACCTTTGGCTGTCATCGTATTTTTTGTATTAATTATTTGAATAATACTCCAATGAGCACATTATCTTTAATTTTTCATGTTTCTGCTGAAAAAGCGTCAATGAAATCCTGATGGATAAATCTGCAATGGGTGAGGTTGCGGAGATAACCGATGATGAGGGGGTTCAATGTGTCCTGATAACGTGAATACTCCTAAACGTGTGTTGCTGGTCGATGATCATCCGATTGTCGCAGAAGGCTTGAAACTGTTTTTTAATCGGCATCCCGAGATTGAAATGATGGGAACTGCCGCGGATGGACGGGAAGGGCTGGAGCTCCTGCGAACAGGGAGTCCGGATATCGTTCTGCTGGATTTGGCCATGCCCGGACTGGACGGTATTGAATCCATCCGACTGTA
>JAWLDI010000141.1:0-6506 GCA_041686715.1 Pelovirga sp.
AATATCTCGTCGCAAATCGCCTCTTTGTCTTTGCGATCCATTTCTCTGATCACCTGAACGGCAGACATCAAGTTTTCTACAGTGATTCGGGGCATATTTTATGGACTCATGAGATGATGTTTTTTACGACGCATAACCGTCGTAAAAACGTCTGTTAGACTACTCCCCTCCTTTTAAGTGGCCCATGGGATTTTAAAGTGACGTTGGCGGGGGGATGTGGTGTCAAACCTAACGCGAATATTCCTTTTTGGCAATAATGAACGCGGCAGTACCATTAGCATGAACGAAAAAGATTGCCCTGAGCGAGCATTTCAGATGCTACCTTCTCATATCTTGCCTTCCATTAAACTGATGGCTTGTCCGGTGGTCAACCATACATTCTTACAAACCCTGGCCAAGGAGAAACTCCCTCGGTCTGGTAATGGGGAGCGTTTCTGAGTTGATTAAAACTGGCAGGTTATTTTCACCATGTGTTAAACAGGAGAAAGAAAATCTCGGAACAAATTAGGCTGACACCGATTCTACTAGGGGTGGCAGAAAAGATTGCGGATGATAAAGGACTGACAGACAATCTTTCCAGATTCCGCGCTGACAAAAAAATGAGTGGCCGCCTACTGTCCAGAGACCCCACGACCAAAGGAGAAGCAAAATGAACAAAACAGATTTAATCGAGGCGATAGCGACACAATCAGGGCTAAGTAAAGCCGCCGCCAGTGAAGCATTGACGGCAACTTTTGACGCTATTGCGAAGGCCTTGGCAGATGGAGACAAGGTTTCTCTGATTGGATTCGGCACCTTCCAGGTATCGGAGCGCGCAGCTCGCACCGGCAAAAATCCGCAAACCGGTGAACCCCTCGCTATTCCGGCAGCACGGGTCGCGAAGTTTAAACCCGGTCAGAAGCTCAAGGATGCTGTGAATTGATGTCGGGGTTTTTCCTGCACATGGACAATCAACATGAAAGACTTTGATCCTGCTGCATACAAAAAAATGGTCAAATCTTTCCAGGATAGAAATGATCCCACTGGTTGGTTTGACAGTATCTACACCGACGCACAGGGAGATCATCGCGCTGTTTTCTGGGCAGACCTTGAGCCTTGTCCATACCTTTTAAAATGGCTGAATGACTGTACTTTTAAGCATGAGAACCGCAAGGCGATTGTGGTTGGATGTGGGGTTGGTGATGATGCTGAAGCATTAAGCGAAGCGGGCTATGAGGTGATCGCTTTTGATATTTCTCCTGAAGCGATACGTCTATGTAAAAACCGCTATCCAGAAACCAGAGTCAACTACCTTGTCGCAGACCTTTTTGCCTACCCGTCAGAGTGGACTGAACGTTTTGACCTGGTTTATGAATGCAACACAATTCAGGTCTTGCCCGGCAAGTACAGAGTTTTGGCCCGAGATGCAATGGTCTCACTGCTGGCACCGCAGGGCTTTATCCTTGTCTCATGCCGAAGTCGTCTCAAGGGTGAGCAGGAAGATGACATTCCCCTGCCTCTCGATAAAGAAGAGATAGATGGCTTTATCCGCTGTGGTCTGAGTGAAAAGAGTTTTTACGCTTATGAGGACACACAGGATCCACCCGTCCCACATTTTTTTGCCTCTTATCAGAAGTGATTTTCACCCAGCCTTCAGCATCGTGGATCGCCGAGTGATGAAATTGGTCTGGGTGGGCAGTTACTGGAAACCCTGGCCTACGACAAACGCCCTCGATCTGGTGACCGGGGGAGTTTCTCGTTCCGTGGGTGCTGATCTGTAAGAATTGATTGTTCCAAAACTCTGGAGTCGTGAAAAACGAAAGCCACCGGAATTTTAACGACGGCTTTTTTGAAATGTCACAACTTCTGCTTCTTAGACGTTAAACGGAAATTCCAGTTGTAGCGGATCATCCACCTGAATCTGAGTTGTTAAACCAGAGATCGTCAAACCGAGCAGGCGGACAGCTTGAGCACCAACAACCGATTTATCTAATAACTTCTCGGCCAGAAGAAGTATTTCTTCGGCCGATGTGATCGGAACATCACGCGTTGTTGATCTGGTCCGGATCTGAAAATCTGCGTATTTCACTTTCAACGTCAATGTCGCGCCACTTGTCTCCTTGGACTGAAGCAAAGCATCGACCTTTTCTGCCAGTTCACCAAGGATTGTCAACATTTGTCCCCGGTCAGCAATATCCTCCTTCAGGGTGATCTCCTTGCCGATCGACTTACGAAGCCGGTTGGGTACAACCGGTCGCAAATCGATCCCCCGAGCAATATGGTAGTAGTAATCGCCTGTCTTGCCAAACAGATTGGCTAATTCTTCCTGTGAGCGTTGCTTCAGGTCAGCTCCAGTAAAAATCCCCCTGCTCTGCATATTTTGCTCAGTCACTCGGCCGATTCCGTGAAACCGGCGCACGGGGAGACTGTCGATCACGCTCTGGGCTTGTTCCGGAGTCACCACAGTCAACCCATCTGGCTTCTGCATATCTGAAGCAAGTTTGGCAAGGAATTTGTTATACGAAACACCTGCTGAAGCAGTTAACTCTGTTGTTACTTTGATCTTCTGGCGGATTTCCTGGGCAACCCAAGTTGCTGATTGAATGTTCGGTTTGTTCTCTGTCACATCAAGGTAAGCTTCATCCAGGGAAAGTGGCTCTACCAAATCCGTATAGTGGTGAAAGATCTCCCGGATAGCGGCTGAAACAGCTCTGTAGGCTTGAAACCGTGGGCGTACAAAGACTGCGTGGGGGCAAAGCCGATAAGCCCGGGCACATGACATGGCTGAATGAATGCCAAATCGCCGAGCTTCATAAGAGCATGTAGCAACCACGCCCCTGCTGTCCGGGTCGCCACCAACAATCACCGGGCGAAATCGAAGTTGTGGGTTGTCTCGCTGTTCTACCGCAGCGTAAAAAGCATCCATATCAATGTGGATTATTTTACGTTTTTGGGACATAAATCAACAGGCCAATCTCAATGAAGCATACAGAATATCCGGGAACCAAGCTTCTTCTTAGAAGTTCTTTACTTGGTTCAGTCGGCAAGCTATCAACCAAAAATCAGAAGGTTCCTATCAACACTGACATGTAAGAACGCACCATCAACGGGTAACACTGTAGCACACAGCAAATCAAAATTTTCCCACAAGTACCCCTGCATTGATTTAAAGGTTCCATATTGGTCGAAATACGAAATTCTTGCTGGCCCTGCAATACAAGAAATCCCCGCCTAGACCGCCAAGCGGGGATTTGGTCTTCTTATGTCGTAACTTTTGTTGCTAAAGGTGACGCTCAAAATCCATTCTCTGGTGCAATATCCTCACAACGTCGATCCCATCATCAGTAACTTTAAAGAAGATCACGTGTGAACCAGATCTGGATTTTCGGTACCCCCTCCTCACGTCACCAATATCTACAGATTTTGTGGGGTCACTGGCTGCGTTCTCCATGGCTGACCATAGTTCGCGCACATATTTTTCGGCTTGCTCAACGTTCCATTGCGAAAGAGTGTAATCCCAAATTTCACTCAGGTCCAATTTGGCCCTGGGCGATAAAATTACTCTACTCATAGGGCAAGGAATTTCTTTTTGTTGGCAATAAAGTCATCAATATCCAAACTGGTGGAAGGGCCTGAATTCTCCCCCTCGATTAAGGCCTGTCTCAATTTCTCCAGCTTTATGTGATCCTGCCTGATCAGGTCTCGAACATAGTCAGAAGCATTGGCATACCGCCCAGATTTAACGCATTCTTCAACCCAGTTTTTCATCTGATCGGGCAAAGATACATTCATCGTCGCCATAAAGGCCTCCTTTTGTCGGAATTAATACCAACAATGTATGACAGTCTTTGCCATATGTCAATCTTTGCCATCTTTGCCAATCTGACTAATCGATCTTCGTGGAATTGAGTGTTGCGGGCGGCAATAACGACGACTGTCGTAAATAGAACGCATCATGAGAAAATCACCGGAATCTGTCCCGCGTCAACTATCTTGTCCGGTTGGCGACAATTATGATGGCCGGTTGGTGCGGCCCTTTTTTCAGCATTTAGATGATGTTTTTTGCGATAGCTTTCACCTCCGATTTCAATAATGTGGGCGTGGTGGATAATCCGATCAACGGCAGCGACTGTCATGAGCGCATCTGGAAAGATTTGATCCCACTGGCTAAAGGGTTGGTTGGACGTGATGATCAAGCTTCCGCTCTCATAGCGGTGAGCTATAAATTCAAAGAGAACCTGGGTCTCGCCGTCGGACTTTTTGACGTAGCCAATATCATCAATGATCAGAACGCGGTATTTGTCCATCCGCGTCATGTAGGCCATCAGTTCCAGGGTGTTTTTTGCTTTTTGGAGCTGCTGTACCAGGTCGGCAGCAGACAGCCACTTGACGCGCACACCTTGATCGATGAGATGAGATCCTAGCGCCGCAGCCAGGTGAGATTTTCCAACACCGGAGGGTCCAATCAGCAGGACATTTTCCGCCTGCAGTGCCCACTGGTGATCTTCTTTGAGGTTAAGCACGGCCTGCTGGGCTGTGGCTGGAAGATCGCTGAGGGTCAGGTTCGCAAAGCTTTTTCCAGCGGGCAAGCGGGCCTCTCGTGTCCAGGTCGTCACTCTGACTTGAAAGCGTCTGGCCAGTTCCTCTTCGCAGAGCTTGGTCAAGAAGTCGGTATAGCTCCAGGTCTTGTCAATCGCTTGCTGCTGGAAATCTTTGAGATGGTGCTGGAAGGAACGTAAGCGCAGTTCGTTGAGCATGATTTCAAGAGACATGAGCAACCTCCTTCAGAGACGGGAAACAGTCATTCCAGGCACCGGTCAGAAGGGCGTCGTAGTCAGTGATGGCATGTTGCCGGGTACCGGTGACGGGCGAATCAGTCTCCGGCAGGTAGCGGCTCTGCAAGGTCTTTACATCCGGGAATGTTCGCGTGTGCACCTGGTCTGCCCCAATTCCTGTGAGCACGGCAGGTGGGCGGCAATGCGCAGAACGGTGACCATCCACTTGCACGCCTCGCGTGCCGGCAGGAGCTGGTCAATCTGTTGCCAGAGCTGTCGGTAATTGTCGTCGGGAAATAATTCATCACGAAAGTTGCAGAAGCGAAACGCTTGGGGCCTGACCGGTCTGACCCTTCACAGATACAGGATAAATAAAGTATAAGGTTTATCGACGCTGTAACCTTGCTGTTTTTTTACATCCTTTTCGCGATATAGACCCCGTAGCTGATGTAGTCCTGGTACCTCTCGTAGAGGTCGATTTCCCTTTGCTCCGCGGCCACGATTGCGCGTGCTTCTTCACTGTTTTGATTCCGGTTCAGGAAGTTCCCGAAACGGGCCTGCATGGGTCGGTAGTACTGGTCTAACCAGCAATGTTCCGGTAACACGAAATACCCGACCGGAGCATAACCGTACTTTTCGAGAATCCTGATCTTGGCAGAGGCGACATCGATTTCGGGATATTCGCTATCCCAATGGTCCTGGATCTCCTGTGGTCGGGAACCGGTGATCCATGTGATCTCGGAAACAACCAACAGACCGCCTGTCTTCAGGTAGCGCCGCCAATCCGCTACCCCTTTTTCAAATCCGATATTATAGATTGCGCCCTCAGACCAGATGACATCTAATTCTTCGTCGGCGAAAGGCAGGTTATCCATGGAGCATGCAAGCGTCGAGATTTTGTCTGCTACCCCAATATTTGCCGCTTTTTCCTTAAGCACGTCCAGAAAGTCCTGCAGGAAGTCTACCGCCGTAACTCGGGCATTCAAGAGTTTGGCAAGTATGAGGGCAGATGCTCCCGTACCGCACCCGATATCCGCAACGTTCAGCGGCTCAGTGCGGTTGGCTATGGCTAGATTAAGAGCCATTACCGTCTCGGCATCCCCACCTGGTCCTTGCCGATGACCTTGCTTGTGTAGGTCGATCAAGAGTTTGTAATCATCCATACCTGTATCTTTTCTTTACTTCGAGAAGTGAACGTCGAGCCTGGACCATTATTCATTTCTTCTTTTTCAGGTCGTCAATAGGATGAACCTTGATATGACATGGTTCTTGGATTACCTACGACGTCGGTTTTTCCAGTGTGCTGATTTTGGCAGCGAGAATAAAGTCACTTTCTGTCAGCCCGTCAATCTTGTGTGTCCAGATCCGCACGGTTACAAGGCCCCAGGTCAAAGTGATTTCCGGGTGGTGGTTTTCATACTCGGCGACTTCTCCAATGGCATTGGTAAAGGCCAAAGCCTGTTTGAAGCTGCGAATCATTTTCTGAGTGTGCTCCGTAACGTTTCGGGTGTCAACGAGACGATTGCTTGTATTCATCTTTTAAAGTTTGGAGTTTCAGCCACCCAAGGGGATTCATACCTATACTTTGACCTGTCCTCTTCTTTTTAGTACATTTCTGAATAATAGACATTGCCGTACAAGGGCACTTTTGCTTTGCCTCATAAAGTACAGGGGCTTTTGGTAATATTTTGCCCACCCCCTTAATTAAAGGTTATGTGCCTTTTTCCCAGGAGAAATCATGGCAACCCGCAA
>JAWLDI010000142.1:0-6385 GCA_041686715.1 Pelovirga sp.
TGCTGGTGTCGCTGCTGGTACATGAGTTCTGGGTGAAAAAATCAGAGCGGATCGTACACTCCAGCTGCTAGAACGATCAACTTTTTCACCACTGAGGGCCAGAGAAATCTGTAAAACCCTCTAGCTGTGACGCCAATAAGCGAAGAGAAGGGGTGCGTGAACGTTCTTTTTGCCTTAGCTGGGTAACCAGAAAAATCAATCTTGATCTTGCGCTTTTTGGTGTCGTTTACGCACCAGTTCTTCCTGCAGCGAAACAATGAGCAGGATAGCAACCCCCACACAGATAGCGCTATCAGCCACATTAAATGCCGGCCAGTGATAATCGTACCAGTGAACACCGATAAAATCGATTACCTCACCCAAGCGGACGCGATCAATCACATTGCCTACTGCTCCGCCGAGAATCAACCCCAGAGACAGATGCATCCATTTAGCTGTCGGTTCCAGGGTATGGAAATACCATAAAATTCCGATAACGGCCAGTAGCGCCACGATGAGAAAGAACGGCAATCGCCAGGCGCTCTCAGCCAGAATACCGAAAGCGGCTCCGGGATTACGCACATGGGTCAGATACAGGTGATTGTCGATCAGCACCTTGAACTGCCCGAGGGCATAGTTGCGCTCAAAATAGACCTTGGTGAGCTGATCAAGAATCAGGGTTATCAGGACCACGCCGGCGAACAGAGGGTACTTTTTCATCTCACCCTGCTGCCAGTGCTGCGACACAGCGCGAGCAGAGGCTCTCATGTTCAGCATGCTCACCAACACTGACGGCGTAATTCCAGCAGCGTTCACATTTGCTGCCTTCCGCAGAACCAATCTGAACCCTGAGCCCCGGCACCTGGGATTCTTCTACGGATAGAGGTTCCTCAGTCAATTCCACTTGCGAAACAATAAAATAAGCCGGTAGCAGCGGCAGATAACGGGCCAGCAGCTCACGATAATCGTCGGGCACCTGCAGCACGACCCTGGCCTCCAGTGACTGGCCAATGCGTTTTTCCGCCCGCGCTCTCTCCAGCTGGCGCGAGACTTCATGCCGTACTTTGAGGAGGCGTTCATAGGTCTTTTCGAGGACATCATCAAGATCGGCTGTGTCGACTTCAGGAAAAGCCGCCAGATGGACACTGAACGGACGTTCACCCGGCAGGCGCTGCCAGATTTCATCAGCGGTAAAGCTCAATACCGGGGCAATCAAACGGGTCAGAGCATCAACAATCCGGTACAGGGTCGTTCGCGCACTACGATAGTCAATACTCGACGGCGCGCTGGCATAGAGTCGATCCTTGAGAATATCGAGGTAAAAAGCGCTCAGATCGATACTGCAAAAGTTATGTACCGCATGGTAGAGCGTGTGGAACTCGTAGCGTTGATAGGCCTTGTCAACCCGCCGGGTCAGCCGTGCCAGACGCGACAGGGCCCAACGATCAAGTTCAAGCAGTTCAGCCGAACCCACCTGATCGGTAGCAGGATTGAAGTTATTCAGGTTGCCGAGCAGATAACGGGCAGTGTTACGGATACGCCGGTAGGCATCGGACAGCCGTTGGAGGGTTTCGTCGCCGAGACGAATGTCATCACGATAGTCGGTAGCAGCAACCCACAGGCGCAGAATTTCCGCACCATATTTTTTGATCACCGCGTCCGGAGAAATCACATTTCCCATCGATTTCGACATGGGGCGGCCATCTTTGTCGAGCACAAAACCGTGGGTCAACACCGCTTTATAGGGAGCACGATCACGGGTACCCACCGATTCCAGCAAACTTGAATGGAACCAGCCCCGGTGCTGATCCGAGCCTTCCAGATAGAGATCAGCAGGGCTGTGAAGCTCGTTACGCAACTCACATACAGCGGCATGCGATACGCCGGAATCAAACCAGACATCAAGGATGTCGGTCTCCTTGGTGAAACGATCGTGGTGACAGGCCGGGCACCGGGTAGCGGCAGGAAGCAACTCGGCAGCCTCTTTTTCGAACCAGATATCGCTGCCGTTTTCTTCAAACTGATCGGCAATATGGTGCATGATGGCCCCATCGTTGAGGGCTTCCCCACATTTTTCACAATACATAATGGTAATGGGAACGCCCCAGCTGCGCTGACGACTGACGCACCAGTCGGGTCGGGCCTCGATCATGTTGTAGATGCGATCTCGTCCCCAGGCTGGTATCCACTCGACTCGTTCGATCTCTGCCAGGGCTTTGCGGCGCAGATCATTATGTTCCATGCTGATGAACCATTGCTCGGTGGCGCGGAAGATAACCGGTTTTTTACAACGCCAGCAGTGGGGGTAACTGTGGCTCACATTGCTTTCATGCAGCAGGGCGCCGACCTCCAGCAGCTTGTCGTTGACGGCACGGTTGGCTTCGGCCAGTTTCATGCCGCCGAACAGTTCCAGGTCTTCGCGATAGCGACCGTAGTCATCTACGGGGTTGTAGATTTCCAGGCCATATTTAAGGCCGATCTGGTAGTCATCGTGACCGTGGCCGGGGGCGGTATGAACACAGCCGGTACCCGCCTCAAGAGTGACATGATTGCCGAGCATGATCAGAGAATTGCGCTCATACAGAGGGTGACGACAGTTTTTCCGGTCAAACTCAACCGCATCAAGAGGCGCAACCACCATGGCCCCTTCGAGCCCGACCGCTGCCTGCACCTTTTCACGCAACCCTTCGGCAACCACCAGATAGTCGCTACCTGTATCGATCACCACGTAGGGCAATTCCGGATTGAGGCTGATGCCCAGATTAGCCGGTATCGTCCAGGGCGTCGTGGTCCAGATGACAAAGCTCAAGGGCTTGTCGGTCAGATGCGCCAGCGACTCCGGCAGGGTATCAACATAGGGAAACTTGACGTAAATCGATGGTGAACGATGATCATCGTATTCAACCTCGGCTTCCGCCAGAGCGGTCACACAGGAGGCACACCAGTGAATTGGTTTTTTCCCTTTGAACAGGGAACCACGTTCCGCCAGACATGCCAGTTCGCGAGCCGTTGTCGCTTCATAAGCTTCCGTCATGGTCAGGTAGGGGTCAACCCAGTTGCCGAAAATTCCCAAACGCTGAAACTCCTCGGACTGGGTAGCAATCCAGACCCTGGCATATTCACGACACTCACGCCGCACCTGAGCCTTGGTCATGTCCCGTTTTTTCTTGCCGAGCTTTTTATCCACCATCAGCTCAATCGGCAATCCGTGGCAATCCCAACCTGGTACGTAAGGGGCATGAAATCCCTGCATCCGCTTACTTTTGACGATGATGTCCTTGAGAATCTTGTTGAGGGCATGACCCATGTGAATATGGCCATTGGCGTAAGGAGGCCCATCGTGCAGAACAAATTTCTGCCGATCGCAGTTGCTCTCTTCCAGCTGTCGATTCAGATCAGCCTGCTGCCACCGGGCCAGGATCTCCTTCTCCCTTACCGGCAGGTTGGCGCGCATGGGAAAATCGGTTGCTGGTAAATTAAGTGTGTCTTTATAGTCCATGAAATATCTCTCCACGGGGCGCTAAAGGCCCTGATAATGTATGTTGTTCAAGCCGCTCAGCGTGCGCCATGTCCCATCAGTCGTGCCCATTGGATACCCAGTTGCTCATGAATCCAGGCATCGGTATGGGCCAGGCTTTCGCCGTTGGGCAAGGTCCACCAGCGCCGCATTGGCTTGCCCAGGTGGCCGGTCGGAGCCGGTACCGGCTCAAGTCCGGCACCACGGAACAGCGTCATGGAACGTGGCATGTGTGCCGCCGAGGTCACAATAACCAGGTTGGAACCGGCAAAAAGGTCCGCAATCAACTGCGCTTCTTCCGCAGTGTCCCGGGGACCGACAAACGTCAGAATATCATCATCAGGAACCCCCAGGGCCACTGCCAGTTCTCTGAGCTTTTCCGGATAGGCCACGGGGTCGGCCGAAAGGCCGTGATAACCGGTAAAAAGCAAACGGCTGCCGGGATTCATTCGATAGATACGTATCCCTTCAGCCAACCGGACAATGGCGGTGGAGCTGAGTTCGCTGGTCACAGGCAGCTCAGCCGCCGTCTGGTGCCAACTGCCCAGAACCGCGATATATTGCGGAGCAGCCGGTCCCTGTTGATAGGCCGGATAGCGTGTTTCCAGTGTTGCCATCCAGCGATTGGTCAAGGGCGCATAGCTGCTGACAAATAATATGACGGTGGCAGAAATAACACAAAGTACACCGAACCAGCGATTTTTACGACGCAACAGCGATGGAATCGCCAACAGCAGGAGCAACAGGGTCAGGGGAACCGGAGTTAAAAAGTCACCCAGAATTTTTTTCAGCAGAAAGAGCAGATGATCCATCGGTTAACACCCTGGCAAGGCAAAAAAAGCTGAAACAGCGGGAGATTAACGTAGAAAAACGAATTGATCAAGATACCAGAGCTGGATAATGACAGATATCTGCAAAAAGGCAATCACTACATAAGGGTGATTTACGGCAATATTCTTTGCAGTGGGTAACAATCAGGGCGTGGTAGTGCTGATACAGGGGCACATCCTGTTGGACCTGCGTCATGAACAAAGCACGGATATTATCGTAACTTTCCGAGCCATGCAGCAGACCCAGACGGCCGAAGAAGCGCCGGGTGTAGCTATCAACAACAAAAGACGGGTGATGCCCGGCGTAAAGCAGAATGGAATCCGCCGTTTCCGAGCCGATACCCGCCAGGCTCAGCAGCTCACGGCGGGCAACAGCCAGGTCCTGCTGCAGCAGGCGATCAAGGGACCCGTCATGTTGCTGCAACAGATGCCGGCAAAAACACTGCAGACGTTGAGCCTTCTGACGAAAAAACCCGGAAGGTCGGATCAGTTGTTCCAGATCGGACAAGGGCATCTCTGCAACCAGCCGCAGATCCAGGGCCTCGGCTTTTTTGAGATTGGCCAGTGCCTTTTCGACGTTGTTCCAGTTGGTATTCTGGGTCAGAAAGGCTCCTACAGCAACTTCAAAGGGGCTTTGCGCCGGCCACCAGTTGTCAACGCAGTAGCCCTGGCACAAACGCTGATACACCTGCATGATCCTTATCGACATGATCCATTCTCCTTGGTTGTCAGAAAACACACACTTACTGCAAAAATACCTTTACAGCAATACAATCCTTCCCCTTCTGGTCTGAGTTCCTCTATAATCCCGCACCATGCTCGATACCTTCTCATCAGATTGCCTTGACCAGCTGCGCTACGCCATTGCTGAAGCTGCCGGCCGCGAAGTTTTTTTTCTCGGTCAGACGGATGCGCAACAGCGTATCGTTCAGATCGAGGTTCTTGCGCGCGGCTCACGAAAAGCGGTTCCCGCTATTCTTCACACTTGTTCCTACGGCGATGTGGTCATCCACAACCACCCTTCTGGCAATCTTGAGCCCTCTGCCGCGGATATTGATATCGCCTCTGCAGTGGGAGATCTCGGTGTCGGTTTTTTCATCATCAACAACCAGGCAGATCAGGTCTACCGGGTGGTGGAGTCTTTTACCGCCAGACCGGCCCAACAACTGGAGTACCAACAGATCCAGAAACTTCTCGGTGCCGATGGGGTGATTGCTGCCAGGTTGCCTGGCTATGAGAACCGACCGGAACAGCTGCGCATGGCCTTCGCCGTAGCAGAAGCTTTTAACGAGGGACAATTGGCCGTCATCGAAGCCGGCACCGGTACCGGCAAGAGCCTGGCCTATCTGGTTCCGGCCCTGCTGTTTGCGCGCGACAATCATGAACGGGTGGTCATCTCGACCCGCACCATCAACCTGCAGGAACAGCTGATTCGCAAGGATATCCCCTTGCTGCAGCGCGCTACCGGCATCGATTTTCATGCCGTGCTGGTCAAGGGACGCAGCAATTACCTCTGCCTGCGGCGCGGCGAAACCGCAGGGAGCGAGCTGGGTCTGTTCGATCAGGACCTCAGCGCCGAGTTGCAACAAATTATTCTCTGGGCGGCAGCCACCGAGGACGGTTCACGCGATGACCTCTCCTTTATCCCCTCCTACCAGGCCTGGGATGAAGTCTGCTGTGAACCCGACCAGTGTGCCCGCGTCCGCTGCCGCCACTACAGCCGCTGCTTCTTCCATCGTGCCCGCCGCCGTGCCGCCCGTGCCAACCTGCTCGTCGTCAACCACGCCCTGCTGCTTTCTGATTTGGCTTTGCGTCAACAGACCGATAACTACTCGGCTACCGCTGTTCTACCACCTTTTGAACGGGTCGTCCTAGACGAAGCCCATCACCTGGAAGATGTCGCAACCAGTTATTTCTCGGCCAAAACCACCCGTTTTACCTTTTCGCGGGTTCTTAACCGCCTGCGTCATCCGCGCAAGCTGGAACAGGGACTGCTACCACGACTGCTCGATCAGCTCGCCCGTGAATTGCCCGACAGTGAGGACACTCTCTATCGCAG
>JAWLDI010000143.1:0-6341 GCA_041686715.1 Pelovirga sp.
TTGACCGGAGAGGAGTTTGGGGAGGAGGGTGTCGCGCAACCTTTTCAAATGCTCTGTGTTCTCCGCGATCAGAAGTAATTTGTCGTAGATTGATTGCGCCTGCTTATTGAATGCATCCAGAAGATCGTCACCAGACACCATAAACGGTATTGGTCTGAAATTCTTTTTGCTTATCTCAAGAAACGTACTTCCATTCGCTCTGTCCTCGATTTTTCCCATATTGACATGAGCCCAGCAGAGCAGATAAAGAGAGCCGAATTTTTCACTCGGAAGCATCGCAATAATGCCTTGGTTAACTGATACCGGAATATCACTTATTGCCAAGTAGCCAATAGGTGCACGCGATGACATCAGTACAGTTCCAGACGGTAGCTGCCCTGAAGATATCTTATTTACTCCTGCATCTGTAAGGTGACGTTCTGTATCTGTAAGTACCATCGAGCCAAGCAACGACATATCTTTCGGAGTACAGAATGCGTGAAAGCCATCTTCCCAGTAAACAGGCTCCTTCGTGCTAGGAGTGCCGCCACCTGTTGTCTCTACCTGTTCTCCAACGGTACTGACTTCCCACCCCTCAGGAAACCATCCCATCTCCTCACTGAAGACAAAGCTGCTCGGGAACTGTTTTTGTAAGCCCTTGGGCAGGGCACCCTCACCCGACCTTCGGCCACCCTCTCCCACTGGGAGAGGGGCTGGGGGTGAGGGTTGATTTTGATCCAGCATCGCTCGCCGGATCTTCGCACGTTCCCGTAATTCATCGGGTATCGGATTACCCGCCATAATTGCATTATCCAATACTGGATCAAAATCAATAAACCAGCTCTTGAACAGCGCCTGCGCCATCGCCTCCAGCGTGGCGTTCATCCGGCGGTTGAGTTAGATTTTGTCGTCGAGGGCAGACAAAATGCCAACAATCCGTCTTTGAGTATCCTTTCGAGGAAATGTAACATTTACGTTCCCCAGATCAGACCCTCTTATTCCAGCCTGTCCAGCGCCTTGCTCTGTAATAGACCAAATTTCTGATCGACCAATCGGACTATTGAAGTAATAGAACAAATATTCCGGGTTTATGATGTTAACGTCAGGCCTTACTCTTATCAGATGGGATTCAAAGACTACAGGTTCTTCATCCCCTAGAAAAATCGAACACTTTCCAGCGCCAGACAGGACTAGGGATTGTCGAGCAAATAGCAAATCACCCATTTCGAGCAATGAGCTTTCAAGTTCTTTTTCTGTTACAGGGACTCTATCGCACGGAATATTCTGCATCCTTCCGAAGGCGAAGATCTCCCCCATATTGATAAATTTGCATCCTTTCCCCCTAACTCTCTTGGGTTTTGTAAGACCATTCCTTGATGGAATTGCATACAAACGTTCAAACGGAACGGTCTTCCACTCACCCCCCATAACCCAGCGCCTCCAGATTCTCCCGAATCACCGTATCGAGCTTTTCTGATTTTTCCATCTGCCGATAGAGGGTCTGGGTCAATTCCGCCATCTTCTCCTCAAAGGGGATTCCGTCATCCTCAATATCCGCCGCGCCGACATAGCGTCCCGGCGTCAACACATAGTCGTTGGCCTTGATCTCCTCCAGGGTCGCCGCCTTGCAGAAACCCGCCACATCTTCGTAGCTGCCATCTTTCGCCTCACCGCGCCAGGCGTGGTAGGTGCGGGCGATTTCGGCAATATCATCGGTGGTCAGCTCTTTGTGGGTGCGGTCCGTCATGGTGCCCATGTTGCGGGCGTCTATAAACAGTACTTCGCCCCTTCGGCCGCGAAGGTACTGTTTACCCTCACCCCCGGCCCCTCTCCCAGAAGGAGAGGGGAGATTCTGGGCGATCTGTTCGAGGATTGTTTGAGGAGATCTCAATAATTCTTCGTTTTTTATCCTCAAGACCCGAAAACCTTGTGATTCGAGGTATCGATCGCGTTTTTGGTCTTTCTCCTTGCGTGTATTGTGAATGCCACCATCGAGTTCGATCACCAGTTTGTGTTGATCACAATAGAAATCAACGACATAGCTACCGACCTGGTGCTGGCGACGAAATTTAAGATCTAGAAATTTTCGATTGCGCACCAGCTCCCAGAACATTTCTTCCGCAGGAGTCTGCTTCCCGCGCAATTCCCGCGCCGTCTCAACTAACCCCGAAAACTCAAATCCTCCTCGATATTGTCCCTCTGCTTGACTCCCTCTCCCTGTGGGAGAGGGCAGGGGTGAGGGTTGCGTCGATTTATTCCGCGCAATAAACCACAGACAGACCGGAATCTGGGTGGTGTAGAAGAGCTGCCCCGGTAGGGCGATCATGCAATCGACCAGATCGTTCTCGATGATTTTCTTGCGGATTAACCCTTCGCCGGTGGTGTTGGTGGACATGGAACCGTTAGCCAGCACGAACCCCGCGACGCCGTTGTGCGACAGTTTGGAGATCATGTGCAGAATCCAGCCATAGTTAGCGTTACCCGTGGGAGGAACGTCGTAGCCATCCCAGCGCGGGTCGTTGGTCAGCTCATCTTTGCCACGCCACTCCTTCAGGTTAAAGGGCGGGTTGGCCATGATGAAGTCGGCCTTGAGGTCTTCGTGCTGATCTTTAAAGAAGGTATCTGCAGGCACTTCGCCAAGGTTCGCGGCAATGCCCCGGATGGCGAGGTTCATTTTGGCCAGCTTGTAGGTGGTTGCGGTGTACTCCTGGCCGTAGATGGAAATATCCTTTTTGCTCCCCCGGTGGTTCTCGACAAACTTGACCGATTGTACGAACATGCCGCCCGAGCCGCAGCAGGGGTCGTAGATCTTGCCTTGAAAGGGTTCGATCATCTCGGCGATCAGGTTGACGATGCACTTGGGGGTATAGAACTCACCACCGCCTTTGCCTTCGGTGGCAGCGAACTTGCCGAGGAAGTATTCATAGACCCGCCCGACGACATCCTCTTCGCTGGTTTCGTCCCGGGCCGCAGCCGTATCGATGTTGTTGATGGAGTCGATCAGCGCCGCCAGCTTCGCAACCAACTCCCGTTTTTGCGGTATATCTTTGCGGTGAGATAGAGCTACCCGGCTTTGGATGTCTGATTCAGTCTCGATAATGGTACGCTCGGAAGCGCCCTGCGTACCGTTGCGCACCGCTTCTATGCGAACCTTCTCGGTAGCCTTGGCTTTGATCTGTTCGGACAGGTCGCGGGGCCAGCCTTCTTTCTTGGCTCTTTTGCGAATTGCTGCCTCGCTAATACCGAACTCCGCACCCATGTCCCTGAGTGAGCGGATCCCTGCCCGGTGCGGATAGCGCACCTTCCTCCGGAAAGCCAACAGAAGGTCATCAAAGCAGCGCCGAACCTGGCCAAGCTGATCAGAGACAAGAAGTCGAGCAAAAGTTTCTGAAAAAGATGGTTTTTAAAGTTAGCAATGTGCCAGTTAGATTTTTTTCAGATGTTGAGTGCATTCAACCCTGAGCCAGTTGAAACGCTTCTTTCAATGGCTTGCCCTGCAGAACACCGCAACGCCACTTATCCTTCAGCCCGGATTCTTCTGGAAAACATATCGGGTTTCCTCTATCATTCGATGATTATGTCGAATGGAGGGGACAAAATGTTACCTAGCAAAGATTTCTTCAAAAACCAATAACCGTCAGCGACAGCAATCAACTGTTCTGGCGGTTTTCCATTCTTATCCGTCACCATCATCAGTAAAAGGTTTTCTAAAATGGCCAAAAAGCCAGCCGCACCAAAAAACACCAAGAACTTTGAACAAACCCTCTGGGAGACTGCCGATAAGTTGCGCGGCTCCGTTGAGTCGTCCGAGTACAAGCACGTTGTTCTCAGCCTGATTTTTCTCAAGTTTGTCAGTGACAAGTTTGAGGAGCGGCGCAAAGAGCTGATGGCCGAGGGAAAGGAGCAATACATCGACATGGTGGACTTCTACACCATGAAGAACGTCTTCTACCTGCCCGAGGAATCGCGCTGGTCGTATATTCAGAAGCAGGCCAAGCAGAACGATATTGCCGTCAAGATCGACACCGCCCTGCATTCGGTGGAGAAGAACAACAAATCCCTCAAGGGGGCGTTGCCGGACAATTATTTCTCGCGCATGGGGATCGACGTCAGCAAGCTATTTGCCGAGATCGAAGCCATGACTGACAACAAAGAGCTGTTCGAGACGCTGCAGGAAGCCTTGTCGAATGACGATGCTAAAGCACTGGCACAAGCGGTAAAAAAAGTTGTATCGCTGCCGCAGCGGATCAAAGGAACAGCTGACCTGGTCAGTGCCTACAAGACGCTGATCATGCTCGAGCGTGAAGCCTTCGGGATTAGCGATGACGCTGGATCCTCCGAAGATGCCCTGGCCAATCTCATCAAGAAGGTGCAGGCCCGGCGAGCGGATCTCGTGCAGGCGGCAAGGGGGCGTCGCTATGATACATATTGATTCTTTGACGATGTGTTTAGGCGTGGGCAAATCTGCACAATCTCTGCAGCGGCTGTTAAAAATAAAGCGTAGACCCTTGAAGGTGGGGCATGGAATGATGCGGGCTGAGGCAAATCAAGTACAACAGTCCGGTTGATGCGGGAGAAAGCAGTTTTTTGGTTTTTTGCGGTAATTGTTGCTGTAAATGCCTCAAGGAGAGTTTTTTATTTCATAATAATACTAGATAGATAAGTCGCTTCTTTCAATGGAGACCCCCTCCGCCAGTAATAAAATCAGGAGGTTAGGTAATTTTTCCTCTTTGCCTATGAACTGATCAGCGGGCTCAAGGGAGATAACTTTTGGATTGCACAGTCTATTGAAGCCCCGACATCGGTTCGTACGATTGCGGGGTTGTTTTTGTTCCTATGAATCGGGTAAAAAGAAAAGCCTTAATACGAATAATTACCCGTTTACTAACCACCAAGGGTGGTCAAAATTCGGTAATCACAGGGGGTTAATTTTCAGCTGTCATTTCGATGAGATAGAATTGTAGTGCAGTTACAGAGTGGTGAAGGGGTGGTTTGCGTATGAAGGGACTAATACTTCGGTGGCTTATCCTATCTATTGCTATTATGGTGGCCGCCCACCTCTTTGAGGGTATTCATGTTGATGGTTACGGATCTGCTCTCATTGCCGCCATGGTGCTGGGGATTCTCAACGCATTTTTCCGACCTATCCTGTTAATTCTGACCCTGCCGATAAATGTGTTAACCCTCGGCTTATTTACTTTTGTGATCAATGCCCTATTGTTGCTGATGACTTCGGGTGTTGCAGGGGGCCTCGTAGTAGACGGATTCGGCTCCGCCCTGCTCGGCTCTCTGATTATCAGCCTCGTTAGCCTGCTGCTAAGTTCATTTATCAGTGATCGAGGACGGGTTGAGTCGATCGATATCGAGCTGCGTCGCCGTCGTGACGGTCGCTGGGAATAAATTCGTGGAGTGGCGGCCGTGAGATTAAATCACCACCATAAGAAAAGAAAATGCCCGCTCGGTGATGCAGAAGGGGATTTCTGATAGTGCAGTAATTATAGGAAAGTGCCTGTGACTGCCGAATACGCTATCTGTTTAACGCAGAACAAAAGATGAGAAATCTGCATGTAACTTGATGATACTGGGTGATCTTTTTTTCTATTCTTACTATTTGTCAATCGTGCCGCAAGGTTGTTTTCAGTCGAGGTAACAACCAGAACGGAGATGTTTTTTCTGGAGGAGCTATGGCTGGTCAGGCCCACTTTCGCTTTTGGGGCCGATTGTCGAAGCTGGTGGCTGGAGCAGCTGGCGAGACCGCGATTGCCTACCGCTTTCGTGGAAATCCGGCGGTCAAGGATTCGATTGAAGCATTGGGTCTGCCACACACTGAAGTCGATATGATTCTGGTTTTTGGCCGTTCGGTCGGCTTCGATTATCGGTTGCAGGCTGACGATCAGGTCGCGGTGTTCCCTTTTGGGGGTGAAGTGGCGCGAGGCGGAGAGGTTCATCTCAGCCCTCCGTTGCCGGACAAACCAAGGTTCATTCTCGACGTGCATCTCGGTAAGTTGGCCCGACGCCTGCGGATGCTCGGATTCGACTGCCGTTATCGCAACGACTACAGCGATTCGCAGGTTATCGAACTTGCACAGGCGGAAGGTCTGATTATTCTGACCCGCGACCGGGGGATCCTCAAGCATGCGTGCGTGCGGCAGGGCTATCTGATCGGTTCTGACCAGGTAGACGAGCAGGTCCTTGAAGTGTTGGATCGTTACCGGCTGGTCAATAAAATCTGCCCTCTCTATCGCTGCCCCCGCTGCAATGGCTTACTCAAGTCGGTGGCAAAAGAGAAGGTTATGCACCGGCTGCTGCCAAAGACCGCACAATATTATCAAAACTTTCGGCAGTGCTACAGTTGTCGGCAA
>JAWLDI010000144.1:0-6154 GCA_041686715.1 Pelovirga sp.
GACAAAAGACCGAAGGATCTTTTGGTGGTGAGCATGGCAGATCTGTCCTTTCTTAGTGAAACAATAGAAAAACGCAATAAAATTGAAGGATAAACGTATCTGTTCAGCACCGGATCGGGGATCCTATGTCAAGGGACGCTCTTCGTCATCCCTGACCGCTTGTTGTCGCCGTCCATGGCGACAAACACCCTTGCCACAGGAACCCCGACCCTGCGCAAGGACAGTGGTGAATAGTTACGGATAAACAATAATAAAAAATTACGGGACGACCTCATTCCTATTGATAGATTGAGGTCGTCCCGCTGATCGAGACAGCGAGACAGGTTAATTAGCAACCCATCAACATGTCGCTGCCCTTCTTGGGCTTTTTGGCTTTGCCTTCAGACTTCATTTCGACCTTGTCGCCTTCAGACAGATCACCGGCTTTGCCCTTGTTGATTTCAATGGTCACGGTCTTCCCCTTAACTTCCTTGACGGTGCCTTGCAATTCAGCAGCAATGGCAGCACCGGACAGGGCTAGCATCAGGGCCATCAGGGTAACAATAATCTTTTTGGACATGTTGAACTCCTTTTTTACTTCTTATATGTAACTTCTTTGACCAATTATCCGTGCGCCAAGTGAGGCCTATTCTGCATCCCACAACCAAACTTGCCCAGCGGCCGGCAGAAAGAGTTTAGTGTTCCATTCATTCCATCCGCCAGAATAAAGTTTGACGTTTTCATAACCCAGCATATGTCGAAGTTGAATATAGGCGTGCGCGGCCCGATCGCCACTATGGCAGTATTCGTAGATATTTTTGTCAGCCGTCACTCCAGCGTCCGCATACATTTTACGAATTTCGTCCAAACTTTTGAATTTATCGGTTTTAGGATCGTTGGCATTGGAGCCGGTAACATTAATGGCATTTGGAATATAACCCCCACGAATACCGCGTATGTTTTCAGCACCATATTCTTTGCCGGGGCGGGTATCGAGAAGTAAAATATTCGAGCCCATCCCCAGAACGACATCATGATAAATATCGGACCAGGTGATCACAATATCGTCCCGTTGTTTTCCGATCCGGTAATTTGACTTTGCAGCGGTGGACGCTGAAGATTCTAGCGAATGACCTTCTAGTTTCCAATTGACAATGCCACCATCCAGCAGCTTGAGCTTGCTGGTGTCATGACCAAAAATTTCCATCAAAACCAGCATTCTTGAGGCAAACAACCCTTGCTTGTCATCGTAAGCTACAACGGTTGTATCATTATCAATACCCAGTCTCCGCAGCACTGTCTCAAACTGCTCGGCAGTTGGATAGAGTGTTGGAGGCTCGCTGGTAACATTGCTCAAGTCAGCGTATCGATAAACTTTTACAGCTCCTGGGATGTGCTCCTTGTCATAAGAGTAAGGTTTGTTTTGTACATCGACGACCCGAACTTTTTTGGCAGCTAAATTCTGTTTCAACCAGGCGGCGTCGACCAAATCGATTGCCGCAGCGACGGAACTGAATCCGACCAGAGTAAAAATGAGGACCAAACCAACTGACAAAAAACGCTTCATAGATATTTCCTCCTGCAAAGATGTGACGACCCGCTATCGAGCTGGGCCTGAACAAAACCACTAAAGACTTGATAGAGCAAACACCATGCCCAGTTTAAACCCCCACTAGAACGTAGGTTGCCCAGCAGCAATAGTTTCATTTTGAAATAGTTACTTCAATATGAAGGATTTAAAATGAAAGGGAGTCTGGCGGAAAAGCAGAAAAACAAGAGCCAGTCAATGATATTGTCTGAAATTATTGGAGGTGATATTTTTTCATTTTACGCCAGAGGGTAGCCGGGCTAGTTTTTAACATTTTCGCTGTTTTTTGCCTGTTACCATCGGCTCGAGAAAGAGCCAGCCGAATTAAATGTATTTCCATCTCCTCAAACGTCATAACGTCGACTTTATCCTGAGGTTTGTCTAAGAGAGAAAGGTCACTGCTCGGAAGATTAGCGCATGTCAGCTCTTCTGAATTACTGGTAATGACAGCACGTTCAATAATGTTTTCCAACTCCCGTACATTTCCAGGCCAGGAATGCTGTTTCAACATCTGTGACGTTTCCGGGGTGAGGGATTTAACCGGCGCGCCGTAACGAACCGCGTATTTCTTCAGAAAATGATGCGCCAGCAGCGGAATATCCTCTGGGCGCTCCCGTAACGGCGGGATGGTGACAGGGACAACGTTAAGGCGATAGAAGAGATCCTGGCGAAAGCGACCCGCCTTAACCTCATCTTCGATAGAGGTATTGCCGGCGACAATGATACGAGCGTTCATAGAACGTGGCTCCCGCCCGCCGACGCGAAAAAAGGTGCCTTCCTGCAATACCCGAAGTAATTTTACTTGAAATGACGGTGAGATAGAGTTGATTTCATCGAGAAATAAAGTGCCTTTTTCTGCGGCCTCCAACAGTCCTTTTTTGTTCTGTACAGCACCAGTAAAAGAGCCTTTTTCGTGACCGAACAGTTCAGATTCCAGTAATTGCTCGGGTAGCGCACCGCAGTTAATGGGGAGAAAGCCGTTATTTTTTCGATTGCTCCATTTGTGGATTAATTTGGCCACAAGTTCTTTCCCGGTACCGGTCTCACCTTGGATCAAAACCGTCGTGTCAACCGGGGCTATCTTACCCAGAAACTCCTTTAAAGCAGCAATCGGGCGGCTGGTGCCGATCAGTTCGCCATCCTGGAACAACTTAACCTGCTGGCGCAACCGCTTATTTTCCGCCAGCAGGCGCTGATGCTCTCTGGCACGTTGGGCAATTAGAACCAGGTCGTCCGGCTCAAAAGGCTTTTGCATATAGTCATAAGCGCCCTTGCGGATGGCCTCAACGGCTGATTCGATGGTGCCGTAACCAGTAATAAGAATCACAATGCAGTCGGGGTTATTTTTCAGGGCAATATCCAGGATGTCCATGCCGTCAAGATGGGGCATCATCAGATCGCTAATGACGATATCGATGTTGCCCTGTTCCAGGATCCGCGCTGCCGTGCGACTGTCATCACAGATTTCAGAGGCTATACCCTCAACGGCGAGGGTATCGCGCACCAGTTGGCGCATACGCAGATCGTCATCAATAACCAGGATAGAGCATTCGTGCATTATGTGACCTCACCGGCCTTTACAAATGATGACACCTTTGTATCTGCTGCAACTTTCTGGCTTTTTTTCTGTTCGATTGTTGCCAAGTGGAACAATACCCTGATGGTCGTCCCTTTCTCCAGATGGCTGTCAATGTCAATGGTTCCGCCCAGATCGCCAATGATTCCCGAGCAGATGGACAGTCCCAGACCGGTTCCTTCGCCAACCGGCTTGGTGGTGTAAAAGGGGTCAAAGATGCGCGAGCGGATGGCCTCTGGAATTCCTGGACCGTTGTCGGCAATAGACATCAGGATGTGCTTGCCGGACTGCCTGGTCTTGATGTGGATCCGTCCCTTTGAACCGATAGCCTGAATCGCATTCATTGACAGATTAAGAACGACCTGCTCAAGCTCCTGGGCGTCAGCTGCGGTCGGCTCCAAGGGAGCAAGGTCAGTTGTGAGTTTAATTTTTCGTTTGGTCAGCTCAGTTTCCAACAGTGGTCTGGTTCCCATAATAATGTCATTAAGCTGACAGTTTTCCAGGACTTTCTTCTCCCGGCTGGTCTGACGGGCAAAGCGCAGTAATCCCTGAATGATGGAACTGCTTTTTTTCGCCTGTTCGGCAATGATGGATGCCTGCTCTTTTTGAATAGCGGTTAAACTTTTGTCTTTGAGAAGAAGACGCGCATAACCGAGCACACTGCCGAGGGGCGTATTCAATTCGTGGGCAACGCCGGCTGACAGCTGACCTATGGCCGCCAGTTTTTCCGCATGATGATAAAGTTCGGTGCGTTTTTTTTGTTCGGTGTTGTCGCTGAACGTTAACACCTTGCCGATTGGCTTTCCGTCACTACCTTCAAGTTGCCCGATATTGACGGAAAGAACGCGTTCTTCTGAGTCACTAGCCTTATAGGTCAGCTCAACGCCTTGCAGTTTTCCGGAATTCGTTTTAAGGGCCGCCCCCAACTCTGGAAAAAGGGTTGTTAACGGCTGGTCTTTCATCTCTGCAAGTAACCAGTGAGTCATTTCTTCAGCTGCGCGATTCCAGGAAATGACACGGTCATCTTTATCCAATACCATCAACCCTTCGGATAAGCTTTCGATGATGGTCGCCAATTTCATTTTTTCGGAAAGACAAAATTCCTTCATTTCTTTTTCGGCTATTTCGGCTATTTTTTTTTCTGTTACTTCCATGGAGACTTCGATAACTTTTTCGACAACGCCATCTTCAGAGACAGAAAAAGGAGTTGAAATGATCTGAAAACAGCGTCCTTTTTTCCAGATTTCACGGACCAATGTTGATTTGCCGGTGGCAAAGGATTCGCGTGCCGGACATTCACAGATTGGGGAACAACGATCAGAGTAGACTTCGTAGCAAAACTTACCGACGATGTTTGACATGTTGGGGTCTACCAGTAGTTCGCGTTGTTTTTGGTTATAACGCTCGATAGTGTAATCACGGTCAATGATCGATATCCCGACACCGGTGGCATCAAAAATTGCCTGAAGTTCGTTTTTGGTGTGGGTCAGCTCATCAATCGTTTTGTTCAGTGTGCCGATAATCTGCCTGAAAGAATCAGCGACAATGCCGATAGGGTCCATCTCAATAAGGGCGCGGTCGTCAAGTTCTTCCGGCCGCAGGGGAGTAGTTCCCATGACTTCCAACAACTGATTGGTTTTTTCGCGGATGTAATGGACGTAATCCTGACAGCTGCAAGGGCTTTCGGTGTCATCTTCGGCAATGGCAGATATTGAGGAATCAGTTCTTTTCATGCGGTTTCCCTATGGAAATTTCATAGTGGCGATCGATTTTTTTAACATCGACCAGATAACCCATTTTGCGTGCCGACTCAGGAACAGTGCGGGTGCTGTCACGATGATCCGTGCGTACCAGCAGGCGAGTTTTGCCCGAGCGCAGATTCCGTTCGTGCAGGTTAAGTGCTTTAAGCACAACCAGCAGGCAGGCAGGGCAGACCTGACCGAGGATGTTGAGATCGACTACGTCAACGATTTCTCTTGATTCCATATAATCACCTCAATAATAGACGGGGCAGCGCCAGAGTCCCCAATTTAATACCAATCAGCATACAGAAAACGAACAAAATCGATTGACTGGACAATAGAGGTATACCACCCAGCAGGTGTTTGATATTACATCCCTGTGCCATCCGCGCCCCGAGAGCAAGGAGCAGCCCGCCGCCGAAGGCCATCATCCCCTGGCGCAGTGGCGGCCAGCCGTGCAGGCGAAATTCTTTGAGCAACAAAGCGTTGACAAAGGCACCCAGCAAAATTCCAAACAGCAACGCCCCCTCCGTATTGGCATAAAGATCCCAGCGAGGCCCGGCACTCCCACTCATCACCCGGTCACCACTGATAATTTTTAGCGAAATCTGTTGAAAAAATACCACCCCGGCGGCATGGGCCGGCGCCAAAAGGGATTCAAAAAAAGCACCAATCTTGGCATAGGCGGTGGAAACCCCTAATGGCCAACCACTCATCAGATATGCCGCAACATTGGCTCCAGCCAACAAAAATGCGACATAGATGGGCTGAAGATAACCAGACGCCGCACTGTCGACAAAGCACAAATTCCGCTTTCTGCCATACACCACCAGAATTGCCAGAGCGCTAAACAAGATTGATCCCAACAGGCGGTGACCCCACGGCCATAGCTGGCTCATAGAGTCCGGCAAAAGCGGAACATTGTACAAACGCAACCAAGGAAAAATCTCCGCATAAAGAAGACTACCAAACACAATACCAGCAAAAACCAGCAGGTAGCTCAAATTGCCGCCACCCATTTTATATAGGGTGCTAAATACGCAACCACCAGCAAAGACCATGCCGAGGCCAAAAATCAGGCCACCACCACCGCCCAGCACTGTTGCCGACCGGAACCCTGTTAGAGTATCAAATGGTCTCAGCCCAGTCTCCGCAGCCAGGATAAAAAATAATGCAGTAAGAACCACGGCAAGAAGAAGGTGTGGTAAACGCGTACTGTCCCTGAAAAGAAAAAAATCGCGCAGGATTCCCGCCAAACAAAAATCACTG
>JAWLDI010000145.1:0-6145 GCA_041686715.1 Pelovirga sp.
GTGGATGTTTCGACGGCAGGTCTTCTGACTTGCGAGCGCTCGGTGACTGTTTGTTACCGAATCATCGGACAGCCTTCCCAGTAAAAACCAGTGGCATGATTGTCCAATGTTCAACTCGCTTACAGCGGCGGGTCCGTGGAGGATTTTCACCTCACTTCCCGTTGTCGATTTTCCCGAAGGGTGACGACAAGCCTTGCGGCACCGGCGAAACGTATCAAATTATGTCTGCGCTTATACTTGTCGCAGGTTGTTGGAGTCAAGGGGTTTTATCAAGGAGCACTGCTTCGTTCTTGTTTTTAGCGGTGCCAGGAGGTATCTTTTTTTAAAGTTTTTGATGCTCAATGGTCATTAAGGGGTGTGGTGGTATGAGCTGTCATTCAAAAAGTCCGGGACAACTGCAACCCCCCTCAGTCCCCCCTTGTCAGGGGGGAGGTTCAGGCGCCCTCCCTGATAAGGGAGGGCGGGGGGAGGGTTGGAGGACGCGGGGTGGGTTGGTTCAGGACGGTGACTTTTCTTCCGGACCCTAAACATGGTAACAAATAAGACTTAACAAGACTTTTAACGTAGTGTCATGAAAGGATCAGATCATGATTTATGAACATATCGGCCTGCAGGTTCCTAACATTCTGCTGCCGAAAAAAAGTGTTGATATGCAGCGCTGGGCGGTCATTGCCTGCGACCAGTATACATCCGACCGAGACTACTGGCGTCACCTGGATGAGCAGATCGGGCTGGCTCCGTCAACCTTGAGATTGACCCTGCCGGAGGTGTATCTGGAGGATGCCAATGTCGACGAGCGTATTGCCGCGATTAACCAGACGATGGATGAGTATCTGCGTCAGGGTGTGCTGCAGGAACAGCCTCCCGGCATGATCCTGGTCAATCGGCGCACTGCTGCCGTACCGTCACGCAAGGGGCTGATGGTGGCGCTGGATCTTGAGCGTTATGACTACCGGCCCGGTTCCCAGAGCCTGATTCGGGCCACCGAAGGCACTATTATCGAACGTTTGCCGCCGCGCATCCGCGTGCGTGAAAATGCGTCGATTGAACTGCCCCATATCATGGTGCTGATCGATGATCCGCAGCACACCGTTATTGAACCGTTATTCGCCCAGCAGCTCGAAACCGTTTATGATGTCGAGCTGCTGTGCAAGGGGGGGCACTTGAAGGGTTATCGGGTCGACCAGCCGGCGTTGATTGATCAGGTGGTCAAGGCGCTGGAGTCTCTGGCAGATCCGCAGGCGTATCGTGACCGTTACAATGTTGAGGGCGAGGTCATGCTCTATGCCATGGGTGACGGCAATCATTCATTCGCTACCGCCAAGGCGATCTGGGAAAAGCTCAAGGAGGATGCCGGCGATCCGGACAAGGTGATGGATCATCCGGCCCGTTTTGCCTTGGTCGAGCTGGTGAATGTGCATGATCCGGGTTTGGAATTCGAGGCGATTCACCGGGTGCTGTTCAATGTCGACGGCGAGTTACTGAAACAGCAGATGAGCGACTTTTTCGCCCGCCGCGGTATCTCCATCACCATGACCGCCTGCGGTGACCTGAAAGGCGCTAAAGCCTGCCTTGACGAAATTCAGGGGAAACACACCTTTGTGATGGTTGTTGCCGGAGACTATTTTGCCTGTGATATTGCTGACCCTGAATTGACCCTCGAAGTGGCATCGTTGCAGGCTTTTCTCGATGACTTTATGAGCCGCAACAGTGGCGTTCGCATCGATTATATTCACGGGGAACATGAAGTGACCAGTCTCGGCAGCAAGGAGCACAGCGCCGGATTTTATCTGCCGTCCATCTCCAAACACGACCTGTTCCGGACCATTGTTCTCGATGGTGCCCTGCCGCGTAAAACCTTCTCCATGGGAGAAGCTGACGAAAAGCGTTTTTATCTGGAATGCCGGCGCATTAAGGCAGACACGGCATGAGTTCTGATACGGCCCCGGTTAAATACATTGTCCTCGATCTGGGCAAGGTTCTGATCGACTATTGTTACGATGATTTCTTTGCCCTGCTGCGTTCTCGCGGCGTACAGGTTGCCGAAGTGGAAGACTTTCTGGTTGAGGCGCGTCTGCTTGACTATGAGCATGGCCACCTCAGCTGTGAGGAGTTTCTTGCCGGAATGAATCGACTGCTTTCAGCCCCCCTCAGCCGGGAACAGCTGACGGACGCCTGGAACGGCCTCTTTGCCCCGATCCCGGAAATGCTTGAGTTGGCCCGGGAGTTGAAAACCCGCTATCCGGTCTATCTGCTGTCCAATATCGGCAGGCTCCATTGGGACTTTCTGTCATTGACATATGATCTGGATGCTTACTGTCACGGTCGCCTGGCGTCATTCGAAACCGGTGCCATGAAGCCGGCCGCCAGCATTTATCGGGCGGCCCAACAACGTTTCGACCTGGAGCCTGAATACACCCTGTTTATTGATGACAAACCGGAAAATATCAGCGGTGCCATTGCCTGTGGCTGGCAGGGATTTGTTCACCGCGATCCGGTAACGACCAGAACCCGTCTGCGCGAATTGGTGCATGTTGGCAACTGACCCTCCGCTCCCCTCCAGCAGGGGAAGTTACCTGCTGTGGTATTACCTTCCCCGGGCAACACAGGTGAGTATTGGCCGCCTGGGGGTAAAAAATTTTGTCCGTGGCTGGTACGGCTATTGTGGCAGCGCTTTCGGACCCGGCGGACTGCGGGCGCGCCTGCGCCATCATTTTTCACCGACATGCCGCTGTCACTGGCATATCGACTACCTCAAAGCTCATGCCCGGTTGCGAACAGTCTGCTGGTGCGCAGACATTAATCACGAGCACAATCTGAGCCGCTATCTGCTGGAGGCAGGGGCGCAAGTACCGGTTGCCGGTTTTGGTTCCAGCGACTGCGGCTGTATCAGTCATCTGGTATGGGTGGAAAACGCCAGGCTGGTTGATCTGTTGAACCGTCAAATTGCTGCTGATATGGGTTTTAGTCGGCTGGCAAGCGCTGTGTTGATGATGTCGTTAGAGCGGTCCGGGAGGACATGAAATGGATGCCCTGTTCCAGCTGATTGATCGCTTTTTGCCTCGCCGCCTGCAGGTCAAACTCAGCCTGTTGGTGACGGTGCTGCTGATTGTTCTGGTCAGTCTGATCGGTGCTCTGTTTTCCGATTTTTCCGAGCGCACTCTGCGCCGGCAGCTGGGACGTAAAGCGCTGGATATAGCCCAGTCGGTGGCCATGAACCCCTTGATCAGGGAAGGAATAGAGAACCGTGATGTCGCTTCCGTGCAGGCCTTTGCCGAGAAGCTGCGCGAAGTGACCAAAGCCGAATATGTTGTCGTTGGCGATAGTGAGGGAGTTCGCCTGTCACACCCGGAGCCGGACCGGATCGGCAAGGTTTTTGTGGGTGGTGATCTCGGCCCGGCTTTAACCGCAGGCCGGTCTTACGTTTCGGAGGCGGTGGGCACTCTGGGCCCGTCACTCCGAGGGATTGTTCCGGTCATGGATGGTGATGAGCACATTATCGGTTTTGTTGCGGTAGGTTATCTGACCAGTCAGATAAATGATCAGATTCGGTCGCAACGCAATGAAATTATCGGTTATGTGGGTGTTGTTCTCCTGTTTGGCGTATTCGGTGCAACTCTTATCGCCCGTGGTCTCAAGGCTGCGATCATGGGCCTCGAAGTCCATGAGATCGGAGCCCTGTTCAAAGAGCGTAACGCGATTATCGGAGCGGTTCGTGAAGGCATTATCGCGGTTGACGGGCGGGGGCATCTGACCTTTGTTAATACTGCTGCTCTGAAATACCTTGATCGGACTGATATGGATGATATGCGTGGGAAACCCCTGGCCGAAATCTGCCCCTGTCCCGATCTAGCGCAAGCACTTCAGCAGGGCAAACAGGTTCTCGATCAGGAAATGCTCCTGGCCGGCCGGGTAATGCTGGTGAATATTGTTCCGCTGACGCATACTGATGACGGTCTGGTGGTCAGCTTTCGCCCCAAGGATGAACTGGACCGGTTGACGAAGGAGCTCCACCACGTGCAGGAATATTCTGAGCTGCTGCGCGCCCAAACCCACGAATATTCCAACAAAATGCACACTATTGGCGGTTTGATTCAGCTGGAAGCCTATCAGGAAGCCCTTGATCTGGTCATCAACGAAGCCAGCGGTTACCAGGAACTGGTACGCTCTCTGGCCGCCGTTGTCCCCGATCCGGTGATAGCCGGGTTGATCCTCGGCAAATACAATCGTGCCTGTGAGCTCAAAATTGAGTTGCAGTTCGATCCGCATAACTCCTTCTCGGATCTGCCGGCCCATATTGACCGTGATGCGCTGGTAACCATTATCGGCAACCTGCTGGATAATGCCTTCGATGCTGTACGTGAACGGGGCGAAACGATGCTCGTGCATTTATATTTAACCGATCTTGGTCCCGATCTGATCATCGAGGTGGAGGATTCCGGCATGGGAATAGCGCCGTCGGTCGCCGAAAATCTGTTTGATCTGGGGGTAACAACAAAACAAGGAAAAGGGCGGGGGACCGGCTTGCCTCTGGTGAAACACGCCGTTGAGAAACTGCATGGACAGATCACCTACAGTGAGGGGGAACTAGCCGGGGTCCTCTTTACCGTGATAATTCCCAAACAGCAGGAGGCCCGTTGATGACAGCGGAAAGCATCCGTGTGCTGGTCGTTGAAGATGACCTGCGTATCGCCGATCTGCACCAGCGTTTTGTCAGCAAGCTGGAAGGCTTCGAGGTGATCGGGGTTGCCGGCCGCATTGATGACGCCACGGAAATGGTTGACATTCTGCAACCTGATCTGGTGCTGCTTGACCTGTTCTTTCCTGAAGGCAACGGCATGGACCTGCTGCGTCACATCCGTGCCGCTGAGCAGCCTTGTGATGTGATTCTGATTACCGCAGCTCGTGAAATAACCACCCTGCAGAATGCCCTGCGTGGCGGGGTGTTTGACTATATTGTCAAGCCGGTATTTTTTCCCCGTTTCCAGGAAGCCCTGCAGAACTTTCGTGCTCTTCATCATGCTACCCGCACTGGCGCCTCGCTGGAACAGAAAGATGTCGACCGCTTACTTCATTCCCAGATTCCCGTGGAAGCGGAGACCGGATCGATACCGATGCCGAAAGGCATTGATTCTTTAACCCTGAGCAAGGTGCGGCAGGTGTTTGCTGACCCGGAGGTAGCAGATTTGAGTGCTGAAGATGTCGGCAGGATCATCGGCGCCAGCCGTTCTACCGCGCGTCGCTATCTGGAATATTTGAGCACCGAGGGCTATTTAAAGGCCGACCTGATCTATGGTGTGGTCGGCCGCCCGGAACGACGCTACGTGCGTAGCCGGTAACGGAGAGTCAGGTTTTACTGGTTGTGAACACAATCATCATAATTCCCACAATAAAATAAATTCTTTTTAAATCCTCAATATTTACACTTTTCTAAAAGACTCCTAAGGTGACCACCATAAAGGATCCGGTGAGCTTGATGCCGCCGGCTTGTTGATCACCCCTTCTCCCCAAAGGAGTCTGTCATGTTGTATATCCAGTTTCTGTTTCTGCTGCTGATTCTCTATATCGGTAGCCGCTACGGTGGTATCGGTCTGGGCGTTGTGTCCGGTATCGGTCTGTCGATTCAGGTCTTTATTTTCAAGATGCCACCGACCAGCCCGCCCATTACCGTCATGCTGATCATTATTGCGGTGGTGACAACGGCTGCTATTCTCGAAGCGGCCGGCGGCTTGAAGTACATGCTGCAGGTCGCCGAACGGTTGCTGCGTTCCAAACCGAAAATGGTGACGATACTGGGACCGTTGGTTACTTATACCATGACCTTCATGCTCGGAACCGGCCATGCGGTTTATACCATCATGCCGATTATCGGTGATGTAGCCCTGAAAAACGGTATTCGGCCGGAACGCCCCATGGCCTCGGCCTCGGTGGCATCGCAGATGGGTATTACCGCCAGCCCGATCTCAGCAGCCGTTGTTTATTATCTGTCGCAGATGACCGATCTGGTCCCTGACCTGAGCCTGCTGTCGATTCTGATGGTTACGGTACCGGGTACCCTGGCCGGAGTGTTGCTCATGTCCCTTTACAGTATGCGCCGTGGTGTCGATCTGGAGAAAGACCCTGAATACCAGCGCCGGCTGCAGGA
>JAWLDI010000146.1:0-6131 GCA_041686715.1 Pelovirga sp.
CTCAATACAACCGGCGGCGGAGGGTTAAGTTCCCTTCGGCAAAGCTACATATCGATAAATCGGCGCAGAAAGTCTGCTTCCAGCCGGGCGACAGCAGACTGAACCTTGCGCTCATATTCGTCAAGGTCGGCGAAGCGATGTTCCACGACATCGGCGAGTTCTTCCAGTGGTGCATCAGCCACAGCACTACGTACCGACACCCGTACCTGGTCCCCTTGTTTGACCAGGATACCCCGATCAACTGCAACATATTTTTCCTCGTCGTCTTCAGCCTCTTCCGGCCGTCGATAAGAAAGCAGTCCGGGCGCCAGAGCTGAGACAAAATCAATGTGATGGGGCTGCAACCCGAAAGATCCATCCAGTCCAGTCGCTGTGATGCTTGCAACGTCCGTTTCGAGCAGAATGCGCGTCGGAATATAAATGCTCAGTTTCATGCCGCCTCGCCGTCACCGGAATCGTCTGTGGATTCTTTTTCAGCATCTTCCTCGACTTGGCCTCCTTGTTCTTTCTGGTCTTCATCGTCTGTCTCTGCGTTTTTTCTGACCTCTTCAATAGAGCCGATCATATACAGAGCTTTTTCCGAAAAATCGCTGAACTCGTCATTAAGGATGCGCTCACATCCTTCCAGGGCCTCCTCAAGAGAAACGGAACGCCCCGGCGTTCCAGTAAACTGTTCCGTGGTGAAAAATGGCTGGGTCAGAAACCTCTCCAGACGGCGGGCGCGAAACACGGTCTTGCGATCGTCGCGTGACAGTTCCTCCATGCCGAGCATGGCGATAATATCCTTGAGATCCTCGTAGGAGGCGAGGGTTCGACGTATCTCCTGAGCGATTCGATAGTGGTGTTCACCCACAACCTGAGGGGTGAGCATCTTTGAATTCGATTCGAGGGGATTAATCGCCGGATAGAGCCCCTCGCTGGCCCTTTTGCGGGACAGAACAATGGAAGCCGAGAGGTGAGAGAAGGTATGCACCGCCGCCGGGTCGGTGAGATCGTCAGCTGGCACATAGACGGCCTGGATTGAGGTGATCGCGGCGTGCTCCGTGTTGGTGATGCGTTCCTGCAGTTCCGAGAGCTCTGAAGCCATCGTTGGTTGATATCCCAGACGCGATGGCATCAAGCCTAACAGGCCGGAGAGTTCCATGCCGGCCTGGATGAAACGGAAGATATTGTCGACCAGAAGCAGCACGTCCTGGCGACGATCATCGCGAAAATATTCCGCCATGGTCAATGCGGTCAGTCCAACCCGAAAGCGACTGCCGGGGGGTTCGTTCATCTGTCCGAAGACCATCACTGTGTTGTCGAGCACCCCCGCATCCTGCATTTCACGGTAGAGTTCCTCCCCCTCGCGGCAACGTTCGCCGATGCCGCAGAAAATCGAAACCCCTTCATGTTCGCCGACCATGTTGTGAATCAACTCAGTGATCAGTACTGTCTTGCCGACCCCGGCACCGCCGAAGAGTCCGGCTTTGCCACCGCGCTCAAGAGGAGAAAGGATATCGATAGCTTTTATTCCGGTAGTGAATATCTCTGATGTCGTGGCCCGGTCACTCAAGGCGGGGGAATCCTGATGAATCGAACGGCGTTCCTCAATTTTTACCGGGTCTTTACGGTCGATGGTATCGCCAAAGACGTTGAATACCCGGCCGAGAATATTGGGGCCGACCGGGGCCTCAAGTGTATGCTCCTGATCGCGGATCGTGGAGCCCAATGCCAGACCCTGGGTCGGTGTCAGGGCGTTGCCGCGCACCGTATGGGCATCCAGATGAAGAGCGACCTCCACCAGGATTGAATCATCCTTTCCCGCCACCAGAAGATTGTTGATGGACGGCAACTGGTCAGGGAATTGCGCCTCTACAACCCCACCAACAACAGAAGAGACAACCCCGTATGTGCATTTATCAGACGTCATTGATCAATAGTGCCTGTCGGGAAAATGAAAAAAATTTTAAAACGTCTCTGTTGAATTTTCATACTATGCAGTATGTCAATAAAAACCGTATCACCTGTCATCAGCTTGTCAAGCTTGACCAGGTTGAGGAATGCTGATGGAAAAAGTGATCAGGGACATATTTCTGTTAAATAGGGTTCGATAATGTTTTTTTCTACCTGATGGTGTAAATCTTCGAGAGAACTGTCATTGGACAGGACCTCGTCGGCCATGCCGATGGTTTTGCTGATCTGGAACATGTCTTCCTCGCGCTGATCATGTATCAGGAATTCTTCTAACTCCTCAGGGTCACGTGGCGCATGCCGCTGGCGAATGCGCCTGAAACGGATCTCCGGGTCTTTGACCCGGACATGAACGAGGATAAACTCCATGCCGTATTGATTCCTGAATGTTTCTGCTTCAAGGGGTTTACGGATACCGGAAATACCGGCTCCGGCAGGGGCCTCTTCTGTCAGTTTGTCGATGAGACGCCGGATAAATATATCCTCTCCATATTGTTCGATATGTAGCTGAGCTATCTCCTGGAGGTTCTCCCGGTTGAGCTCCAGTTGTTCTTTCCGGGCCGCATCCCTGACCATGTCTCCCAGGGAATAAATGGGCAAACCACAGCGTCTGTGCAGATAATTTATGACGGTATCTTTCCCCGCTCCAATACGTCCAACAGTTCCTATGAGTTTCATCGGTAAGTCCTCAGCGTATCGATTTTGTTAGTTCAAAGCAGCGGTCCTCTTAGTTCAGGCGCTGAAAATCCTGTGATATCCAGGCGACTAAAACGCATTTTCAACTCTTGCTGTCATGATGTGAATCCTGATTTTTGAGTTTCCTGTTTTTTCTCTACCTCCGCTACGCGGCGGATGACTTCAATGACGCTGTCAGGATTAAGAGAGATCGAGTCGATCCCTTCCTTGACCAGAAAAGCTGCAAAGTCGGGGTAATCACTTGGTGCCTGGCCACAAATGCCGATCTTGGTGCCGGTTCTGTTTGCGGCCTGGATCACCTGGGCAATGGTAGCTTTTACCGCCTCATCACGTTCATCGAAGAGTTCCTTCAGCATGCCCGAATCGCGGTCGACACCCAGGGTCAGCTGAGTCAGGTCATTGGAACCGATGGAAAAACCATCGAAACGCTCAGCGAACTGTTCGGCAAGGATAACGTTCGAGGGGATTTCCACCATGACGTATATTTCAAGACCACGCTGCCCTCGCACCAGTCCTTCTCGGGACATCACTTCCAGCACCTTGTCCGCTTCTTGGAGAGTGCGACAGAAAGGGATCATAACGACTACGTTATCAAGCCCGATCTCCTCGCGCACGCGGCGGATGGCCGCACATTCGAGAGCGAATCCGGCGCGGTAGTCTTCGCTGTAATAACGAGAAGCGCCCCGGAATCCGAGCATCGGATTTTCTTCGGAATGTTCGAACTGTTGTCCGCCGATAAGGTCCGCATATTCATTTGTTTTGAAATCACTCATACGCACGATGGCCGGACTCGGGTATTGGCTGGCGGCAATGGTGGCGATGCCCTGGGCAAGCTGGTCGATGAAGTACTCGCTTTTGTCGTCGTAATTGCGGGTCAGCTCACGGATCCGGCGTTTGGCTTCCTTGTCTTCGAGTTCGTCGTATTTGAGCAGGGCCATGGGATGGGCCTTGATCAAGTTGTTGATGATGAATTCCATGCGTGCCAAACCGATCCCCCGGCATGGCAGTCGCCACCAACGGAAAGCCGCTGCAGGACTGGCAATGTTCATCATGATCCGGGTGTTGATTTCCGGAAGCTCTTCCAGGTTTTCCTCAGCCTCCTCGTAGGCAAGGATCCCCTGGTAAATGTTACCCTGATCACCTTCGGCACAGGATAGCGTCACTTCCTGTCCGTCTTGAATTTCACTGGTTGCCTGGTCGGTGCCGATCACCGCAGCGATGCCAAGCTCCCGGCTGACGATAGCGGCATGGGAGGTGCGTCCTCCATGGTCGGTAATAATGCCGGCAGCCTTCTTCATGATGGGTACCCAGTCGGGATCGGTCATCCCGGTCACGAGGATATTCCCCTGTTCGAAATGTTCAATGTCATTTGCGCTCTTGATCACCTGGGCTTTGCCCGAAGCGATGGCCTCGCCGATAGCGAGTCCGGTGAGTAGCACTTCGCTCTTCTCTTTCAACGTAAAGGTTTTGAGCACTCCCGCTTCTTTGCGCGATTGAACGGTTTCGGGTCGGGCCTGGACGATGAAAAGCTCTCCCGTGTCGCCATCCTTGGCCCATTCCATGTCCATCGGTTTGTCGTAATGATTCTCAATAACTGCGCCCCAGCGGGCGATCTGCAGAATTTCGTCATCGGACAGGACGAAGGTGTGACGCTCTTTTGCTGAAGTCTCGATGTTGCGCGTTGTATTCCCCGAACCACGACTGTAAACCATCTTTTTTTCTTTGCCGCCGAGCGTTCTGCTGAGAATCGGTTTCAGATCTTTTTTCTTGAGCAGCGGTTTGAAAACAGTATAGTTGTCCGGAGTAACTGTTCCCTTTACGACATTTTCACCGAGACCCCATGAAGCTTCGATCACCACCACATCTGGAAAGCCGGTGTCAGTGTCGATGGAGAACATGACTCCAGCCCCGGCCTTGTCGGAGCGCACCATCTTCTGCACACCTATCGACAGAGCAACCTTCATATGGTCGAAACCTTTGTTTTCGCGGTAACTGATGGCGCGATCAGTAAAAAGTGAGGCGTAGCATTTGCGGCAGGCATCGAGCAGGTCCTCTTCGCCATGGATATTGAGAAAGGTTTCCTGCTGTCCGGCGAAACTGGCGTCAGGCAAATCTTCTGCAGTGGCACTGCTGCGTACAGCGACTGAGGTCTCTTGTTCCCCTCCGCACCGGCACAGTTCGCGGTAGGCATCGCTGATACCCAGAGCGATATTGTCCGGCCATTTGCCGCGCCGGATCATGCGGCGAATGGCGTCACCGGTCTTGCTTAGTGATTGAGCCCCCTTGCGGTATTCTTTGAGCCGTTCACGGATTTTTTGTTCCAGGTCATTTGCTTCAAGATAACGCCGATAGGCTTGCGAGGTTGTAGCGAAGCCATCGGGGACCTGGATCCCTTCTGCCTTGAGGGTGCCGATCATTTCACCCAGTGAAGCATTCTTGCCGCCCACCAGCGCAACGTCCTCATTGTTCAGGTCAGCAAACCAGCGGATTGAATCATTGTTCGACGTCATACTCGTCCTCCTTGTTACAGCTGGACAAAAAAGTTTCCGGTTATGTTGAAAAAAACGATCTCCAGGTACTCTGCACAGCCAAAGCAAAGAATCTTATTTCAAGACCAGATATTTCATAACTCCTCAAGCTCCAAATTTCTGTAACCGTCCAGCGTGAGCCAGCGCCAGGGGAATCAGATCTGTTGCAGCAAAGCGGGGACCAAGCCCACCACCAACACAGGCTCGTTCGCCGAAGAGCGTAACCTCGTCTGGTCGGCAGTTATCACCCCATAAAACCGTCGGTACCGGATGCCAGCTATGCGCTTTCATCGGCGCCGGGCTTGAGTGGTCGCCAGTCACGATCAGCACCTCGGGTTGCAGTTCTCGAAGCGCCGGTATGATCTGATCCACCTCCTCAATGCAGCGCTGTTTTTTTTCTGCATCACCATCCTCCCCGGCACTGTCAGTCGGTTTGTAATGGACGTAGAAGAAATCAAACTGTTCCCATTGTTCTTTTAGCGCGGCCATTTTGCTGTCGAGCGTATCTTCACAATCCAGAATCTCCATGCCGAGTAGTTGGGCAACGCCACGATACAAGGGATAACCCGCCACAGCAGCAGCTTTCAGACCGAAAACTTCGTTGAAACTCGGCCACGCCGGGCGGCTGGAGAATCCCCGCAACAGCACCATGTTGGCGGGCTCGTGTGTTGCCAGCTTCTCGTGCGCCTGTTCGAGAAAGTGCTGTACCAGTTGCGCGGTATGTTCAGCATCCGGGATCAAGGGATCAGGTTCACGTGGTTTATGTCCGGTCTGTTGTGGATCACTATCAGCTATCTTTGCTGAAAGTTCTGACCCTCGCAGAACCAACAGAAACCGATATTCCTTGACGGGTTCGATAAACAGCTCGACTCCCGGCAACTCGATCTCGCGGAGTATTTCGCACAGTTTGCGGTTCGTGCGGGTGTCAATCCGTCCCGCTCGGCGATCGGTAAT
>JAWLDI010000147.1:0-6125 GCA_041686715.1 Pelovirga sp.
TGATTATGAAACCTGTCAGAATCATGCTTGCCTTCCTGTTGTCTCTTGGTCTTTGCGCTCCTGTTGTTGCCAGTGCGGATGTTCTTGATGAAATTGTTCAGCGCGGGGTATTACGGGTAGGACTGGAACCGGGGTATATGCCGTTCGAGTTGACCAACCAACGTGGAGATATCATCGGTTTTGATGTTGATATCGCTCGGCGGATGGCTAACGCCATGGGGGTCAAACTGGAATTGGTCAGCACCGCCTGGGATGGTATCATCCCTGCCCTGTTGACGGAAAAGTTCGATATTATCATGAGTGGCATGACCCTGACGCAACAGCGTAATCTTTCAGTTAACTTTGCCAATCCCTATATCGTGGTCGGGCAGACGGTGCTGATCCGCAAGGAAATCGCCGATGAGGTCAAATCGTATCGTGATCTGAACGATCCCCGATACAAGGTGTCATCCAAGCTCGGCACCACTGGTGAACAGGCCGTTCAACGGATGATTCCGCGAGCTGAGTATGTATCTTTTGAAACTGAACAGGAAGCGGTCCTGGACATGCTCAATGGCAAGGTTCATGCTGTCGTTTACGACCTGCCTCTGCTGTCAATCACAAATGCCCAGCGCAATGACGGTAATCTGGTCTTTCTTGACGAGCCTTTTACCCATGAACCTCTGGCCTGGGCCATCAGACGGGGCAATTATGATTTTCTCAACTGGCTCAACAATTTCCTGAATCAGATTAAAAGCGACGGCACCTATGACCAGATTTATCACAAGTGGTTCGTCGATGATGAATGGCTGAAACAGATTCAAAACTGATTTATAACTGATAGCGTGGATATCCTGGCCGTTTTTAAATTACAGATATCCGCGCTTTTTTATAGTTACAGATAAAGGTCCGATATGCTCGACAGCTATCGAAAAGACTGGCACTGGCGATTGTTGACAATTCTTATTCTGGTTTCTATCGTTATCGGTTTGTGGGTATCGACGAGTAAGGTGAATTACACCTGGCGCTGGAATCGTGTGCCCCAGTATTTCGTTTACCACAATGAAACGATCGAACGGGTCCCTTATGACAGTCGTGTTCTTTCGATTGATGAAGCCAACAACATCACGACGGTCACGGTTAAAAATCAGTTCGATGAACTGGAAACTTATCAGGTTGATACCGACACGCTGAGAGTTTTTGTTGACGAGGACCTCTTTTCCGGTGATCAGATCGGTTCAACCTTTCAGTGGCAGGCCGGTCCGTTACTTCACGGACTGGGAGTCACTTTGTGGATTTCAGCTGTATCAAGTATCATTGGCCTGGCCATCGGTCTATTCACTGGACTGTGCCGATTATCCAGAAACCTCACCCTGCGACAACTTTCTATTCTCTACATAGAGATTATTCGTGGCACCCCCCTGCTGGTCCAGATTTTCATTGTTTATTTCTTTTTCGGAACCGTCCTCAATATCGATCGAATGGCGGCAGGCATTGCCGCCCTGTCAATCTTTGCCGGTGCCTACGTAGCCGAGATCATTCGCGCCGGGATCCAGTCCATCCCGAAAGGCCAGATGGAGGCGGCACGTTCTCTTGGCATGAATACACCGCAGGCGATGATCCATATTATCCTGCCCCAGGCGTTCAAACGGACACTGCCTCCTCTGGCCGGTCAGTTCATCAGCCTGATCAAAGATTCCTCTCTGGTTTCGGTTATCGCCATCACAGACCTGACCAAGGCAGGGCGCGAGGTTATCACCTCAACCTTTGCCACTTTCGAAATCTGGTTTGTCGTCGCCTTTCTCTATCTTACCCTTACATCAATACTATCTCAGGTCATTGCCTGGGTTGAGCGGAGGTTCGCAGTCAGTGATTAAAACCGTAGATCTCATAAAAACCTTTGCTGGCAGAGGGCAGACAATTCATGCTGTCGATGGTGTTACCACGCATATCAAAGCTGGTGAAGTGGTGGTTGTTATCGGCCCCTCCGGTTCTGGAAAATCTACTTATCTGCGCTGCCTGAACGGCCTTGAAGAGCTGACGTCGGGCCATATTCATATCGATGGCGTCGATCTCGCCGACCGCAAAACCGATCTGAACAAGGTCCGGCGTGAAGTGGGAATGGTCTTCCAGCAATTCAATCTATTTCCCCATAAAACCGTTCTTCAGAATCTGGTGTTGGCACAAACCGTTGTGCGCAGAAGAAAAAAAAGTGAGGCAGAGCAAAAAGCGCGGGCACTTCTGAAAAAGGTCGGCATCCCTGAAAAAGAAATGGAGTATCCGATTCGCCTGTCGGGCGGGCAACAGCAACGCGTGGCTATTGCCAGAGCGTTGGCCATGGATCCGAAGGTCATGCTGTTTGATGAGCCGACCAGCGCTCTCGACCCGGAAATGGTCGGCGAGGTTCTCGAAGTCATGAAACAGCTGGCGCGGGAAGGGATGACCATGGTCGTGGTGACCCATGAAATGGGTTTCGCTCGCGAAGTCGCTGATCGAGTCATTTTTATGGATCACGGCAAATTAGTGGAAGAAGGAACCCCGGAACATTTTTTTACCAATCCCCGGGAAGAACGCGCCAAGCTGTTTTTGAAACAGGTGCTGTAAGTACGATGCATAATACCCTTATTTTGCCTGGACCGGAAAATTCATCGCTTTCCACGCGGCATATCCGCCTAACAGCGCGTAGACGCGCTTATATCCATTATTGACCAGCAATAGTGCCAGACCGGCACTGGAGGCTTCATTCGGTCAGGTACAATAAGTGACAATAACTGTGTCCCTCGGCACTGTCCGCTTGAATTCATCAAGTTCTGTTTGCGAGGTGATGCGCTGCGCACCGGAGATTTTATCGACAGCCTGCTGCCATTGGCCTGCCGTTCTGGTATCAACAAAAACAACGGGTTCACTGCTCTGCCATGAGCGTAGATCAATGACATTGATTCGTGGAATCTGATCGGGACTGGTCAGCTCAGCGGTAGCCGGCGCCACCGAAAAAAGAAGAACCAGACAAAGAGTCATCATATATGCTTTGAAGGAATTTCCTGTCATCCTGCCCCCTTCTACAAAACTGATAGTCATAGAGTTATCAGAATGTTTCTGTTAAAAAGTCAAGAAAGCGTTGCCACGACTTTCTGTCAGCATCCTCTCGATATCGATCTGACCCGAAAACGGTAAAAGCATGGGGAGCCCCACTGTAAGTAATCATTTCGTGAACAACCTGATGCTCTTCCAGCTCTTTTGCGAGTTGGGCAAAATGATCCATTGTCACTGCAGTGTCAGCCGTACCATGTAAAATCATGACGGAGCCACTGGTTTCAGCATAATCCTGCCCCTGCGGCGTAACCAGCCCGCCGTGAAACGAGACAAAAGCTTTGAGAGGGGCCCCGGCGCGGGCCAATTCAAGAACAACAGCACCGCCAAAACAGTAGCCCAGGGCAACAGCGTTGTCGACGTTTGCACCTGCTGCCGCTGCCGTATCCAGGGCGCCATTAAGCAGCTTGCGCATGCTGGCACGATCCTGATAGAGAGAATTCGTCAGCCGCCGCCGCTCAGCTATTTCCGCCGGTCGTACCCCCTTACCATACATATCGGCGGCAAAGACTGCATATCCTGCTTCAGCCAGCATCTGGGCCCGCCGGATTTCGTAATCACCAATTCCATCCCAATCGTGAATCAGCAGAATCAGGGGGGCGTCAGGTGATGGACTGATAAAATACCCTTCGTAGGTTGTATCACCAATGACATAATCAACGGTTGTCCCGGCAGCAAAGCTGCTGGTTGCCAATAGCATCCCGGCAAGAACAGCAAACAGTCGTTTCATAATAATGCCTCCCTCACTATTGATGACCATTTTTGTTGACTATAGCAGCCACCATGGGAAAATGGAACTGGCGACAAAAATAATCACACGGAAAGACTGTTAGCCAGGTAATGGAACATCGGATTTATCGGTCTGATACCGGTAGATGTCACTTTTTCCAGCTTTGTATAAACAAGAGAAGAACCTTTTAACCCAACCATCGTGTCATTTCTACCCTGTATCAGGCCGTCAACGGCAGCCCGACCAAAACGAGCTCCCAGCAGTCGATCAAACGCTGTCGGAGACCCGCCACGCTGATAATGACCAAGAACAATAACCCGGGTTTCAAAACCGATACGATCTTTTATTTGTGCGGCGATATCTTCAGCGCGACCGGCACCCTCAGCGATCATAATAATGCTGTTATTGCGGCCTTCATGATAACGCTGGCGCAGATCAGCACAAATTTCTTTCAGGTCGAAAGGTTCCTCTGGAATCAGACTGAATTCGGCACCGGTTGCAATGGTTGCGACTACAGTCAGATAACCGCAATTTCGTCCCATTACCTCCACGACAAAAGCGCGGTTGTGGGAAGATGCGGTATCTTTCAGATTGTCTACGGCCCTGATAATATTATTAAGCGCCGTATCTACACCAAGTGAGGGACTCGTAAAGGGAATATCGTTATCAATTGAAGCCGGAATCCCCACAACCGGTAATCCTTTTTGATGGATGGCGTGGGCCCCTGCCAGAGAACCATCGCCGCCGATCACCACCAGCCCTTCGACATCAAGTTTTATCAGGGTATCAAAGGCGTGCTGCAAGCCCTCCGCAGTCCGCATTTCTTCGCAGCGCGCGCTCTGCAGAAAGGTGCCGCCCCGTTGGACAACACCACTGACGGAACGGGTGTCCAAGGGCAGGTAAAGGTCATCCATAAGCCCCTGGTAACCTTTTTGAATTCCGATCACTTCGATGCCAGACACCAGCGCGCCACGGACAACAGCCCGTACTGCTGCATTCATCCCGGAACAATCACCACCACTGGTCAATACGGCTATACGTTTCAGCATGAGAACTCCTTTTCTTCGTTGACGATAATGATCATATTCTACCAGACGGAACTGTTGTTGATTGTCAAGGTATTTGCAACATCAATAGTTCATGAAAAAACCATAACATATTGAGTTTAGACATTTTTTGTTTTTCATAAAAAAAAGATGAGTTTCTTTGTTACTGATGCTTGACTGGAAAAAAAAAGACATCTAAATTGCCCGCAAATATGGCAACCTTAAACTGCTTCATAGAGGCTGAAATGAACCTATGGTAGATCCCTTCACAATGACCTACACCGCTATCGGCGGTCTGGGCGTATTTATCCTCGGCATGAAATTTCTCTCCGACAGCCTGCAAATGCTGTCCGGCGGAGTCATTCGCAAGGTTATCTCATCCCTTACCAGCAACCGTTTTCTGGCCGTACTTGTCGGTATCTCAGTCACGGCCTTTGTTCAGTCCTCAACTATATCGACGGTGATGGTTGTCGGCCTGGTCAATGCCGGACTCATGCAGCTGACCCAGGCCATCGGTTTTATTCTGGGTGCCAATATCGGTACCACTGTCACCGGTTGGATTCTGGCGATAAAGATTGGAAAGTACGGCCTCTTGTTGATCGGCCTGGGAATTTTTCCCATGCTCTTTTCGAAAAATGAAAGGGTCACGGCAACAGCCAGGGTTCTTGTTGCGCTGGGGTTGATTTTCTTCGGTCTTGAAATCATGAGTGACGCCTTCAGACCGTTGCGCAGTGACGAGCGCTTCATGAACCTGATGCTGATTCTCGATGCCCAGTCACTGATCAGCATCCTCGGCTGCGTTCTCATCGGCTGTCTGCTGACAATGGCGGTACAGAGCAGTTCTGCCATGCTCGGCATCACCATTGCCCTGGCCAGTACCGGTGCTATCCCCTTTCATACAGCCGTTGCCCTCGTCATGGGCGAGAATATAGGTACTACCATCACCGCACAACTGTCAGCCATTGGCGGCAATGTGGCTGCCCGACGTACAGCCATGGCTCACAGTCTTTTCAATGTCGTCGGGGTCTGTATTCTGGTGATCATTTTTGCGCCCTTCGTCAGCCTGGTGGAGGCGCTGGTGCCCGGATCTGCGAATCTTGCCAATGCTGCCGGTGACCGCCCATATATAGCTGCCCACATCGCATTTGCCCACAGCATGTTCAATGTCACCGCCACGCTGATTGTTTTGCCATTTCTCGGCCTGCTGGCCAAATTGGTGATCAAGCTGGTGCCTGACCGGGTGGGTGGGCCCAAAGGTTCCTTCAGATATATCGGGGCCC
>JAWLDI010000148.1:0-6092 GCA_041686715.1 Pelovirga sp.
ATCATAGGCGTCGGCAAGCTGTCCGGGATCAGCATAGCGACGGAGAAAGTGGCACGCTGCGACACAAGCGCCGCAATGGGTACAATGCAGTTTGTGGTCCTCAAGTTGGGTAACAAGGCTTTCGGTTATTGTATTAGACTCATTGGCAATTGCCTTAGTTACCGTCATTTTCAGTATTCCTTGACCTGATTAGAACGAATCTTCCGCAGATGCAATCTTATCCCCTCTCCCTGAGGGAGAGGGGCAGGGTGAGGGGGAGGTTTTGACCATTCCAAGCCCCCTCATCCGGCTTTGAACCCTTCTCCCCCAGGAGAAGGGTTCAAGCGGAAGATTGATGCTAATCAGTGTCCTTGATGTTAGCAGACGCCGATCGGGAGTTGCGGTACAAATAAAATCCATTTTACGGAAACCGATGCTAAAAGCTTGACAGTGCAGGGTCAAATAGATAATTTTTATAAATTCGATCACATATATTGCAAAAACCGATAGAGGTAGGACATGACGTTGCGACAGTTGGAACTATTTGTAGCCGTTGCTGAAACCGGCAGTTTTTCCCGCGGTGGTGAACTCTTATCCCTCACTCAATCAACGGTGAGTCAACATATCGCTGCTCTTGAGGAGGAGTTCGGTACCAGGCTGCTCGATCGGATCAGCAAAGGCGTTGCCCTTACCCCCGGCGGAAAGATCTTTCTGCAACAGGCGCGGATGATTCTCGCCGAGGTCGATCAGCTTGCGCAGGCAATGAACCGTTTTCACGGCATCGAGCATGCCAGTCTTGAACTGGGAGCAAGCAATATCCCCGCAAACTATCTGGTACCAAAACTGCTTCCCCTGCTGCAGGAGTGCTATCCGGGAATTTCATTGAATGTCCGTATGGGTGATACCCAGCAGATTCTTGATGACTTGCGCTGTCAACGGGTGGAACTGGGGCTGGTCGGAGGGCGCGTTGAAGATGCTCTTTACAACTATACGCCGATCCTGTCTGATGAGTTGGTACTGATTGTCGGAACCGGTCATCCATTGTGCCGGGTGGGAACAATCAGCCTTCAGCACCTGTTTGAACTGGAACTGGTGCTACGCGAACCGGGATCAGGAACCTGGCAGAGTCTTCATAATGCACTGCTCAAAGCAGGTTGTGATCCGCAGACACTTCGTGTTCTGGCGCGACTCGGAAGTAACGAGGCAGTACGTCGTACTGTCGCGGCAGGTTATGGGTGCGCATTTGTTTCTGATCTATCGGTGAAGGAAAGTATCGAGCGTGGTGAGCTGTACCGGATTGAAGTTGATGGGCTGAAAATTATCCGTCAACTCTGGCTGGCACAGATGCGCGAACGGAGCTGTTCGCCGGCGGCCCAGGCGGTGAAGAAACTGATTATGGAGAGCTTCGCAAGACAGTCATGACGGCATCAAGATGCAGCAGTGTGCGCCCTTTGGAACCAATGAGGGGGATGATAAAAAAAGCCGGACCTTCTGCTTTACAATACTTGTTTTCCGGCTAGACTTTTCATGTTATTTTTAAAGCGATAAAAAAACGGGTCATTATCAAGGGTCTATTAAATGTTAATGAAAAGGAGCGAAGTTGATGAAAAAGCATATGGTTCGTTACGTTGGTAAGCCCCTGTGTCTATTGCTTGCGGTATGTTTTCTTACGGTCGATGTCGGCATTCGTACAGCTCAGGCCGGTATGATCAGCACCGAAACGGTACTTGCGACCCAGGCAGATGAAGATGCACGTACCCAGGTATCGGCTTTTTTTGCCCGCGAGGATGTGCAGCAGGTGATGACACGTCAGGGCGTGGCAGCGGATGAAGTGGCCAGTCGTGTTGCCAGCCTGTCAGACGCAGAAGTTATGCGGATTGCCAACGAGCTTGATCAACTTCCTGCGGGAGCCAGCCTTGGTACCGTGGTAGGCGCAGTGCTGTTTATTTTTGTCGTCCTGCTGGTTACCGATATTTTAGGTTATACGAAAGTGTTCACCTTTGTTCAGCCGATTCGCTAGATGATAATAACCCAGTTAAAAAGCGCAGGTGGGCGACGGCTTGCCTGTGCTTTTTTTTGTAGTTTTATTCTCATTGCCGGCGGCTGCAGCACCTATCAATATCCCCATGCGTTGTCCCCTGAGGCGCAACGGCACCATCTCACTGAAGTTCCTTTCTTTGCCCAGGAAGAGTATCAGTGCGGGCCGGCAGCGCTGGCCATGCTGCTGGCGTGGAACGGTCAGGACGTTTCCCTGCCCCAGCTGGTGGAACAGGTTTACTCCCCGGAACTTAAAGGGAGTCTGCAGCCGTCTATCGTTGCCGCGGCTCGGCGGCAGGGTTACCTGGCGTATCCCCTTAGTGGCTGGTCTGAACTGGTGGCAGAACTTCATGGGGGACAACCGGTGATGATTCTCCAGAATCTTGGTTTGTCCTGGTATCCCCGGTGGCATTATGCCGTGGTAATTGGTTACGATCAGGGTGAACAAAAGGTGCTGCTGCATTCCGGGGTTTACCCCGGTATGCAGATGTCGATGGGGGTGTTTGAGCGCACTTGGCGCCGGGCTGATTATTGGGGACTGGTGGTCGTTCCTCCGGCTGTGTTGCCAGGCAGTGCAACCGAGACAGCTTATCTGACCGCTGTGGTTGGTCTGGAGCGGGCCCGACAATTTTCAGCTGCTGCAACTGCCTATCTGACCGCTACCAAAGCCTGGCCCGACAGTTTTGTTGCCTGGATAGGGGCAGGTAACAGCAGTTATCAGGCTGGTGACACGGCCACTGCCATCCGTTCTTTTCGACAGGCGGCAGCACTGCAGCCTGACAACGGTATTCCACTGAACAACCTGGCCCTGGTGCTTGCGCAAGCAGGTCGAGCTGAAGAAGCCCTGACAGTGATTGACCAGGCTATTGCTCAAGGTGGGGATCTTCAGGAGGTATTCCGACAAACCCGGCAGAAAATTGTTGCTGATACCGTGCCGGCCGAATGAACTGATTATTGCTCAATCGCTTGGACAAGCCTGCTTATTTAAGTAATTTGCTGATAATTTCCCGGTACTTGGTTTCGATGACATGGCGTTTTTTTTTCAGGGTGTTGGTCAGTTCTTCACCGGTGGTAAATTCCTTATCAAGAAAATGAATGTTCTGGAGTTTTTCAAACGGCTTGAATCCCTTCTTGGCATTCAGCAGTTTATTGATTTCCGCCTTCACCCGGTCGAGGACCTTTTGGTCAGCAAGCAACTGGTCCCTGGTCTCTGTCAGTTGTTCCGCCCTGTCAGCAATGAACTCGCGTAACTGCTCCATATCCGGAATGATCAGTGCTCCCAGTCCTTTTTTATCCTGTCCGACCAGAACCGCATCGGTGACAAAGGGCAGCTGGGTAATGGTCGATTCAATCCGACTGGGATCAATGTTCTCACCGCTGGCCAGAACAATGATCTCTTTAGAGCGACCAGTAATAACCAGTTCACCGCTCAGGGTCAACTTGCCCAGATCACCGGTGCGAAAAAAACCGTCAGTGGTAAAAGCGTTGCGGTTTTCTTCTTCGTTTTGATGATAGCCGGGGAATACCTGTTTTCCACGCACCTGAATCTCCCCTTCTTCACCAGCAGGCAAAATTCTGCCATCCTCTGCAACAATGCGCAACTCTGTCCCTTTTATCGGTGGTCCCAGGGTACCGAATATCTCACAGTTCAATGCCCGTCCGGCGATGGCCGGGGCACATTCGGTCATGCCATAGGCGTTGACGATGCGGATGCCGACGGCATCGATCCACTCATCCAGATAGGTCGGCAGGCTGCCACCGCCACTGATCGCCATGCGTAGGCGACCACCAAAACGTGCCTGTACCGCTGCAAGTTTTTTTTGAGCAAAACGGTAAGGCAGAAACAAGGCAACCAACAGACTCGTGGAGATCAGTTTGTGCCCGGCAGTAACGAGCGGGTTGAGTTTGTGGAAGCGCGGCAGCTGATTTTTCAGGCGGCGCTGGTGAAAACGGTAGGTAACTGAGATAGCGACGAGCTTTTTAAATAGACGCGCTTTGCGTGGGGTTTGCTTTTCAAGGGCCTGATTGATTTTGGTGTACATTGATTCCCACAGACGGGGCACCGTCGCTACCAGGGTCGGCTGGTACGTTTCCAGATCGGCAGCAAAGGTTTTGATGCTTGAATAAACGGTGCAGCACCCTTGAGATAGAGCAAGATATTCGCACGCCCGTTCAAAAATATGCCAGCTCGGCAGAATGGAAACAAACCGGTCGGTTTCTTTCAGGGCAATGATTTCGGGCAGGGTGCGGACGTTGTACATGATGTTGCGGTGGGTGAGGATCACCCCCTTGGGATTACCGGTGGTTCCCGAGGTGTAGATCAGGGTGAAGGTGTCATCCAGCCCCAGGTTGTGGCGTCGGGCAATGAATTCTTCCCGGTCCGTTGGTGTGATGGTGCGGTTGGCCAGGATGTCGTTGTAGCTGTAGACATTATCGAACCAGCGGTGGGTTTTGCCCCCTTCGATAATGAAAATCGACCGTAATTTCTTCATTTTCTTAAGCATGGGACTGTGGTCCTTGAGCAGCGCTTCGGTCTCAATCACCAGAAACTCACAGTCGGCATGCCCGAGGATGTATTCGAGCTCGCAGGTCGGGGTGTCGCTGCCGCGCGGTACGCTGACGGCACCAAGGGAGATCAGGGCAAAGTCGGTGACCATCCAGCCATAACGGTTATCTGACAACAGCATGACCTTACTGCCTTTGCTGATCTTGTGGGAGGTAAAGGCCTTGGCCAGAATCAGGGTATCTTCAAATAGTTTGGCGTAGCTGACCTGAAACTCGCTGCCGGCGGCCCGGTAGATAAAAGCGCTGTGTTCAGCATATTTTTCACAGCTGGCAAGCAGGGCGTCATAGAGGGTGGCCTGGGGCGTGATGGCGGCAACCATGGTGGTTACTGGCCGCAGCACTTTTTGAACTTTTTACCGCTGCCACAACCGCATGGGTCGTTACGGCCGATCTTCAAGACCGTCACCGGCGGGGATTTGATCATTTCCCCTTCGGTAAACAACCAATTGCTGCCGACTTTGGCAAAATGCGCGCGCTCATGGTGGTTGCGGATCACCCCCTTGTCGCGAAAACGGGCAATAAATTCGACCTCGCCCTGCTCGTCGTCAGCACCGCCGGCGTTGGTACTGACGACTTCCAGTCCAAGCCACTGGGATTTTTCTGCCCAGCTTTTGGTTCCCTTGTGGTCGTAATTGGCACGGTGATCAGGGTGGGTGCTGTGATAAAGAAAATCAACCGCCACCTTGTCGTGGGCAGTATAGCGGCCACGCATCAATTCTTCGGCGCTGGTAGCGATTCTTTTGCCATTGATAACCGGCTCACAGCAATCAGCATAATCGATGTTGGTGCCACACGGACAAAGGCTCACGGCAGTCTCCTTTTTTTACTTCAGTGGAATAATTCAGCCATAAAACATTGGATAGTATCTGTAAAATTACTGGTTCATTGTGGGTTGTTCGGTTGCCATCCGCGCCCGTCGAGCTTTGCGCCGCTCACGGATCATCCGCGTGTCTTCGTAGAGATCACTGTAGGCAGCCTGCAGGGCCTGTTCAAAGGTGGCTATTTCGCCATTGTTTTCTGCTATAAAGTTTTCTGCATCAACCCGCTTGGCAAACGCCCATTTAGCGCGCTTGCTCATTACTCCGGGGCGTTTCCCCCCAATCACCCAGACAGCGGTTTCAGCGTCAATCAGTTCGTCGGTGTAATAATCGCCGACCATCATCTGTACCGGCGCCTTGTCGAGATTGTTAACCATATCCACGGCCGCACAGCGGATACTGCAGGTACCTGCCTCACTGCCGTCATCATAGACAAGCAGCATCCGGCTGAAGGAAAATTTACCGCGATCCATCCCGCAATGAGGGCAAGAGGGGTGGTTGACAATGTCGCTCTGAGAGCCGATAACTAAGGTGGCTACAAGCAGCAGGGCGGAAATCAGCAGAATGGTCTTTTTCATGTATCTCTCCTTTACTCGGTAGCATAAACAGCAATGAAATTTTCATGACAGTCTGGAGCACCCTTTTACCAGTAAAAAGCAGTAACGACAAGAGCCTGGTGAATTCAACAAACAG
>JAWLDI010000149.1:0-6084 GCA_041686715.1 Pelovirga sp.
TGGATGGACTGCCGGGTCAGGGTCTCGTCGCGAAAGTAGCCCTGCATCACCTGTGGGCCTTTGACCAGCAGTTCGCCATCAGCCGCCAGTTTCAGTTGGGTGTCCTTGATGGGACGACCGACACTGCCGAAGCGAATCTCCTTCAAGCTGTTGACCGCGACCACGGGGCTGGTTTCTGTCAGGCCGTAGCCTTCGAAGACGGGAATACCGAGAATCCACATGAACTCGGTGATCCTGGTATCGAGGGGAGCCCCACCGCAGATAAAAAATTTGAGGTTACCGCCGAATTTTTTACGGATTTTACGAAAAATCAACCAGTCGTAAAATGCATATTCAAGCCCTAACAGGCCGGTTTTCTGCCTGTCGATGTAACGTCGGTAGACATAATGGCGTCCGATGCTGACGGCGCGATGAAAAAGTCGGCGTTTGATAGGGGGCATCTGGTGGACGCTTTCGTAGATCCGTGAATGGATCTTCTCAAACAGCCGAGGCACGCTCACCATTGCCGTTGGCCTGACCTCATTGATGTTTTCCACGACGGTATTGATATTTTCAGCAAAAGCGATGTGGGCGCCGCACATTAGCACAGCGTAATACCCCGCCGTTCGTTCGAGGACATGGCTTAATGGCAGAAAACTCAAAAAAGTACCGTTTTGCATCCACTGGCGGCCGGTATGATTGAGTCCGTTCCAGGCATTGATGCCGATATTATTGTGGGACAGCATGACCCCTTTGGGTTTGCCGGTAGTCCCGGAGGTGTAGATGATGGTCATCAAATCGTCCGGGTTGATGGCGGTAATATGGGCTTCGATATCGCGACTTTCCTGATCACTGATCGAGTGGGAGATTTCGGAAAGTTGGTTGAGGGTGTAGACCGGCAGATTTTTTTCACCCAGAAAGCGATCGAAAGAAACAACCATCTCAACAGCGGGAATTTGATCACGAATCGCCAGTAATTTTTCGTACTGCTGGCGACTGGAAATAAAAATCAGGCGTGCGCCACTGTGGTGGATGATATAGGCCGCCTGGTTGCCGGTGCTGGTTGTATAAATAGGTACAGTGACAGCTCCGCCGGCGAGAATTCCCATGTCGGCGATAGCCCAGCCGGCGCGGTTTTCTGAGAAGATTGCGACTTTATCGCCAGGTTTGACCCCGGCTTTGCGCAGGCCGCGGGTGGTCATCAGAACCCGGGTATAGAATTCGCTGTAAGTAAACGAAAGGTAACCACCGCCGCGCTTGAAACTGACGCAAGGGTTGTCCGGGTGTTCCTGGGCAACACTTCTGAGCATCTGCGGAATAGAACGCCAGGGCATCTGTTGGGAAGAGTCGGTCATCCTCTTGGCCTTTCCTGGTGGTTGCAGCATTCAGATCCGGGAAGGTTGGGTCTGTTCAGCGGTGCAGGCTGCGCCGTACAGATATCAAGCTGTTATGTCAATGCAGTTGTCATCCCCATGTTATCTTCTTTTGGCCGCTGGTGTCATCTTAAGTGGGGGTGTCGCTGTCAATTTCTGCGGCTTTTTTATTGGGGTAGAGGACGGCGGCCAGCGCCGGGAGCAGCAGGATGGCGCCGAGCATGTTGACCAGGAACATGAAGGTCAGCAGAATGCCCATATCGGCCTGAAACTTGAGTGGTGAAAAGATCCAGGTGGCAACGCCGATAGCCAGAGTAACACCGGTAAAGAAGACACCATTACCGGTGACCGCCAGGGTATGCAGGTAGGCCTGTTGCAATGGCTTGCCGGCATCCATGTTGGCGCGCAGCCGACTGAAAATATAAATACCATAATCAACGCCGACGCCGACGCCGAGGGCAACCACCGGTAGAGTCGAGACTTTCAGGCCGATTTCGAGCAGACTCATCATCGCATAGGCAAGCAGGGAGACCAGGCCCAGGGGCAGGACGATGCAGAGAACGGCTCTGACAGAGCGGAACTGAAGGAAGCAGAGCAGGGTGACGGCACTGAATACATACAGGAGGATCGGAAACTGCGAGGCGGAGACCTCTTCGTTGGTCGCCGCCATAACGCCGACATTGCCGGTCGCCAGCCGGAAGCTGATGTTGTCGTAAGGGTGATCCTTGCGGTATTGCTTGATTGTTGCCACCACCCGATCGATGGTTTCGGCCTTGTGGTCTTCGGTAAAGATCATTACCGGCATGACACTGCAGTCAGAATTCAGCAGCCGACTGCTGGTTGGCACATAGCCGACTGCCTGGACCATGCTCGACTGATTGCGCGGCAGGACCCGCCATTTAAGGCTGCCCTCGTTCCAGCCGGAGTAAATGGTTTTGGCAACCTGGGGCAGGCTGACTACCGATTGGACTTCTTCGAGGTTACTCAGGTGCCAGGCGAAACGATCGATCCGGTCCATGATCTGGTGATCGATACAGGCATCCGCTTCGGTTTCTACAATAACCGAAATCAGGTCGATGCCGATAGAGAAGTGGCTGGTAATGACATCAGTGTCAATATTGTAACGCGAGTCAGACCGCAGTTCCGGTACTCCCTGGTGCATATCACCAATCTTGACCTCGCCGGCTTTCCACACACCGAAGGCAAACAGCACCAGGGCGACAGCAATAATCATTCTGGCCGGACCAGGCTCAGCGGCTTTTTCAAAAAAACGCCAGACGGGTTTTAAGGCTTCAACCTGCTGATTGACCCGGCGGTGGTAGCGGTTGCCGGTACGCACATAGGAAAGCAGAATCGGCAGCAGCACCAGATTGGTGAGGATGATAGCGGCAACCCCTGCACTGGCCGTAATCGCCATTTCCTGGATGACCTGGATTTCTATCTGCCGAATAGTGATAAAGCCGATGGTGTCACTGGCCAGAGCGACAAAGCCGGGAATCAGTAGCTGGCGAAAACTGGCCCTGGCGGCGGTCATTCGGTCAGCGCCGGCCCGCACTTCGGCAATGTTGGCGGTCATCATCTGTACCGCGTGACTGACACCGATGGCAAAAATCAAAAAGGGCACCAGCAGCCCCATCGGGTCGATGCCATAGCCCAGAACCGGCAGCATACCGAGCTGCCAGATCACAGCTGTTACGGAGCAGGTCAGTGGCACCAGCGTCAGAATAAAAGAACGGGTATAAAGAAATACCAGTATCGTGGTAATGGCAAAAGCGACAAAGAAAAACAGAATAACGCGCTTGGCGCCCGCGGCAATATCACCGATGACTTTGGCGAACCCGATGATATGGACGTCGATCCGGTCACTCTGGTAGGTGTCGCGGATCTGTTCTTCAAGATGTTGGGAAACCTCGATAAAGTCAAGACGTTCACCGCTGCCGGGATCAAATTCCAGAAGCTCGGCACTGATCATGGCACCGCGAAAGTCATTGGCTACCAGACGTCCGACAATACCGGCTTTGAGAATATTATCGCGTACCTGCTCCAGCCCTTCGGCATCAGCAACAAAATCGGCAGGAACAACGTTACCGCCGGCGATGCCGTCTTCCACGACCTCGGTATAGCGAACATTGGGAGTAAACAAAGAGGTTACTGTAGAACGGTCGATACCGGGAATAAAAAAGACATCGTCCGTGGCCTGCTCCAGGGTATGGAAAAAATCGCCGGAAAAGATATTTCCTTCGGTGGCCATCAGGGCGATCATGATGCGGTTGGCACCGCCGAACTCCCGACCGTGCTCAATATAGGTCTGCATATATTCATGCTCGAGGGGAAGCTGCTTGGCGAAGCCGGCGTCGATGCGCAGGTTGGAGAGGGAGAAGCCCATCGCCAGGGTAATGATGATAAAAATAGCCAGCAGCAGGGGGCGGTTGCCGAAGATAAAGCCTTCAAGCAGACTGGTGATGCGTGCACGTTTCATGATCTGGTCTCGTGTGCTGCCATCAGGGCAGCAGGGTTTGCGGTAACAGGGTCACGCCGAAGTCACCAACGGCGAGAACGCCGCCTGCAGCCGTTTTCACAAGCTGGCTGATCCCCTTGCGATCGGGCTCTTCGCGGATGGTGATGCGGTCGTCAGCAAGAATTACCAGGGTGCCGCTCAAACCCGCGATCAGGCTGGAGCTGTCGTCAAGCTGGATGCCGCTGGTCAGCCCGGCGTCGGTGGCGGTCGGCAATTGCTGCCAGTGTTGTCCGCCATCGTCGGAACGGAACAGGTTTCCGCGCAGTCCGAAAAGTAGCAGGTGACTGTCATCGATGGGGAGAATGCCGAAAAAAGATCCTTCATAATCGGGATAGAGCTCGTAAAAAGTTGCCCCATTGTCGGTTGACTTGTAAACCCTGCCGGCTTCGGCGGCGAGATAAACAGCTTCGCCGGCAACACTGATCGCATTGAGATGAAAATCATCCTCACTGATCCAGCGCTTTTCCCAGGTACGACCAGCATCCGTTGATTCAAAGAAGGTGCCATAGGCACCGACAGCCAGAACATGATCATCATCGATAAAAAGAACATCCAGAAAAGGGGGCTGTTCGCCGCGATCTTCATGAATCAGTTGCCAGTTGCGACCGCCATCTTCCGTGCGCAGAATGGTCAGGTCATGACCAACCGCCAGGCCGCGCAGGGGGTCGGAAAAAGTGACCCCAGTGAGGGTTGCCCGGGTCGGTACGATCATCTGCTGCCAGCTCTGGCCGTGATCACTACTGCGCAGAATATGGCCGCGTTCACCGACAACAATAAGATCATCACCGGCCCTGGCGGCTCCGAGCAGCAGTGATTCGGCCGCCAGGCGGGCGCGCAGTGAGTAGTCGACAGTATCAGCAGTCGCCGGAAGCACAGTGACGAGCAAGAGACACAACAGGGCGAGGATGTTGGATGATATTTTCATGGCGCTATTCATAGCACGAACAGTATGACGAGGGCGATGGGTTTGTAGGGGCAATTCATGAATTGCCCTTACAGGATTTCTTTGGGTAAAACGTCCGTAATGTGGGCCAAGGGGCGAGGCATGCCCCGCCCGTACCTGTGCACGTATGTAAAACCGTTCTGTTCTTTGTGTAGGGGCAGGCCCCCGTGCCTGCCCCCTGGAATCTGTGCGTAGACACAGGGCAACCACAGGGGGTTGCCCCTACATGATGATGATCAGCGCCGTCCGGCGCGGCGCAACGCTCCCTGGGAGAAGTCCTGTTCGTTCAGGGTTACGTCAAAGTTATAGGTGGCCGACTCATTGTCCATTCCCAGAGCCAGGTAGCGACCGGACTGCAGATCGTAGTGGGCCTCCACTGTGGTCCAGTAGGTGGGAACATCATAGTAGTTGATGCCGTGGCCTTCCGACACCCGCCACAGTTGGTCGCGGTTGTCGTAGAGGTCGGCGGCAACGATCTGCCAGGTATCTTCATCGATGTAGAAGGTGCGTTTTTTATACAGGTGACGCGAGCCATCGCGCAGGTTGGCTTCAATTACCCAGACCCGATGCAGTTCGTAGCGCAGATGGTCGGGGTTCAGGTGCAGGGGTGTCAGCATGTCGCTGTAGCGCAGTTGATCGCTGTGAAGTTTATAGCTGTTATAGGGAACGTACAGCTCTTTTTTGCCGATCAGCTTCCAGTCATAACGATCGGGAGCGCCGTTGAACATGTCAAACTGATCGGTGGTACGCAGACTGTCCGAAGCGGTGCCCGGATTGTCGTAGGCAACGTTGGGAGCGCGGCGAACCCGTCGCTGACCCGGGTTATAAACCCAGGCGCTGCGTGGTTCAGCGACCTGATCGAGGGTTTCATGGACCAGCAGCACCTCACCGGCCAGACGCGCGGGAGCGGTGACCTCCTGGCGGAACATGAGGATCCGGTTATTCATCTTCTCTTCGGTCATTCCTTCCTGGGAGTAGACCAGACTGAACATGTCTTCAAACTGGACCAGGGTGTAGTTGCCACCGCGGGTCATGGCCGCCTGGGCAATGTTGCGAGTGGCATAATCGCCGCGATAGCGCAGCATATGATTCCACAGCACCTCAATACCGCTTGTGGGGATGGGGAAGGGGATACCGATAACGGTACCTTTGACGCCGTCACCGTTGTTGACCAATTCGGCGGTCTGGGCCACCTTTCTGGTGGCGTCATAAATCCGTTGGGGTACCGCACCGCTACGGCGGGTCGGGTAAATATTCATTTTATAGGTATC
>JAWLDI010000150.1:0-6065 GCA_041686715.1 Pelovirga sp.
CTGGCATAAAATCACGAGGTCCCCGGGATTGCCGGGTTGCCGAGAAGAAACAGACAGGTCCCTGATCAACAAAAAGAAGGACCTGTCTATGTATCACACGTATTTCGACAGATGGAGCCGCTTGATGGCAGCATAAAACATGTGGGATGATGTTACTACATGGCCGGCGCTGACCTTTCGCTTGAGCTCAGGTGATTTGATGCAAACACAGAAATCCTCGACTCCTCCCCGCTTGATTTTAACAGCAATGATGGTGCTGATCCTGTTGCTGGTCAGTGCCGGGGTCTGGTTTTATCAGAGTCAGAAACAAGCCATGCGTCAGGTGATGATCAGGGATCTTTCTGCTGTTGCTCAGCTCAAGGTTGATCAATTGACCTCTTGGCGTGCGGAGCGCCTTGGCAATGCCGAACTTATCATCAACAGTCCGACAGCGCTGCCAATAATTGCCAGTTTTCTGGCCGCTGCCGACGATCAAAGCCGGGAAATTATCCGTTCACGTTTTATGAGCTTTCAGGCAAATCACGGATATCAGGATGTTGTCCTGCTTGATCCCGCCGGCACAATTCGACTGACCATGACCGGCCGTGACAGGGTGCTGTCCGATTGTTGCGTTGATCTGTTTTACCACGCTCTGACACAGCGGCGTGCGTTGTTTACCCATGTCTATCTCGATCCAATGACCGATGAGCCCTCTCTGGCAGTGATTGCCCCCCTTTACCCTGATACCCAGCCCGAGACCGAGGCCATGGGTGCGCTTTTGTTTATCAGCAATATGCGGGAGCAGCTTTTCCCCATGATCCAGGGCTGGCCCCTCCCGAGTGACAGCGCGGAAGCCTTTATCGCGGCGCGTGACGGGGATGCGGTGCAGGTGCTCAGTGATGTGCGCCATCGTGAAAATGTCACCATGGATTTACGAATTCCCCTGCAAAGAACCAATGACCCGGCGGTAGCGGCAGTGCTTGGCCACCAGGGAATATTTGAAGGGGAGGACTACCGAGGTGTTCATGTGGTTGCGGCCGTGTTGCCGGTGCCCGATTCCCCCTGGTTTATTGTGGTCAAAAAGGATGCAGTGGAAATTTTTGCTGAATGGCGTTTTCGCGCGCTGATGATCAGTGGGTTGCTGGCAACCCTGGTTCTGAGTATTGGGGCCGTGGGGATTCTGCTGTGGCAACGAGAGCGCAGACAGTATTTTGAAAGGATGTACGCTGCAGAAGCCCTGTTGCGCGCCAGTGTGGAACGTCACAGTGTCATTCTAAAAGCAATTGGTGATGCGGTTATCGCGACCGATACTTCCGGGCGCGTGGAGTTACTGAATCAGGTCGCAGAGCAACTGACCGGCTGGAGCGAAACCGAGGCCCGTGGCCGTCAGCTTGATGAGGTGTTTCGGATTATCAGCGAAGAGACACTCTCCCCGGTGGAAAGTCCGGTAACCAAGGTCCTCAAGGAAGGTCTGATCGTGGGGTTAGCCAACCATACCCTGTTGATTCACCGCGATGGCAGCGAGCGCCCGATTGCCGATTCAGGTGCCCCGATCTTTGATGATCAGGGCCAGATCACCGGTGTGGTGCTGGTGTTCCGGGACCAGACTGAGGAACGACGCACCGTACAGCAGCTGCGCGAGAGTGCGACAACATTTAAAAAACTTAGTCAGGTGGTAGAGCAAAATTCGGCTGCGGTGATAATCACCGACATCAATGCTAACATCGAATACGTCAACTCAAAGTTCACTGAAATTACCGGTTACAGCGCTGCGGAAGTCATCGGCAAGAACCCACGAATACTCCAATCAGGAGAAATGGATAAGAGCGTTCATCGTCAACTCTGGAGTCACCTGTTAGCCGGTGAACAGTGGCAGGGAGAGTTTTTGAACAAACACCGGGATGGTCATCTATTTTGGGTGCGTGCACAGATTTCACCCCTGCGGGATGACCAGGGACGGACTACTCACTACATTGCGGTCAAGGAAGATATTACCATTCAGAAAAGAAATGAAAAGCAGCTTGAGTACCAGGCTAGTTACGATGCCCTGACGGGCCTGGCTAATCGCACCTTATTGATGGATCGTCTCGATCAGGCGATCCGATACGCACAGCGTTCCCAACGGATGGTGGCAGTATTGCTGCTTGATCTTGATCGTTTCAAGGTCATCAACGATACCCTCGGGCATACTGCCGGGGATACTGTTCTATGTCAGATTGCCGAGCGGCTAAAATCCGCCGTGCGTGACACCGATACGGTTGCCCGTTTTGGCGGCGACGAGTTTATTGTACTATTGACGGAAGTATGTAGTGAACAGGATCTGGATCCGATCATACAAAACATATTACAGGTCTTCAAGGGGCCTTGTCAGATTGAGCAGCGCCAGCTCGTACTGGCGGCGAGCATCGGCATCAGTATCTTCCCGCAGAACAGTTCCGACCCTGAACACCTGATTCGTTACGCTGATATTGCCATGTACCAGTCGAAACAATCCGGCAGTGAGTTTGCCTTTTACAGCGACGAAATGGACTCTTTTGGTCTGGATACTCTGGATCTGGAGCATGATCTCCATGGCGCCCTGCAGCGCCAGGAATTTTGTCTGCACTATCAGCCCAAGGTCGACCTTCAAACCGGCACCATCAGTGGCTGTGAAGCGCTACTACGCTGGCAGCATCCGAAACTGGGGATGGTTTCTCCGGGGCAGTTTATCCCTCTGGCAGAACAGACGAACCTGATTGTCCCCATCGGAGCCTGGGTGCTCGAAGAAGCTTGTCGTCAGAGCCTGGCCTGGCAAGCGGCCGGATTGCCACCAATCCGGATTGCCGTCAACCTGTCGGCCCGTCAGTTCCGTCAGGGGGATCTGGCCGCAACCGTCAACTCCATTCTGAGCGAATCAGGACTCGATCCGGGTTTGCTTGAGCTGGAATTAACGGAAAGCATGATCATGGATGATCCGCAAGGAGCTGAGCAGGCCTTGGTAGCGCTGAAAAATCTGGGAGTTTCCTTAAGTCTGGACGACTTTGGTACCGGCTATTCGAGTTTGAACTATTTAAGCCGCTTCCCGGTAGACCATTTGAAAATTGATCAGAGTTTTATTCGCGATATCGGCACATCTGCTGCCCGCACCGCGGTTGTGTCCAGCATTATCGATATTGCTCACAACTTGCAATTAATGGCGATTGCTGAAGGGGTGGAAACACAAGATCAACTAGCATTTTTGGTTGCTAACAAGTGCGATGCCATGCAGGGGTATCTGTTCAGCAAACCGTTGCCGGCAGGTGCTTTTGCCCAGCTGTTACGGCAAGGAATCTGTCTGAATGACATTGTGTCTGGACCGGCAGTAGATAAATAATCTATTTTTTCAGAAGTGGTGATTGAAGACACTTGATCAAAGAAATATGTGTTACTTAGGTTTTAGCAGTAGGATGGTACTAACCGATTGTCTCGTCGTAAAACCAACCAGTAACTTTTGCTGTCTCATAAATCACAAAAGGGCAAAACCAAATTTTGCAAAGAACGGATGAACTTCAATGCTCAAACCGTCAACCTGCACAAAACCAGTCGCCCAATGTGAATTGTTAGTCGTCGACGACCAACAAGCGCAGCTCAAAAGCCTTCAGCAACTGTTGCATATCAGTGGCTATCCAAATGTTACGTTGGCTTCGGGTGGTGATGAAGCCATCAGAATACTACAGAACAGCACCCCTCAGTTGATTCTTCTTGACTTGCAGATGCCTGACACTAATGGATTGGATGTCATTGCGTTTCACCATCAAGCCGGTCTTGAATCTGAAATTATTGTCATCAGCGGCGAAACATCCTTCCCCTGGGTCAAGGAAGCGATGCGGTTGGGTGCGTTCGATTTTATTTGCAAGCCTTATAAACCTGAAGAACTGCTTATCACGATCGTGAAAGCGCTGGACCGATTTCAAGAAAAAAAGAAATTACTCGAATGGAGGGAAAATACCCCTAATGAAAAAAATGGTCGGCCTGTGGGTATTTTAGCCATCGGGCGGGACATCACCGACCACAAGAAGGAAGAAGAAGAGATAAGAAGATTTAAAATCATGACGGACAACGCCGTCTATGCCAAAGCCATGACCGATCTAGAAGGAAAATTGATCTATGTCAACCATTTTTTTGCCGAAATCCATGGGTATAGTCCCGCTGAACTGATCGGCCAAAATACGTCAATTTTTCATTCAGAAGATCAGCTTGAGAATATCAGCCGTCGGACTATTCAGTTACACCAGGACGGCTACTTTTTGCCATGTGAAGTTTGGCACGTCCATCGTAACGGTACAGAATTCCCCATGTTGATGAGTACTGTTGTGCTCAAAGATGATCAGGGCAATCCCCAATATCTGGCCACTTCTTCAATCGACATCACCGAACGCAAGCAGGCTGAGGAGGAGCGAGAGTCCTTGCGCAAGACGGCAGAGGCGTTGGCGGAGGTCTTTCTCAGCCTGGGTCGGGAACCACAACAGAACATGGATCAGATTGTCCGAGCGGCCTGTGAAGTGACGGGGAGCGCAGCGGCGCTTTACAACCGCCTTGATGACACAGGCTGTTCCATCGAGGTCTGGAGCGGCCATCAGCTGCCACCGGACATGCCTCGTGAAGACACCCCGCAGGGGCATATTTGCTATGAAGCAACTATCCATGGTCAGGATCGCACGGTTGTCATTGGCAATTTAGAAGGCACCGACTATGAGCGTACCGACCCCGCTGTCGGCAAATATGGACTAAAGGCGTACCTTGGCCATCCTATCCATCGGCGTGGAGTCGCGATTGGGGCGCTGGCCGTCGTCGACATCAAACCCCGCAGTTTCACCCCGGGCGAGATCGGTGCGATTCAGATGCTCGCCAAAGCACTCTCTTTGGAGGAAGAGCGCTACTCCGCCGAACAAGACCTCAGGCAAAGCGAGGAACGGTTCCGGGGAATTCTGCAGAACGTGGATACGGTAGCGGTCCAAGGGTACGCTCTTGACGGCACTACCCATTATTGGAATCGTGCATCAGAATCCTTCTACGGCTACACCGCGGAAGAGGCGCTTGGCCGCAACCTGCTGGACCTCATCATTCCGCCTGCGATGCGCGGTGAGGTAAGCGCCGCAATCCAGCACATGGCTCAGACCGGTGAGGCAATTCCCTCTTCCGAGCTGGCATTGATGCGCAAGGACGGATCCTTGATCCCGGTCTATTCATCACATGTCCTGGTTCAGGTTGCAGGAAAAGATATTGAACTTTACTGCATCGACGTTGACCTCACCGAGCTAAAACGAACTGAAGCCGCTATCAATGCCGCGCGTCGCCGGTTGCAGGCCACACTGAATGCCTTGCCCGATCTGTTGTTTGAAGTAGACTCTGAAGGCAGTATCTTCAGCTATCACTCTCCTCGCAGCGACCTGCTGCCGGCCCCGCCGGAAGGCTTTCTCGACAAACGGTTCGCTGATGTCCTGCCGCAAGAAGCAGCTGACGTTTGTCAGCGCGCCATCGATGAAGCGGCGCAAAGCGGTTTTTCTTATGGTGAAACATACCGGCTTGCCTTGCCACAAGGGGTACGCTGGTTTGAGCTTTCCGTCGCCCCCCTGCATGTGGATAGCCAATCCGATCCGCACTTCATTATGATCAGCCGCGACATTACCGAGCGCAAGCTGGCAGAAATAGGGCTGCACGACGCTGAACAGAAAGCACAATATCAGTTGTCCTTCCATCGGATCGCGGCCGAGACCGCCGCCGCGCTAACGATCTCCACCAGCGATGCCGAGTTCGATGCCGCCATGAACCAGTGCCTGCAACGTCTGGGACTTCTGTTTGGGGCAGATCGCAGTTATGTTTTCCAATTCTCCGACGATCTTGCTTACACCACGAACACCCACGAATGGTGTGCTGATGGAATTTCTCCGGAAATAGATAACCTTCAAAACCTCCCCATGGATGACAAGTCCTGGCTGACAACGCGGCTGATTCGTGATGGAGTGCTTAGTGCCCGGGTTGCCGATTTGCCTCCCGAAGCGGCAATATTAAAGCAGGAGCTTCAACGGCAGGAGATCCAATCCTTTCTGATTGCCGCCACCCGAGGT
>JAWLDI010000151.1:0-6058 GCA_041686715.1 Pelovirga sp.
GTCAGACGCAGCAGGTTTTCCAGATGAATCTGGTTGAAGGGGGTTTCGCGCGGCACCACGATCAATTGCCGTCGCTCTTTCAAGGCTACATCGGCTGCGCGCTCAAGCAGATTATCCGACAGCCCGGAGGCTATGCGCCCGGCCGTGCCCATGGAACAGGGGCAGATAACCACGGCATCAGGAGCGCTGGAGCCACTGGCCACGGAAGCAAAAAAATCATCGATGGCGTAGTATTGCAGCCGGCTCGGGCTGTCGAAATATTTCTGCAACTGGGCCTGGCACCCTGGCGCATCGTCAACCAGTTTCAATCCCGTTTCGAAAGCGGTCACCTGGCGCCCGGCATTGGTCAGCAGCACGCTGACCTGATGACCGGCGGCCAACAGCTCAGCGATCAAACGCAAACCATAAATCGACCCGGAAGCACCGGTGATACCAACAACGATTTTTTTCATAAAGGGCCAAAATCCTTTACCACAGAGGCACTGAGACACAGAGAAAACACAAAGACAGAATCCAGAATTCAGGAGACAGAATCCAGAAGAAAGATGACACCTCCTGACTCCTGACTCCTGACTCCTGACTCCTGTATCCTAAATTCTATATTCTGAATTCCGCCCCTAGATCAATGCATCAATTAAGGTAAACATAAAAATCGTCACACTAATATAGCCGTTCATGTTGAAAAAGGCCGCATCCAGTCGTGATAAATCATCCGGCTTGACCAGGCTGTGTTCATACACCAGCAACCCTGCCACCACGGCCACCCCGGCGAAATAAATCCATCCCAGACCACTGCCGGGCATAACCAGCAGCAAAAACATCAGCATCAGTCCGTGGAAGACACGCACCAAGGTAAAGGACTTATCGATACCCAGACGCGACGGCACGGAATGAAGTCCGGCCTTAACATCGTAATCATAATCCTGCAGGGCATAAAAGATGTCAAAACCGGCAACCCAGAACAGGACGGCAAACCCGAGGGCAATGACCGGCCAGCCGATATCACCGCGCAGGGCGATCCAGGCGCCGATGGGCGCGGCAGCCAGACACAACCCCAGCACTACATGGGCATAATGGGTAAAACGCTTGCAATAGGCATAGAGCACAAACAGGGCAAGGGCAACCGGAGCCAGCTTGAAACACAGGGGATTGAGCATCCAGGCGGCAAGCAGAAAAATGGCCGTTGCTAACAGGATAAAGAGCGATGCTTCCACCACCGACACCTGACCGCTGGGAATGTGGCGCTCGGCTGTGCGGGGGTTATCGGCATCGATCCGCGCATCAATCAGCCGATTCAGCCCCATGGCGGCGCTACGCGCCCCGACCATCGCCACACAGATCCAGAAAATCTGACCAAACCCTGGCGCCTGGCCGCTGGCCAGGGAAGCCAGCACAACACCCATCAGGGCAAAAGGAAAAGCAAAGATGGTGTGGGAGAATTTGATCATCTCCAACAGGGTTTTCATCCTGGTAAACGCCTGTTCTTTCGTCATCGTCATGGTGGAGCCCTTAGCTGTTTTACAGCGATTCCGGTGAAAAAGTCTGAAACAATTTACACGTTCATCAAGGTAACCCACAAGGGTTTTTCCATGCTATGTTTTTCACAATAGCGTCTGTTATGATGCCGACCATGCTCGATATTTCTCCCGAACATACGTATGCTGCCCTGTTGATCGTCAGCTTCCTGGCAGCCACCCTGCTCCCCCTGGGCTCCGAATGGTTGCTGGTGGCCCTGTTGCTGGACGGTAAAACCCCGGCTTTGGTGGTTGTGATTGCGACCATCGGCAACACCCTCGGTGGTGCCACTAACTACCTGATCGGCCGCTGGGGAGGACCCTGGCTGATCCGCAAGGTCCTGCGCATAGACCCCCGACAACAGCTACGGGCGGAAAGCTGGTTTGAGCGCTACGGCAGCCTGTCCCTGCTGTTATCCTGGTTGCCGGTGGTGGGTGATCCCCTGTGTCTGGTCGCCGGCACCCTGCGCACATCGTTGCTGCGATTTTTTGTGTTGGTTACGACCGGCAAGGCCTTTCGTTATCTGACCCTCGCTCTGCTCACCCTCGGCGGCGCGGAATTCCTGGTTTAGGCTGCCCATGCGTTTGTATACCCCGGCCTTTGCCGCCCTGTTTATCGCCAACCTGGCCCTGGTTTCCAGTTATGCCGCTTTTTTTCTGTTTCCCCTTTTTATTATTGAAAGAGGCGGCAGCGACCGCGACATTGGCATCATCATGGGGATCTTTGCCCTGGCATCCGCCTTGAGTCGCCCCTGGGTTGCAGAAATGATCGATCGGATCGGCCGCAAGCGCAGTTACAGTATCGGCTGTATCATGATGACCCTGCTGCCCTTGTTGCACCTTTTGCTCCAGGGACCCCTGGAAAATTACTATGCAGTACTGCTGCTGCTCAGGATTGTCCATGGTGTCGGCCTGGCAATCTGCTTTACCTCGGTGTTCACCTTTATAATTGACCTGATCCCGGTGCAACGGCTCAATGAAGGGATCGGCATATTCGGCACATCTGGACTGATCGGCCTGGCTCTGGGCCCGTTGATTACCGAACCGCTGCTTCTCAATTACGGATTTTCCGTCTTTTTTCTGGCGACTTCCGGTCTGGCGGCGGCAGCCTTTCTCCTTCACCTGCCGGTTCCTGATCAACATCGTCTGCTGGCCTCAAGCGCTCCCGCCTCTGCTTCCTTCTTTGCCCTGCTGAAAACCCGCAAGATGCTGATCAGCGGTGGCATTGCCTTATTGTTCGGGGTGGGTCTTGCCGCCACCGGAAACTTCATTGCCCCCTTTGCTCAGAGCAAAAACTTGAGTTTTGTTTCCGTCTATTTTTTTGCATACGCTACGGCAGCTGTTGCTACCCGAGTATTACTTGGACGACTGGCCGATCGGGTCGGCGAGATTCAAATTATTCCATGGGGTCTGGGAATTGCCGCCAGCGGATTATTCTTGGTTCCCCTTGTTAACAGCGGTCTGATGCTGCTGCTGGTTGGTTTTTTATTCGGTATCGGCCACGGCCTGCTCTTTCCTGCCCTGAATGCAATGGCCATCCGCGATGAGCCCTATTCGGCCCGTGGCAAGGTGACCGGCATTTTTACCGGCGGCATTGACAGCGGGGCCTTTATCGGCGCCATCATACTGGGCATCATTGGTGATTTTGCCGGTTATACCAGTTTATTTCTTTGTGCAGCGCTGCTGCTATCGGGTGGACACCTGCTGTTACGTTTTTTGCGCCCGTCAAACGTTTAGGGGGGGTCGCGACCCGCCCCTACGTGAGAACATCGGCTTGTGACGACAACAGCGGCGTTTTCTGCTAGAATTCGTGGCCATTGACAATGACTAACGCAGAAACGGACAGCTACCTATGCGCATGAGCCTTAGCTACAAACTGGTGATCGGTTGCAGCCTTATTCTGTTGATTTCATTAAGTGTTACCTTCTACGTTATCAATGAGCGGCAGCAGCAGCTCATTATCCGACAAGCCGAGAACGAGGCCCGCGCAGTCTTCCAACAGATTGTCATCATGCGGCGCTGGATTTCCGATCATGGTGGCGTTTTTGTCGAACAACTCCCCTGGGCCCAGGAAGAACCGCAGCAACAAGCACAGAATAACAGATCCGAAGCACGGCGCTATACCCGCAAGACACCGGCTATGGTCACCAAGGAGCTGGTCAGCTATGCCCGGGAAAAAGGGCTGTACTGGTTTCACATTACCAGCCTGAAATTAACCAATCCGGAAAATGCCCCTGATGATTTCGAGCGTGCAGCGCTGCTGCGTTTTGAGGAAGAGCCCCTGCAGGAAATCATCGCCATGGAGGAACTGGATCAGACCAGTTACCTGCGCTATATTTCACCACTTTATGTTGAGAAGACCTGTCTTGCCTGCCATAAAGGATACGAAGTGGGGGAAGTTCGTGGCGCCATCAGTGTCACCCTGCCCCTGGGAAACATCTTTGCCGAAGCAAAAGCCAACCGCAACCTGATGTTCGGCTCCATGCTGCTGCTGGTAATTCTGTTAAGCAGTACCCTGCTGTACTTTTTGCGCCGTATGGTACTGGTACCCGTCGATAACCTGACGACATCGATTCGTCACTTTTCCGAAAAAGGCCCGCCTCCCGGCGCTGTAGTGCGTAGCGGTGATGAGTTTGAAGAATTATCGCGTTCCTTTGAAGAGATGGCTGCCAGTCTTTCCGAGTACCAGTCTGAACTCGAACACAAAGTCCGGGATGCGACGCTGGAACTTCAACAGCTCAACCAGCAGATTCGTGAAGCAAGCGAACGCAAATCAGAGTTCCTCGCCCGTGCTGCCCATGAGTTACGCACCCCCCTGACATCCATCAGGGGTGCGATGGAGTACATTACCGCCCGGATGAAGCAGCCATCTCCAAAGACAGCAACGTCACAGCCCGATGACCTGATCGAATTCTTTGAAATTGTCCAGAAAAACACCGAACGACTGATCCGCATGGTACAAACCATGCTCGACATCGAATATATCGAGGCTGGGGCTGAACAGTCACTGAACCTGGCCCGAATTAACCTGGCTGATATTATCAACGAAAGCATCCAGTCTTTTGCTTACGATGCCGAGCACCACAACCTCGATCTTTGTATCCTTCCCCTTGATTTGCCCCGCATTGAAGCGGACGAGGATCGCCTGCGTCAGGTGCTGACCAATCTGCTCGGTAACGCCGTCAAGTTTGCCAGGGAACAAACTGCCATTACCATCTGTGCCGGTATAGAAGGTGAGATGCTCCAAGTGAAGATATGTAATGAGGGGACAGGTATTCCCCCGGAACAGCGGGAAAACGTTTTCGGACGTTTCTACCGTTCCGGCGAAAAAGCCGGCACCGGATTAGGTCTGGCTATCTGTCGTGCCATTGTCGAGGCCCACGGCGGCAGTATAAGCATCAGTGATCCCGACACAGGAAGCGGTGTCTGTGTGTGTTTCACCCTGCCGATTCACCATAATCGCAAGGAGATATCACTGTGATGAGCCCTTCAGACACGATCACCCTGCTGGCCGTTGACGATGATGCGGATATCCGCACCGTACTTAAAGCCAACCTCGGTCTCCATGGCTTCGATGTCGTCACGGCCGCCAATCTGACCGAAACGCGTGACATCCTCAGCACCATCACTCCGGCCCTGATAATCCTTGATCTGACCCTGCCGGATGGTGACGGCCTCGATTTTTGTGAGGAATTCAAAGGGACCCACCCGCAGATACCCGTTATCATGCTGACCGCGCGGGATAAACTGCAGGATAAAATCATCGGTCTTGAAACCGGTGCCGATGATTATGTCGTCAAACCCTTTGAAACCTGTGAACTCCTTGCCCGCATCCGCGCGCGCCTGCGCCAGGCCCCGGTCACAGAACCTCCGCGCACCATCTGCGCCGGCGATCTGCTGGTAGACATCGACAATCATCAGGTCACCCTGCGCGGCGAGCCGGTCGCTCTGACCCCGAAACAGTTTCAACTGCTAATCTTTCTGGCAGAGAATCGTGGTCGACTGGTAACCCGGGAAGAAATCCGGCGGGCCCTGTGGAAGGACTCGCCGATCTACTCCTGGAGTCGGGTCATCGACGTCCACATCCAGCACCTGCGTCAGAAGCTTGAAGATGATGCGACAGATCCGAAATATATTGTCACAGTATTAGGACAGGGATATCGCTTCGAAGGGTGACCAAGGCTACAAGCAAAGCCCCTGCGTACGTGAAAAGCAGGGGCTTTGTTGTCTTTTGAAAAATCTGCAGATCAGATTCTCAAACGAGTATTTTCTTTACGCAGATCCTTGAGCTTGAGGGTATGACCGGCATCATGGCAACCCATGCAGGTCGGGGTAGCCTTGAGATACTCGTCGTGTCGCGCCTTGAAGTGCGGCAGCATCTCGACGATTTCTTCCGTCATATGACAGGCAACACAGTTCTCATGAGTTTTTTCCAGATAGCTGGGCAGATTGTCACGATGCGGGTCGACCTGATCGGTCAGGGTCAGGTAGACCTTACGTAATCCGGCGGTTTTATCCTTGATCACCCCTTTGGTATGACAGGC
>JAWLDI010000152.1:0-6017 GCA_041686715.1 Pelovirga sp.
CTCCGTTGGTATCCGACTTCACCCGCCTCCTCGCGCAGTGAAGACTCGAGCATCGTCAGGGAGCAGTACCGACCCAGCCAGGCCTGCAGCACCACAATAACAATCGTCGCCAGATGAGCCAGCCGCCACCACAGGTTATTGACCCAGTGCCAGCCGACCTTGTTGCCGACAAGAATCATCGGAAGTCCCAGCACCACGAACAGGACAACTCCCAAATGGAGCAGCAGGACGATATCTGCGAGTGTTTGATAGGACAAAGGAGGTTTCCCCTGTGATGACTAACGCTGCTTTTGTGCGCTGATTTCGGACCCCTTATGGTCCGCGCCCTTATGCAGATCAACGAGTAATGCAAAATCGCCCACTATTGTATTCTGCTTGGGCTGTTAGACATAACAATAAATGGACAGTTTCAGTATAAAACCGCAAACACAGAAAGCCCAAACTATATATAATTTTCCACTAACGTTCCGAGATTTAAACAAACAACGCCACCGATGGGCTTAATCCCGCTGCGGTGGCGTTTGATATTCAATCAGCTACGTCCTGCCCCCTGAAAATCAAGCTGGCACCGGTTACCATTAAAGCCCGATCCGGATAAAAATATTCGGCACGCCGATAACTACTGAGTTTCTGTGACTTGAGGCTCGATGCTTTGTCCCTTTTTTCGGCTGGTGACGATAAGACTGATATTTTTTGTAATAACCATGTGCCGGCGCATGCCGCGATGGCCGCTTATAGCTTCTGGTCTGTCGATAATCACGTCGATCTGACCGGTCATAGCGATGTCGGTCCGATCGGTCGTAGCGATGTCGATCTGACCGGTCGTAGCGATAGTCACTGTGCCGGGTTGTTTTATAAATAACCACCTTCTCCCTGGTGACCACCGCAGGACCTCCGTTATGCCCTCCTCCTCGCCCAGCCGATGCTACCGCCGGGCTGATCACAAACAAACTTGCTACCACTAACAACACCAGAGCTTTTTTCATGTCGACCCCCTTTGGGTGAAGGTTGCGATGGGGAGAGCAGGTTCTTTTTTTCCCAACCTTTGCACCCCAGCGCCCTTGTTTTGAGTGACTTCAGTTATAGCTGAAAAAAATCGTCAACACATTGGACATCGACTGGAATGACTCTTGATGTCGGGTTAAATCTATGTAATTTCAGCATGTTATCGTTCAATAGCGAGCAAGCATGTCATGCTAAAATAACCTGCGGGACTACTTTGAACGGTACTTTTGGTATAAAGTGAAGCAAAACTGATCCTTTTCCCTTGAACTTGAGAGGCTTTGCCATGTATGAACTTCACCGTGAAATAGTTCTCGATGCTCCCTGTGAAACCCTTTGGGATTTCATTGCAACCCCCAAAAATCTCAACCAGCTCACGCCTCCCGATCTGGATTTTCAGATTGTCAGTGATTTACCCGACCGGATGTACAACGGTTTGACCATTACGTACCGGATCCGCATTCCGTGGTTCGGTACCCACCGGTGGCTGACGGAGATCAAACACATCCGTGACGGTATCTCCTTTGTCGATGAACAGCGCCTTGGGCCCTACCGTCTCTGGTACCACTATCACATGATTGAAAGCCTGGATAAAAACAGAACCACTATGATTGACCATGTCACCTATGCTCTGCCTTTTGGACCTTTGGGAAACATTGTCCATTCCCTGAAGGTTGAACAGATGCTGGAGACGATTTTCGATTACCGGCGGCGTAAACTGCTGGAACTTTTCCCGCCCGCCGCTGACGATTCAACTATCTGAGTCGGGCCGCGAGGCAACACTGCTCTTCAGCCCGTGCACATGGTTTTTACCATATTCTGCTTTGCCCACAGCATTATTTTAGGCTATGGTACGCCCTGTCAATCAATCCGAGAGGCTCATATGTTGCACTTGAGCTCTCATGCCTTTGCGGATAAAAAATGCTGCTTCAGGGAACTCTCGTTAATATGATTGCTATCGTTATCGGATCGTTGATCGGTCGCTGGGCGGGGCGTCATGTGTCCACTACTATCAGAAACACATTGATGGCGGGTCTGGGTCTGGCAGTACTGTTAATCGGCCTGCAACTGGCACTGCAAAGCCAACAGATTATGATCGTCATCGGCAGCCTGATTGCCGGGGGCCTGATTGGCGAACTTCTGGCCATTGAAGGACGTCTTGAATCTTTCGGCCTGCGTCTGCAGCGCCGCTTTTCTGGAATGGGCAAGGTTGCCGAGGGGTTTGTTACCGCCAGCCTGCTCTACTGCGTTGGGGCTATGGCGATCATGGGGGCACTACAGGACGGTATGGGGGAGGACCCGACCATTCTCTACGCCAAAGCCTTTCTGGATGGTGTTGCTTCCATCGCTCTGGCATCGACGCTGGGCATTGGAGTGATCTTTTCCATCATCCCCCTGTTCTTTTACCAGGGAGCCATCACCCTTGCCGCAGAAATGAGTCGCGCAATCCTGACCCCGGCGGTCATTGTCGAAATGAACGCTGTCGGGGGGCTGCTGATCACTGCCATTGCCTTGGACCTGATCGGATTGAAACGCCTGCCGGTCGGCAATTTATTGCCTGCGGTTGCCGCTGCTGTTGGCTTGATGTGGCTTTTTCAACTGGCGTAGGATGGCGCCAAAGTGTTCAGTGCCACAATTCACTCACTGCTGTCTTTGGGCTGAAACGCCAGGCAACTTGTGCCTGAAAGAGTTCGGCCGTTGCCAGTGCGTCGGTCAGAGCATGATGAGGAGTATAATAAGGCAGGTGATAACGGGTACGGCTATCTGCCAATCTGATCGATTGCGGGGTACGGCCGAAAAACTCGGCAATGCGCTGATGAAGTCTACGCCGCTGAAAGCGGGATTCAATCTCCATGGTATCGATGGTCGGAAAGACAATCCCTTCACCGATCCGCTCTTTTAACGCCGCATCAAGAAAACGCCGTTCAATCTGTCGGCAATGAAGCACGATCACCGCGCCGGCCAATGCGTTCAGCAAGTCTGGTAACACCTCGATCAGGTCCGGACCTTCGCGAACTTCTGAATGGGTGATGCCGTGAATAACGATGGACTGTGATGCCAGCGGTTTGCCGGGGTTGAGAACCCAATAGGCCGCCTGCCGACAGCGGATGCGCTGTACATCAAAGGGGATAAGCCCGATACTGACGATAGCATCCCGGGACGGGTTGAGGCCGGTGGTTTCAATGTCGAGGGATACCAGCGGCACCTCCGCAAGTGGTGTTGCCGCCGGAACAGCGCCGGCCTGGTAATATTTTTTTAGTAGCTGGTCGGTTGCACTTGCTGACAGTTCGGCAAAAAGATCCGGCCAATCAGGCTCTGATCTTCGCTGATCTTTGTTTTCCGACTTCAGATAGAGCATTTATTGCCCTCGCTTCAGGCTGCGGCCGGCCGGATAGCGAAATTTGAGGAACTTCTGAGCGTTACTCAGTGCCTGGAATGCGTCCTTTAAATTACGTCGATCAAACTGACTTAAGTTTTCCGGGTTGATATTGTTATCAACCTCGTCCCCTTGTGCCAGATTCTCAGCCTGGTGTTTCAACCGCACCGCCGACATGAATTCCAGGGCATCGCGCAGCGCATCAGTACGACCCAATGGCAACAGGTCGGCATCACGGATATCGTCGAGGCGGTCAAAAGAGTTCTGGGCTGTTGAACCCACTGCCAGAGCATGGACCCGGATCAACGCCGCCAGTGGCGCCGTGCCACGACGCTTCAGATCGAGGGAATTCCGGTGTTTACCGTCACGCTCTACCAGAAAGTCTTTGAAAAATCCCAGCGGCGGCGTGCGACTCAAGGCGTTACGAGCCAGGGCAGAGAGGAATGCCGGGGTTTTTTTCGCCTGGTTGGCAATCTGTTCTTTGAGTTGTTCAACCCAAGCTATTTCACCCCAGACGCCATCCAGATCAAAAAAGATTGAACTGTTCAACAAGCCTTCCTGGGTCGGCTTTTCAATCCACTCGGCAAAGTAACGGCTCCAGACTTCGCGCGGCTGCCGCCAGCGCTCGGTTGTTGCCATCACGCCCCCTTTGCAGTAGGGGTACCCGGCAGCGGCCAGGCCATCACAGACAAAGGTTGCCAGTTGCTCGAAGTACTCACCGTGTTCAGCCGGATCATAGGAATTGTCAAGGAGCAGAGCATTATCCTGATCCCCTCCGGGCAGCAACTCGTCCCGTGCCATCGAGCCCAGGGCAACAAAACAGCAGGGAATCGGTGGTGGACCTAACTGTTCCTGGGCCAGTTCCAGCAGACGTTGCTTGATACTGCGGCCAAATACCGACATGGCGCTGCCGATCATCTGCGAATTGGCATCCTCGTTGACCATCCGGACAAAACTCGCCTCAATCTCCTTTTTCAATGCTGTCAGTTCCTCAACATCCGGCGCACGCAGAATGCGGGCTACCACCAGCAGGCTGTTCTGTGATTCATAGCGGATCAGATCTGACAAAGAGATGACGCCCACCGGACGCCGGTCGCGCATCACCGGCAAGTGGTGAATCTTAAAACGCAACATGCTCAGCATGGCTTCAAAAACATACTGCTGGGCCTGCACACTGATCAGATCTTCCGACATGATCTCGGTGATCGGTGTCTCCAGCGGCAGGCCGGCAGCGATAAAACGGGTGCGCAGATCGCGATCAGTAATAATACCCATCACATCGGCCGCATCGTCCGCGGCACAGATCAACAGTGATGACACCCCCTCTTCAGTCATGCGGCAGCCGGCATCGTAGACACTGGCGGTTGCCGGAACACTCACAGGTTCGCGGTTAACCAGCTGGTGAACGCGGGTGCGCATCAGTTCGTTAGACTGCTGTGCCCGGGAAACGGCCTGACGCAGTCGGGCCCGGTCCCCCAGTTCTACATAATCGGCAAAACTGTCATGCTGGTCACAAAGTTGGGTGAAACGGTCTTCTGGAATAATATATAACAGGGAATCTTCTAGGGCGCGGGCGGGAAAACGTACCCGATTGTGCATCAGCAGGCTCGTCTGACCAAACAGTGACCCCTCTGCAAGTCGATTATAGAGGGTACCGTTACGCCGGAAAATTTCAACGGAGCCGCTGCGCACAAAATAAACCTGATGAATTGCATCGTCAATCGTCAGGATGGTACTGTCGGCTTTGTAATAGGCCACTTCGACAACAGCAGCCGTCTGTTCTACAGCCTCAGGGGGCAAGGTATCAAAAGGTTCATACCTTTTTAACTGCTCGGTAATTTCAACAAGTTCAACTTCCATTCAAATCCCGGCATTATCAGAAATTTGCCGGGGAACTGGGAAGCACATTCCCCGGCAAATTTTATTTCAAGTTACTTGGGGCGAGGCTCCGAAGACAGTCCCTTGATCAGAGACCAGCAGCCGACCAGCAACAGAACGGTGAAAGGGAAGCCGGTCGAAACCGCCATAGCCTGCAGCGCCACCAGCCCACCACCAAGAATCAGGGCGATAGCCACCAGCCCTTCGAAGGTACACCAGAATACCCGTTGCGGTATCGGTGCTTCAACCTTACCACCGGCGGAGATAGTATCGATGACCAGGGAACCGGAGTCGGAAGAGGTCACGAAAAAGACGATAACCAGAACAATGGCAATAAAGGAAGTGACCTGCGCCAGCGGCAGAATATCCAGCATGGTGAAAAGCTGTAGCGGTAAGGCGGCCTCAGCGGCGGCGGTATAGCCTTCCTTCACGTACTGGCTGATAGCGGTACTTCCAAAGACAGTCATCCACAGTACACAGGCCAGGGAAGGAATCAGCAGTACGGCAAACAAAAACTCGCGCACGGTTCGGCCACGTGATACCCGGGCGATGAACATGCCGACAAAGGGTGACCAGGAGATCCACCAGGCCCAGTAGAATGAGGTCCAGCCCTGGGCAAAGTTACTGTCTTCACGGCCGATAGGATTAGCCAGGGCCGGCAGGTGCTGCAGATAAGCACCGAGGTTGGAGAAAAATCCGGTCACAATGGCCAGGGTCGGGCCGACGAAAAAAACAAAAAGCATCAATAGTGCCGCCAGAG
>JAWLDI010000153.1:0-5994 GCA_041686715.1 Pelovirga sp.
TAGCTGCCAGGCCAGGTGTCTCTATACCCATCAAAGCGAGTGTAGGCTCCGGTAACATTTGCGTGATAACCCCCCTCAGCAGAGGTAATCCCATCTGTCACCCCGTCACCGTTTGGTGTGAAGATTCCACCTTCTGGTATCGGATTGGTTGTTAAGCCTCAAAGGCGCTGTATCCGGACAACAAACTGACACCTTCCACCATTCGGGCTTTTTTCGTCCGTTTATTCCCGAAACCAAGGAAAAAACAGTAACTTGAGATTTAACGTGTAGGTAGGTAGACTGTGCTGGACTACTTTTCACCTCGTTCGGGACGAGGGGGTCGGAGGTTCAAATCCTCTCGCCCCGACCATTAAAGAATCGAAGGCATTTCCTGTTGCCGGGGGTGCCTTTTTATTTTTTACCTGTCTGCTGATAAGGGCGCTGGCCATCTCTTGCAACCTTGAAGAGCATGCGCTTTGCGCAGAATCTTCCAGCGCTATACCACCTGCTCCATTCCCCAGATGCCGCATGGGCAGATACCGGCACAGATGCCGCAACCGATACAATAATCGCTATCTGAGATGTACTCGAAGTTGCCACGGTCGTCTTCTGCCCGGCGGATCGCGCCCTCGGGGCAGGCTTCCAGACACATGGTGCAATCACGACAGGTGCCACATGACATACAGCGTGAACGCTCTGCTTTTGCGTTCGGTTTGAACCGGCCGCGGTTTTCAGGTCGGTACAGTTCTTTGCTTAAGCATTCGACAGTAATGGCCGGTGCCTTCTTTTTTGCTACCGGCGTTTCACCGTGCAAGTAATGATCAATATAATCGGCGGTATCCCGCCCCTGACCAATAGCGTGGGTCAGCAGCCCGGGTTTGACCGTATCACCAATAGCAAAAATCCCCGGGGCTTTGATGAGTTGACCGCAGTCATCGACCAGGGCCAGGCCGCGCTCGTCGAGCCATTCACGTGGCATGTAGCTCAAGTCAGGACGTTCACCGATAGAGATAATGATGGTGTCGGCGGCAATCAGCCTGCCGTCTTTGGTATGAAGTCCCTGCTCATCGATTTTGGCAGTAAAAACCGGCCACTCGATATGGCCGCCGAGTTGTTCAAAATGATCGATTTCCTGCTGGTAAGCTGCCGGACGCTGGATATCAATGGCAGTAACTTGTTTCGCACCCATGGCATAGGCCCCCAAACCGGTATCCATGCCGGCATTGCCGGCGCCGATAACGACGACGCGCTCACCGACAGCCGGGCGTTCACCGCGGTTGATGGCCTTAAGGAAGTCGAGTCCCTTGACCAGGCGTTCATGGCCGGGAAACGGAATAATCACCGGATTGTGGGCTCCGCTGGCAATCACAATGGCATCATGGTTTTGCTGTAGCCGGGCAAAGGTCGCGGCATCGACAGGGGTGCTGGTGTTGATCCGGATACCGAGCTGTTTGATACGTTCAATTTCAAGGGTTAATGAGCTTTCCGGCATGCGTTCTTTGGGAATCACCTGGCGCAACTTGCCACCAACATCCGCGTCCGATTCAAACACCGTCGCCTGGTGACCTTTAAGCCGTAACTGCCAGGCGGCGGACAAACCACCAGGTCCGCCACCGATGATGGCGATCTTTTTTCCCGTATCCGGTGCAGCGTCGGGAGATTGTGCTTCTAAAGACAATCGTCCGAGTTCGGGCATGGCGACCGCATGGTCAATAAGCTGGCGGGTACAGGCGTCCATACAGGGATTGGGACAGACCTCGCCGCAGACACTGCCGGGAAACGGTGAATAGTTGAGGACCAGTTCAATCGCCTCTTTGTACTTGCCCTGGCGCAGCAGGGCAATGCGATCCTGTGTCGGAATGGCTGACGGACAGGCTGATTCACAGGGAGCGCAAAAAGCCTTGTTGCGCCAGTGGGGAATTTTCAGCCGACTCTCGCCGGTATTGACCAGCCCGGCAATCTGATCGTAGTCATCACGCAACAGGCCACCAAATATGCCGCCATCGGCGACCCACTGGTTGAGGCGGAATTCGCGCATGCTCGGGCGCATACTGTGATAACGCCGGCGTTCTTCATAGGTTTTGGCCGTGATTTTTTTCCACTGGGAAAAATCCGTGAGCTTATCCAGGTAGTCGCTACGCTCGATGGCATCAAGGAAAAGCGGCATGCCGCTGCGCAAGAAATCGATATCGGCAGCGTCAAGATCGAGTAACCAGACCTCGTCGGGAAGATTTCTGACGGCACCGCGAACGTAAACGGTTCCACCAACCATGCCGACACAACTGCGCTCTCCCAGTACTGAAGGTTCCTGCTCACAGCCGATACCGCAGATCACCGCAGTCCCGCCCCCCATAAACTCAAAGGAGAACGAGCCGGTATTTTTGAATACCCAGAGTTCCGGTGGTGAAAAGGCGGGATCATGCTTCATCAGTGAGCCGGAACGGGTGCCGACGCGACCGGCAACATAGATCTTGCCGCTGGCAGCGCAGTGGGCCGTGGTGTCGCCGCTGTCGCCTTTGATAATAAGCTCGGCACCGGCGTTGAGCCAGCCGGCGTCGGCGGGTGTTGACCCTTCAACAACAATGGTTGTACCGGCAAGGCCAAAAGCACCAACCCGCTGACCGGGATTTTTTACTTTAAAGCGTAACGGATCGCCATCGGCGGACCACAGGGGGCCACCGATAACATGATGACCGGAGGCCAGTACCTCGAATTCGGTTTCACCCTGACCCAGGGCAGCATAAATCTGCTGCAGCAATTGCTGGGTGGAAAGACGCTGGTTGTTGTTATCAAAGCCAATGATCTGAGCTGCCATATCAACGCTCCATAATGTAATAGCTATTTGCAAAGCCGACCAGCGGAACCTCCCGGCCGGTCCAAGCGTCCCTCTTGTCAACACACATGCTGAATCTTCAAGCGCTCGGCGACCGCGCGGTCGGTGGATACCAGGGCATCAGCACGGCCTACCGGCAAGGACGAGTTGCCGACCGGGGCGAGCAGTTTTTTCAGTTCCTGATCCATGGCCAGGTAGTAGTTGACAATATTCTGGGCGACCCGGTCGGGATCAAGACGGTGCACCAGCTGCGGTTCCTGGGTGGTGATGCCCGCCGGACAAAGACCGGTATTGCAGGCATTGCAACGTCCCATGTCGTTGCCGACACAACCGGCCATCTGCAGAATCAGCTTGCCGGTAAAAACGCCATTGGCACCAAGGCAGATCATCTTGAACGCATCGGCAGCCAGATCACCGGTTTTACCCAGGCCGCCGGCTGCCCACAGGGGAATCTGCCCCTGACGTCCCTGGGTGACCGCTGCCAGATAACAGTCGCGCAGCTTGCTGACGATGGGGTGACCGGTGTGGTCGAGGCTGACTTCGTGAGCCGCGCCGGTGCCTCCATCGATCCCATCGAGAAAAAAGCCGCCGACAATATTGTAGGGATCACGCACCAGGTTATTGAATACGCTGACGCTGGTGGCCGATGCGGCAACCTTGATGGCCACCGGCACGCGAAATTTGAAGGCGGCATTCAGTGAAAGAAACATCTTCTGGACGCTCTCTTCGATAGAATAGAGTCCCTGATGGTTGGGCGGGCTGAGTAGATCGGTCTTGGGCACACCCCGGATTGCCTGGATATGCTCCGCCACCTTACCCGCCTGCAGCAGTCCGCCATCACCGGGCTTGGCACCCTGACCGATCTTGATCAGAATGCCGGCGGGGTCTTCAATCATATCGGGCATGCTGGTAGCAATCCGGTTCCAGCCGAAATGGCCGGAAGCGATCTGCAGAATCATGTATTTCAGGTATTTTGACCGCAGCAGGCGACGTGGCACGCCCCCTTCACCGGAGCACATGCGTACCGGCAACCCACATTCCTCGTTAAGGTAGGCCGTTGCCATGGCGACTGCCTCCCACATCCGCCAGGACAGAGCGCCGATGGACATATCGCCAATGATCACCGGATAAACCCAGTTGACCGGCGGGGTCATCTCCCCCAGGCTCATTTCCCGATTTGAGTCGGGTATGAAGGGAAGTTTTGCCGGTGGCAGAATCCGCCCGAAGGGCGCCAGCAGATCAAAGCTGTGCCGTTGTGCGTCGAGACTCGGGTCGGTCATCTGCGAGATCCGGCCGATACGCAAGGTGTCCAGGCTCCTGGCGGTTCCTTCCAGGTTCTTGCGACCACCACGCTTGATGGAGTCGCCCCCCAGACACCGGGTAACGATCGGGTGGCGGGTGTCAACGTTGCGCTCAGGACGGATGGCGTCGTTGGGACAGACCTTTTCGCACATGGCACAGCCGCGGCAATAGTCGCGGATGGATGTCCCCTGGCGAATAACCGGTACTGCAGAAAAACGGGCCTTCGGCTCCGGCAGGTCCGTCTCGGAAAAAACCATGCGCCGGCGTTCGACCTTGGGCTTGATGGCGCGGAAGGAACAGGTCGCGACACAGGAGCCGCACAGGGTGCAGCGACTGGCGTCATACAGGATTTTCCAGGGCAGATCATTGGCTGTGAGGTGGTTTACTTTCATTGTTTCCATCGCTGCACCTCCAGTTGGTCGTTGATGACGACAATTTCCCGCTCGTTGGGATAGATGTCGTCTTCCCAGTTGCGATCGGGAAGGATCTCGTTGATGCCGCACACTTCTGAGGAAATGACGGCTGTTTCGTCATCGTAACCAATCACCACGGGGCGCAACTTCTTGGCATCACAACAGGTGAACAGGGTATTGTCGGGAAGCAGACCGATCATGGTGTTGGGGCCGTTGATCTCGAGGTGGGCCAGGGATTGACGGATGGCCAGCAGCTGTTTGCGGTCCTGACGCTGATCAATTTCGTCAAAGGGCAGGGGGGTAACGACATGCTTGTAATAATTCAACGGCCAGCCCAGTTCACGGTGAACATAGTGCAGGGTGTAAAGAAAACACTGTGAGTCCGACTCGAAGCCGATATAGCCGCGATGCAACTGCTGCTGGGATTCCATATTTTTCAGATAAAAGGTGTTTTCACCGTTGGCCAGTGCTGTATATCCCTGCAGATGAAACGGGTGTGCCGCATAGCGGACAATGTCATAATTGGTGTTCTGCCGGCACTGAGCCGTGATGACCTTGGCGGTAAAGGTGGTATTCGACTCCCAGAGATTGAAATAGGTACCGATATCACGAGGGTCACCGATCTCCTTGAGGGTGAGCAGGTCGGGCCAGAAAGAGTAGACAAAACCCTGTTCATCGTCTTCCAGTGCCTGGCGCAGACGCAGGCGGGTATCAAGGAGCAGATCCTCTTTCTCCTGCCGGGTTGCTTTCTTGAAGTGGCGGGGATAGTTGAAGGTTTCAAAAACGTAATGGGGCATGGCATTAATATCGAGGCCCGGCTTGTCGTTAACCTCGGGGGACCACTGCATGACCCGGTGGAAACCGGTATCATGGAGAATGTCCTCGGCTATCTTGATTCCTTCGGCAGTACAGGCCATGGACAGGGTCGGGAGTTTTTTATAAGACTCAAAGATGCCGCCCAGATCCTGCATGACCATAGCAAAACCGGAGTTGTCATGTCCTTTCTGCTGCGATTGCATAAGATGCAATGCCATACTGGGATGCACATAGTTCAAGCTTTTGATTGCACCGATTCGACACATGGGAAAGCTCCTTGAGGGATTGAAAGCAGAGGCAGGCAGACAATTGTCTACTCAACGCGTGTTCTATTACTCAAGGCAGATTTCATGCCAATCCGTAAACAGGCTTTTATCGACAGATATTCATCTATATATTCAGGTAGATAGGTTGGAAGAAAGCATATTGGCGGTTGTGCCGTCCGGCTGGGCTGTCGGCGCGGTGAGTAGTTTCTGGTAATAAGTGAGTAGAGAGAGTAGCTACTGGGTCGGCGGCCGGGGGTGGTCGTTTTACAGGTAAAAACACCATCCCCGGCGGGCATATAGAGGCAGTAGTCGGCAGAACAGCACAGTAGCGCGCTGCAGTCTGCTTAAAGCAGGGTCACCCACTGATGCCTGTCCGTCTCCTTGC
>JAWLDI010000154.1:0-5833 GCA_041686715.1 Pelovirga sp.
GTTGCGGGTCAGGCGAGCGTAAAACGACTTTTTGTAATTGGGGCTTTTAAGCAGGCTGATCGGTTGGCCGATAATCTCGGCAGAGGTGTAGCCACATAAACGGGTAAAGGCACGATTCACATAGCGGAACACTCCGTTGGTATCAGAAACCACCACGGCTTCACTGGTCTGTTCAAGTACGGTGGAATGCAGTTTGCGGGCTTCTTCCGCCTGTAATCTGGGAGTGACATCGTGAAGATAGACTACCCAGTTGCCGGCGCTATCATAGCCGTCTCTGGCGGCATGATATTCAATAAAAAAAACTTTATCTTCCGCATTGATGCCGAAGTTTCCAGCTGCCTGATCCGGTAGTCGGTTACGAATCTGTTCATGAATTGTTGATGCGAGTGTTTCGTGGTCGAGGGCGTAATTTCCGCTCCAGTATTCCAACAGGTGCAGATAGGTGTCATTGTTGCGCAATATTCTGTATCCGGCGTCCATGACCAGTAGTCCACCGGGAATGACATTCAGCACCCGTTCGATGAATTGATTCTGGCGTTCAGTTTCGAGCAGGGCATTTTTAAGGGACGAAACATCCTTGGCTCCGGCAACAACACCGATAGTTTCTCCCCGGTCACTTTGCAGGCGGGCCAGATTCATCGAAACAGGCAGGCTTGTGCCGTGAATTGTGCGGAATGTCATTTCGATGTTGCGTAATTCAGATAAATTCTGTTGGTTGTTGCCGGCGGCAAGACTGAAGCAAGCACGAACGTCCTCGTCTGAGTCGGCAAACAGGAAACTGATCGGCATGCCGAGCAGTTCATCCTCGGAATATCCCAGCAACAGGCAGGTGGCCTTATTGATCCGGCTGATCAGCAGATTGCGGTCAACCACCAGCAGGCTGTCAAGGAAGTTGGCGATAACGGCTTCTGCTTCTTTCTGTGCTTGTTCCGTCTGTTGCAAGGCGGTTTTCAGCTCGGTAATTTCCAGATGAATGCCTTTAACTACTAACGGCTTCCCCTGACTGTCACGGCTGAAAACCTGACCAACAGCGCGCACCCAGATCCAGTGACCTTCCGCGTGAAGTAACCGATGATCGGTGGTATATACCATGGTATTGCCGGCCAAATGTTCTTCTATCGCGGCCATGATGTCGGGGGTATCATCCTGATGCAGCCGCTCTCTCCAGGTCGTAACGTGGGGCAACAGGTCTGTTGCCTGATGACCAAGCATCCTCGCCCAGGTGTCGTTGATGATCAGCTTTTCGGTCTGAACTTCCCAGGTCCAGGTGCCGAGTTGGGCGCCATCGATGATCAGTTTCATCTCGCGGTTGCGTTCACGCAATGCCTGTTCATTCTCACGAACCTGGTTCAGGGTCTTGTTCAGTACCCGGTTGCGGGTTGTTGAATGGAGGATACGCAGGGAAAGCAACACCAGAGTGCCGGAAAACAGGATCATGACAATCAGGATCGTTATCGAGGCGGTTTGATCGTATATATCCGTGGCACTTTCAATGCGTAGCAGGGTCAGTGGATATCCCTGAACCTCCGCTTGAAAAACCAGCGGGCGGGAAACCCCCATGTTCTCGCTTAACCGGGAGAGCAGTTCATCCTCGGCATCAAGGGAAAAAGGTTCTTTCTTTGACAGGTAACGGCTGATTTTTTCGAGAGACTCCAGTGGCACCAGATCGATCTGGGGATCAGCGACCTGGTGGTTATGGAGTAATATCCGGCGATTCAGGTGGTTGTCGTTCAGCGCAAGATGGCGGCGCATCTTGTCATATGGGATAGCCGCCTGGATAATGGCTTCAGTATTGTCGCAGCTGCCCAGGGGGGTCTGCAGATGAAGAACACCGTTCTGGGAAAAATTGTGAATCCGCTTGTCAATTCGCCGCAGATGTTCCGGCAATCCGGCGGTTTGTCCCGCCGGCAGTTCCGGCCAGCCGGCAATCAACTTGCCCGAGCAGTCAAACAGACGGATGTGCTCATAAAGGCTGCCGTCAGCAAAAGGAAAAAGTTGAAATTTTCTTTCAAAAGTGCGGGAAAGGTTTTGGATACTGGCACGCAGGCCGTATTCCATTGACATTCCCAGCGCCTTGTTGCGGAAATAGGCAGAAACCTCGGGACCGGTTGCCATCTGGCGCAATTCCGATTGCAAACGGTTGATGAGCATGGAAAAGCGCTGGGCTTCGGCGTCAACATCACTCTGGATGCGTTGAATTGTTCGCAGTTGCGCCTGCTTCTGGGCGTGGTAATTCATTCCCAGCAGAACCGCCATCACCGACAGCAGCAGGATGATGGCCACCAGGTAGGACCGTCGGTCCGTGCTATTGCTGTCCGGGGTGGTTGCTGTCGATTCTGTGTTATTGGTCATGCCATTTCCCTTGTCACCGTTGGCGGTTCTGAGGTGATGCATTATCTGACAACGTATTGATGCCGCCGGCTGGAGACGGCGGTTTAACGGCTGGTCAGAAAAACTCAGGATAGTAATAGAGGACATCCGGGTAATATTTTTTAACCAGCTCCCGATAGATTCCATTCGTTTTCAATTCACGGTAAAAATCATTAAACGCCCGGCGCAGTTGTGGCGAGCTCTTTCGGAAGGCAACGCCCATCTGCTGTTTTTCCGACAGGGGGCCAAGAATCTTGATCTGTCCCGGCCAGGTGTTCAGGGCCACCAGGGCATCAGGCACATCCAGCAGGGTGATATCGGCTTTACCCTCGAGAACGGCGGGCATCATTTCATTGAGACTGCCGGTAAAATATATGGTTTCAAATGGATCCCCGGCGAAAGGATAAAGGGCCGGATCAAGGCAGGTATTGCGCATACCGAGAAGCCGCCGGCCGGTCAGCAACTGGCGGGTAGCGAGAATGTCCGCCTCAAGGCTGACGGGGGTGATCGGGCTTAATGGCGATCTGGCTTCCGCCATCAGCCATACCTGGGTCGGGAACGTCGGGTCGGAATAGTCAATCACCTGTTCACGCCAGGGAATGACGGTCAGGCCGGTGGCAATGATATCACCACGAACCGCAACCGCGTCCCCTAAAGTTGCCTGGCCATCGCTGAGTTTGATGTCAGCACCGACCAGGTCGCGGATGATTGTGCCCCAGTCGGCCTGGACAAATTCATAGCGGACACCGAGATGGACGGCAAACATCTGCATCAGTTCAACACTGAGGCCATCGCCCTGACCGGTGACAAAGTTGGCATAAGGAACGCCAATGTGTCTAAGTGTTCCTTCCTTTGTGATCGTCTCAAGGTCGCGGCCGGTGGCGAAGGATGTCGTGATAATACTCAGTAGCAGCGCAAAGAGCAGGGTCAGGGAGATACGAAGCAGATTTGGCATGATGATATCTTTCTATTGTCAGGGTTTTTTAAAATCTTTTTTAAGTCGATAGGATTAGGTTACTATCAAAATCCATGCCACTAATATTTCCCCTCTGGTTTTGCGTAGATTGGCTGAGGGCTGTGGGGGCTCCCTGCCGTTAATCCCTGGTTTTGTGGCGATTTTTGCGGTACCTGAGGTCGTCTGAACTATTTTCCCCCGGTGCCGTTAGAAACCTTTTTAGATAGATCCAAGCCGATAGAGACAAAAATCTATCTAAATGATAGACTCTGGTCAGTGTCCCGTCTTTTTGATAGGAGCGGTCAGAGCTATGTGTTGTTGTCGCGACTTAATTATTTGAATTTACTGGTTTTTTTGGGACCGGCAGAGGGTATCTGGTTAATCTGCTGTGGAGGGTAATGATGGTAATGGATATCAGTGTTAAATTCGCCCTTCTGGTGGTTGATGATGAGGAATATATCCTTTCGTCTATCAAACGCATGTTCAAGCGCGATGACTATCTGATTTATCTTGCCCAGAGTGGCGATGAAGCACTGTGGATCCTGGAGCGCACGCGGATTGATGCCGCCATTGTTGATTTAAAGATGCCGGGAATGGATGGTCTGACGTTGCTTGCGCAGATTCGTAAACGTTTCGTGCTGACCAGAGTACTGATGCTGACCGGGCATGGCGGGGTGCAGGAGGCGGTCAAGGCGATGTCGCTGGGAGCAGTTGATTTTATCGAAAAGCCCATTGCCGCCGATGTGTTGCACGGCCGGATCAAGCAGATTGCCGAGCAGTGGCAACAAGCCTCGGAACATCGTAAGCGCCGTCATGAAATGGATCGTCGATATCAGTTTTCCGAGCTGATCGGAGAAAGTCCCCCCATGCTCGAGGTGAAAGAGATGGTGGCGCGGGTCGCTGATACTGATGCATCGGTGATGGTCCAGGGAGAGAGCGGAACCGGCAAGGAACTGGTCGCCCTGGCCATTCACCTCAACAGTTCGCGTCATGTGAAAAATTTTGTTCCCGTTGACTGCGCGTCCCTTGGTGAAGGTCTCATTCAAAGTGAACTCTTCGGTCATACCAGGGGAGCTTTTACCGGGGCTTTAAGTGCCCATGCCGGCCTCATTCGTCATGCGCATGAAGGGACGCTGTTTCTGGACGAGATTGGTGAAATGGATTTGACTCTCCAGGCGCGGCTGTTGCGAACTCTCCAGCAGCGGGTCGTCCGGCCGGTGGGCAGCAACCAGGAATATAAAGTCGATATCAGAGTGATTTCAGCAACCAACCGTCAGTTAACTCAGGATATTGTCGCGGGGCATTTTCGTGATGATCTTTATTATCGCCTCAATACCATCTCAATTGAGCTTCCGCCATTGCGCCGCCGGCGCGAAGATATCCCCATGCTGGTTGATTTCTTTATCAAAAAAAATCACAACAGCAGCAAACAGATCACAGGAATTGACGCTGATGCCCTGGCCTGCCTGTGTGCCTACGACTGGCCGGGAAATGTACGTGAACTGGCTAATGTTGTGTTTCGGGCGGCGGTATTGAGTCGCCATGCGGTGATCTGCCCCGATGTCCTGCCGGCAGAGCTGCTCAACCGGGTTGCCGACGATACCGCCCCTGATCAGCCGGGTACTGGTGACACCCTTGACAAGTATGAGCAACGCGCGATTGAGAGTGCCCTGGCAAAAGTCGGCAATAATCGTCGTCGGGCTGCGGAGATTCTCGGGATCGGTGAAGCAACTCTGTATCGTAAACTGAAAAAGTATCACTTGAATTAACCCCACAGATTATTCCTTTCACATTGATAGTTTCAGTGGTCGCACCTTGGTGGCCGCGGAGATGGTGGCAGCAATTCTAGCGCCTATCATTATTCGCCGGTTCATTTTAGGTGACAATAAATTATTTAAAATTAGCCTGTTGTCTCGAACGGATACATTCCCCCGGAGAAAAACCGTTCTTTTAAGATAATCGGAATGATTTTTGCTCAATTGTTGTAATTGGTGGCTGTCGCGATGCTATCGGCACAATGGGTCGTATGTTAACGGTTTGATCATCAGGCGGGTGAATCTCAACGGACAGGCAAAGGCTGGAGGAGGGTATGAGATGACGAACAAGAAAGTGCTTTTTGTCGATGATGACAAAAATTTCTTATCCGGGATTCAGCGTAGCCTGTTTCGCCGTTTTGACATCTGTGTAGCATCATCGCCGACAGAAGTCCTTAAACTGCTGACGCAGGAGACCTTCAGCGTTGTCATTTCCGATATGAAGATGCCGGAAATGACAGGTATCCAGTTTCTTTCCGCCATCAAAGACCTGTACCCCGATACGGTGCGGGTTCTGTATACCGGCTACGCCGATCAGCAGACCGCCATCGATGCCGTCAATCAGGGTGAAATTTTTCGCTTCCTCACCAAACCCTGCAGCCTTGAACTGCTGATCCGGGTGTTGCAGGATGCCATACGCCAGTATCAGTTGATCACTTCAGAGCGCGAGCTGTTAGAGAAAACCCTGCTTGGG
>JAWLDI010000155.1:0-5805 GCA_041686715.1 Pelovirga sp.
GATATGAAATTACGCGGCCGCGAGCAGGTTCGACTGACCCACAGCAAAATCTGGTATCGCAGTGGTCAGCAGATCATCAATATTGATCTGGTTAAGGGACAGGAGCAGAAGTTAAGAGGAGTGACCATCTTCGAACTGGACGGGGGAGCAAAAATTCTCCGTCGGATCGATGCCGAAGAGGCCACACTGATCAACCGGCAGTGGATAGCAGCAAAGGCACGGCAGCGCTACTTCGACCCGCAGTCCGGAATGTTGCAGGAAACAGTGCGTCGGGAAAATCTACCGTTGAATATTGACCGCCAGATTGACGATTTTGCCCGGATAGATGATCTCAATGCAGAACTCGGGATTTTTCAGCTGGCGCAGCTGGCAAAGCGTCTGGAGCATGAAGGTTACGATGCTACCCGCCAGCGGGTTGATCTGCAGGCACGAGTGGCCGCACCCTTTACCGGCCTGGTCATGGGACTACTTGGAATCCCCTTTGCTCTACAGCGCGGTCGCGAGAGCAATCTGGCCCTGGGAGTTGGTTTGAGCCTCAGTATCGGCGCAGCGTATTTTATTATCCAGTCGGCCGTCATTTCTTTCGGCTACGCTGGAGCGACTCCCCCGTTTATCGCGGCATGGACCGCCAATCTGATTTTTACCCTGTTGGCAATCTGGCTTTTTCTTGGCGTCAAACAATAAAAACGGCAGCCCGGACCGGGCAGGCTGCCGTCGGTATCAATATCAATGCCATCGGCACCGTGCTACATCAATATCTGTAAGTATCAGGCTTGTAGGGACCGTTTGTTGGAACCCCAAGATAGCGGGACTGTTCGTCGGAAAGAACCGAAAGCTTGGCCCCCAGTTTATCCAGATGAAGCCGTGCCACCTTTTCATCCAGTAGCTTTGGCAGCACATAAACTTTATTGGCATAGGCATCGGTATTGGTAAAGAGTTCGATCTGTGCCATCACCTGGTTGGTGAACGAACAGGACATGACAAAACTGGGGTGGCCGGTTGCGCAACCCAGATTCAGCAGTCGCCCTTCGGCAAGGATGATGACACCATGGCCATCCTCAAAAACCCAGCGATCAACCTGGGGCTTGATTTTTTCCCTGCTGGCCGTCGGATCTTTTTCCAGAGCAATCATCTCGATTTCATTGTCGAAATGGCCGATATTACCGACAATCGCATTGTTCTTCATCTGCCGCATATGCTCCAGGGTAATGACGTCCTTGTTACCGGTGGTAGTAATGTAGATATCAGCAAAATCAAGCACATCTTCAACCCGTCGAACCTCATACCCTTCCATCAGTGCCTGCAGAGCACAGATTGGATCGATTTCAGTAACGATAACCCGGGCCCCCTGACCGCGTAACGACTGGCAGCAGCCCTTGCCGACATCGCCATAACCACAGACGACAGCAACCTTGCCAGAGAGCATGATATCGGTTGCGCGCATGATACCATCCACCAGTGAATGGCGGCAGCCATAGACATTGTCGAACTTTGACTTGGTCACTGAATCGTTAACATTCATTGCCGGAAACTGCAGTACGCCCTCATCTGCCATCTGATGCAGGCGGTGGACGCCGGTAGTCGTTTCCTCGGTAACCCCTTTGATGGCAGCGGCACTCCGGCTCCATTTATCGGGATTGGCCGCAATTGAGGCACGCAGGCTGGAAACCAGTTCGCGCCAGTCTTCGGGGTCATCAGCGGATACCTCCGGACAACCGGCACGTTCCCACTCACTTCCCTTAAGCACGTAAAGTGTCGCGTCACCTCCGTCATCAAGAATCATGTTGGGAACTTCCCCATCAGGCCAGGACAGCGCCTGTTCGGTACACCACCAGTACTCCGGCAGGGTTTCACCTTTCCAGGCAAAAACCGGCACCCCGGCAGGATCCTCGACTGAACCCTCACGGCCGACGGCAACCGCCGCCGCGGCATGATCCTGGGTGGAAAAAATATTGCACGAACACCAGCGCACTTTAGCGCCCAGATCTACCAGGGTCTCGATCAGTACCGCCGTCTGTATGGTCATGTGTAAAGAACCGGTGATGCGCGCACCCTTAAGGGGCTGCACATCTTTGTATTCATCACGTAATGCCATCAAACCCGGCATTTCCACCTGAGCAAGCAGAATTTCCTTGCGTCCCCACTCAGCCATGCTGAGATCTTTGACCTTGAAATCGTTAAAAACTGCCACCTTTGATATCTCCTTTTTTGAGGTCACGACAGCACAGCTTTTACCCCTTCTGAACCATCGCAACAACCATCCATTATTCAACAATCAGTTAACTGTTTAACACATTCATGCTATCGCCGACAAGACAACACCACCGGCTCTAATGTTCAGGATGGCTGGAGAGTAATTTTCCTGTTTCCTTTTTTCGCAACCCTGTTCTGACAACAGAAAAAGACAATCGCAGCAGAACAGTAAAAAGATAGCGGCCGACCGGGTTATCAGTCAGCAACTCATAGACCGGCTCGCCCCAGAACTGCCAGAATCCTGGAGTATCTGCCGTTGACCGCCGCTGACGGCGGGCTCGGCGACAGTCAGCAGCAAAAAAAAACTGCCAGCCGTGACCGCGGACATAGGCACCACTGGCCCGCCACAGGCGCCATCGCTCCTGCCGTGGCAAACGGCCCAGTAAATCATCAATCAGGTCAAGAAAAGGCGTCAGGGACAAGCTGTCCGTCTGGGCCTGGGCGCGGTAGAGCCCAGGAGCTCGATCAAAAAAATCAGTCCAGCCGATACTCCGGAAACACATCATCAGGGCACCTAGAAACTGGCGCTGCCACAGCCCTTCAGCTTCAAAACGACGGATGGAGGTCCTGATTTCTGCCGGCAGCAACTGCCATTGGCCCACCGTACGCAAACGTTCAGCAAAATCCGTATCTTCCATCACCGGCAAATCTTCACGAAAACAACCAACCTGCTCCAGCAGTGTTCTGTGCAGCAGAAAACCCTGATCACCGTGGATCGTTTCCGGTCTTGATGTTCTGGCTTTACGCTCGTAAAAATCGTAGCCTTTACTCTTTGTTGTGCTGTTGGCAGCAAAACGCATAGCGTAATGGCCGGCAACCCGACGGGCAGAACGATTGGATAAATAATCGATTCCGGTGCGCCAGGCCGAAAAATCGCAAAAACGGCTGTCGGCATGAAGAAACAGCAACCACTCACCACGGGCGACAGCTATCCCGGCATTCATTTGACGGCCCCGGCCTCGCGCACTGCGTATCAATGTGACCTGATCTTCCTGCTCCAACAGCTCTACAGAACCATCCATCGAACCGCCATCAACAATGATCAGTTCGTAATGGACCTGGCGTTGTTGACGTAATTCCGCCAAAAAAACCTGCAAACTGGCAGCTTCGTTAAGTACCGGAACAATAACAGTTAATTCAACTGGTAGCGGATTGAGAGATGCCATACTCCAGACCTGATAAAAAGACCTCGACTGAGGCAGTTCCTGTGCTATAAATAGAGTTCATCCGAAATAAAGCCGGATGAACATGTTGCAGTTACTTGTTCGTTTTTTTGTCCAGCCTGCGTACAAACGCCGTCTGCGACAATATCTTTTTACAGCTTACCTGACAAGGGGACAAAGATGAGCGAAATCATTGACATCTATGCACGAGAAATACTTGACTCACGAGGGAACCCGACGGTTGAGGTAGAGGTCGCCCTCGATTCGGGTATTATCGCCAGAGCAGCGGTTCCGAGTGGTGCTTCCACCGGTGAGCGTGAAGCACTCGAGCTTCGCGACGGGGACAAGAACCGTTATCTGGGAAAAGGGGTCCTTAAAGCGGTAGAACATGTTAACGAAGTTATCGCCGTTGAATTGCAGGGGTGGGAGGTCAGTGACCAGATTGGCATTGATCGCAAGCTTCTTGAGCTTGATGGTACCGACTTCAAAAGCAAACTTGGCGCCAACGCCCTACTTGGTGTATCCATGGCCTGCGCTAGGGCTGCAGCCGAAGACGCCGGTCTGCCCCTTTATCAGTACATCGGTGGTAGCAATGCCAAAGAACTGCCCCTGCCGATGATGAATATCATCAACGGTGGCGAACACGCCGACAACAACGTCGATATCCAGGAATTTATGATCATGCCGGCGGGTGCCGACACCTTTAAAGAAGCCTTGCGCACGGGTGCGGAGATTTTTCATGCCTTGAAAAAAGTCCTTAAAAGCAAAGGCTATAATACTGCTGTGGGCGATGAGGGTGGTTTTGCCCCTGACTTGAAGAGCAACGAAGAAGCCCTTGAGGTGATCGTTGAAGCGATCAAGGCCGCCGGTTACAAACCGGGTGAAGATATCCTGCTGGCACTCGATGTTGCCGCCTCGGAACTTTACAAAGACGGCAAATACAATCTCGCCAACGAACAGCAGCCGCTTAAAACCGCCGCCGAGCTGGTGGGTTTCTATGAGGATCTGGTCGCGCGTTACCCGATTATCTCCATCGAAGACGGCATGGCCGAAAACGACTGGGACGGCTGGAAACTGATGACAGAAAAACTGGGCGATAAAATCCAGATCGTCGGTGATGACCTGTTTGTCACCAATACCAGAATTCTTAAGGAAGGAATCGATAAAGGAATTGCCAACTCCATCCTGATCAAGGTCAACCAGATCGGCACGCTTACGGAAACCCTGGATGCCATTGAAATGGCTAAGCGAGCCGGCTACACGGCTGTTGTTTCCCATCGCAGCGGTGAAACCGAGGACACGACCATTGCTGATCTGGCTGTAGCAACCAACGCCGGACAGATCAAGACCGGTTCATTGTGCCGAACCGATCGCGTATGCAAATACAATCAACTCTTACGTATCGAAGATGAACTTGAAGGTACCGCGATCTTCCGCGGCAAGGATGTTTTCTACAACCTGAAAAACCTCTAACCGACGATAATCAGGCGGAGGAGCAGAGCGTCAACAGCTCCTCCGCAGTTTACGTCAGATACAACTGATATGAATTGCCGGCCCGTTCACGCCTGACTTTGCCATCTTCCACTAATTGCCTGATCATCTGCTGGACCTGCCTTTTCTTGAATTGCCGCAACTGGTCATAAATATCGGCCTGAAGCACTCCGGGCTGTGAGTCGATAGCATGTAAAACAGGATCACACGCCGTGTTGATTGATTGCCCGTCTGACGCTGGCGCTGGCGATACAGTCCTGGATGGATTCTGTGCTGCTGATGCCAACTCAGTGGCAGAATCAGCGGCTGTTGACTCTAATTGCTGACTCGCCTTCTCCAGTGCCTGCTCAGCTCGTATCTGTTGTTCAAGTGCTTTCATTTTTTGATAAAGATAAAAGAGCCCGCCCAGCAACAACAGAAACAAAACAATCCAGAACATACTTCACCTCCGTCAGTGGTCTTACTGAATGAATTTTATATTCTACGAAAAAAAGCCAGATTAATCTACGACATCGACCAGTCGGAAGCGACCGTAACCATAAGAAGCTCCTTTGCCGACATGCAGTAAAGAACCCAACTCCAGCAACCAGAAAATTTCCTTCAGCGAATCTCCCGCCAGGGTCATGCTACCGGTTAAACCACCAATCCCCTGGGTCCTGTGCCTCCCCTCGAGGTGACGCCAGTCGTGCCAATGCAGATCATATTCGCGGCATTCCAGGCCGACCGCCAGATCAACAAGCTGGCAATGATCCATGTCGACTTCTTCTCCTGTATGAAGAGCCGCCTGACTGCTGATCCGGCGAACGAGTGCAGTAAAAAAATCCTTAACAGTCAACTTGAACATTGGCTTCCCTTTTTTTATCAATCTGATTGGGGTAACTACTTCAAGTTTTACTTT
>JAWLDI010000156.1:0-5790 GCA_041686715.1 Pelovirga sp.
GAACAGGCAGATTCTCCTCTAGCGTTACTTGTGTTGCTGCGTGCCGGCAATGCTCATAATAATGAGCAACGTGAGGCCATAATTTTTCCAGCAGTGATCCTTTGGCCGGGCGCAATTGTTGATCCTGGCTGGTTACAGCGTGACCTAGCAGGTGCAGCCGCCTGATGGCTCTGGTTACCGCAACATATAACAAACGGGCATTTTCATGATCGTCCTTGGTTTCTTCGAGGCCTGCCACCAATTGATAGATCGGATCCTTTTCACGACTGCCACGCTCGCTTACCGGGGCCAGCAACAACCCATGTTGCGGGTGTTCCAACCAGCGCAACAGGGGCGTGTCGGAGTGACGGGTTTTTTTACCGAGGCCGGGGAGAATGACCGTATCAAACTGCAACCCTTTCGCCTTATGAATGGTCATAATCTGCAACTTGTCACTCGCTCGGCTGTCAGGGGGAGAATAGAGTTGCCGCAGTTGCCTTGTTAATTGATCAAAACTCTTGATGTCACCTCCCTGATCGAGCTTTTCAATCAGCTCAAAAATCATATCTGCATCGTTCAGGGCGGCATCCGCCATTCCGACAGGCCCGCCGAGAGCCAACCAACAACCTTCAACCAAATCACGTAGTGGTCGTTGTCCACGTGCTGCCATGCCGCGCTGAAGTATTGGACGCACCCGTTCGATCCGGCGCCGGCCATCGTCGGACACAGACTGCATGATGGCGGAATCTGACAAAATGGATGGAATGGTACGATCCAGCGGAAACTGACAGATCATGGTCAGATCGGTGAGAGTCAGGCCACACCAGGGAGCCCTGAGGACGGCCGTCCAGGCAAGGCGATCCCCGCGATGGACAAGAGCACGGGCCAAATGAACGATATCCAGAACGGCAGGCCGCGCTTCAAGCTGTTCAATATCCTTGGCCTGGTAGGCGATGCCACGCTGACGCAACAGTGGCAGCAGGTGGCGCAAGTGCGACCGTCCCCGCACCAGAACAGCAATCGTCTGTTCCGGATCCTGTGCCTGTGTAGACAGAATTAAATCAACAATCTGCTCTGCTTCGGCCTGATCGTCAACATCGGCAAAAGGATGGACCCGCACCGCCCTGTCTGCCAAAGAAGGCTTGACCGCCTGCGCTGTTGTTGCTGCCACAGCGCCGCTGGTAATATCCATGTGTTGCGGGAAAATGCTCACAAATACCTCGTTTGCCCAGTCAACCAGCTTCTGTTGTGAACGGAAATTACAACTCAATCGCAGGGCCTTCATGGGCAGCTCGGCGCTGCCGAACACCCCCCCGAAACTGTTGAGAAACAAGCCAACTTCAGCTTCACGAAAACGATAGATCGACTGCATCGGGTCACCAACCAGAAACAGGGTCCGGCCGTCACCATCTGTCCAGCCTGAGGTCAACGTACTGAAAAGCTGATATTGCAGACGTGAAGTATCCTGGAACTCGTCAACCAGGATGTGCTGAAACTGATGATCGAGCTGCAGCAACAAATCACTGGGGTCATCTGCTTCTCCAAGCGCCTGGTTGGCTTTCAACGCAATTTCAGTAAAATCGGTCTGACCGCGATCACGGAATACCAGCCACAACTCGGCTACCAGTCTGGGCAACAGGTCGAAAAAAACCTCCAGCAACTGCCACTGCTGGTCACTGTAAAGACGCCGCGGTAGTTGCCGAAGCTGGTGGAGCGCCGGCACCAGACCGGGTACGTGTTCAAGATCTGCCAGCAGATTGAGCATGCGCCGCTTGTCCGCTTTATATTCAGTCCCCGGCGGAAATCCGATATTCTTGTTCACAGTCTTTCTGACGGAGCCGGAGGAGGTCAGCACCAGCTCGGCAAAACCACACCAGCACGGCAGTTGCTCCATCGTGGCCGCAGGCAGAGTGGTAAACCCGCGGCAATGGCCCACAGCAGCTTCTTCAGGACAATGCTGAGCGGCAAAATCGGCACAGACCACCAGTTCTTCAACCAGATCGGCGGGAATTGTCCTATTGACATGGTCCAGATGTTCATCGCATATGTTTTCGAGTACCGCGTTGAGTTCTGCATGCAGTTTCTGCCGGTCTGCTGTCAGATGCCTGAGCCATTGGTCACGGCGTCCTAACAGCGCCACCAGCATCCGTTGCACCAGCGCCATGTCATTATCCAGATGCTGCAGCAGAATCTGCAGGGCATCACTGACCGACCCCGGGCGCTCCAGATGATCAAGAAGGCGCTGTACCGCTGTCTCATAGAGTTCAGTTGCATCTTCACTGATTTCAGGCATCCCTCCGAAACGGGTTGCCCAGGGCATTTTTCGCACAATCGTTGCGCACAGGCTGTCAATTGTCTGAATCGCCAGCTGCGACGGATTCAACAGTAATATCTCCCCCTGACGATCGAGGGCCTGTCGTGCCAGTCGCCAGGTCAGGGCTGCATGGTCCTGTTGTGGCTGTTCTTCTGTTAAGGCACAAGACAGAGCCTCCAGCAGGCGGCGCCGCATCTCGGCCGCAGCCTTGTTGGTAAAGGTAATCGCCAGTATCTGTTGCGGTTTTTCGACAACACCAAGCAGAGCCAGAAGACGCTGAATCAGCAGCTCCGTTTTGCCCGACCCGGCGGGAGCCTGAACGATGCAGGAACAGGTCACATCAATCGCCTGCAGACGCTGTTGTTGATCTGTGCTATTCATCGGTTGTCTCCTGATCTATCTCACCGATGCGACAGAGACCGGGCAGATCACAATAGCGACAGCTTTTCTGGCGGTCGAAGGGTTTGACCGGCGCCAGACCGGCAGCAAAATCTGTTGCCAACTGCTCCAGCTGCTGGCGCCAGAAGTCAATCAGTGTCTGCCAATTCACCACACCGGCCTGCTCGGCCTGGGGGAAGTCCGACACAGTACGGAGCTTTGCCGGCATATCATCATGACTGGCGATTCCGGCAAGACGACAATTACCGGCTTTGACCTGAGCAATCATGATTCCAGCTGTGCTGTCATCACCTTCTGCAACAGCAACGGCATAGCAGGGCAATTGAGGTTCAATCAACGGCGAAGATAAAAAATCAGCCGTACGCATATCTGTTCCGGTTTTATAATCGATAATAACCCGCTCTTGGGTGGGCAACCGATCAACACGATCAATTTTCAGCGACAATTGCAGTGGTCCGACCTTGATCTGATGGGTTTGCTCAGTTTGCTCAACGACAAAAGGATCGCGCCGGCTCTCCACCTGTTCGAACCATTCTTTGACAAGTTTGACAAGCCGTTGTTTTTCAAGCTGATACAGCCGCCGGAACCGGTCACTCTGGCTACCCATTCGAGCGCCAAGGATTTTTTCGATCTGCTCGCTGAACAGTTTTTCTCTCTCTTCACGGGTAAGTTGCAGATACCGCTGTTGCGTCTGCAACTGCCGCCAGATCTCCTGCAGGGCCAGATGAACCAGATCCCCTCTTACCAGTGGTGACAGACCGGAGACAGCCTGATCGAAACGGCGAACCGTGAGCCGATGATGGATAAACGCACGAAAAGGGCAATGAGCCTGATCCTGCAACAACCGGGTACCACCGCTGACCTCCCCGACGGTCAATGCCGGGCCCTTATCGTCCTGCCAGGGTTCAATGCTATCGCTCTGGAAACGGGTCAGATTCCGCAGATCGAGCGCATCTGTACGCGGTGGGCTTGCAGAAATTCCATTATCTTTAATGAGCGGGCTGGGGCTGAGATCAGTATCACCGGCACGTAGAGGATAACTGAAAACAATATCTGCTGCAGCATAGCGAAGTCGTAACAGTACCTGTTTGGCAAATTCGAATTCACGGCTAAAGCTGGCATGCGGCATCTGCAGTTGATCCTGCAGTCGCAACGGAATAAATGGATTAGGGCGCGGCGATGCCGGCAAGGTTTCCCCTTCAAGGCCCATCACCCAGAGATGATCGAAATGAAGTCCCGATGATTCCAGCAACCCTACCACCTGCACAGGTCCGACCGCACTTTGCGGCTGAAACTCGGTCTGAGCTGCTATTCTTTTGAGAATCTGTACGGCGCGGCTACGCGACATTGGTGTTGCACCGGGGTCGACCATTGCGAAGCTGTTCAACACCTTGTCATACCAGGCTTTAACCGCTTGGTAGCTGTTGCTCGACAAGGTGACCTCACCCGGCCAGCCACTACTTTTAAGTTCGACGGCAAAAATATCGGCCCAGTTCTCTGCTGTAGTGACCTGTCGCTTCACCCCGTTCATGGTTGTCAGCAAGCGTTGCAACAAAGGCAATTGTCCGAATTTTTCAGTCTGTCGAAGAAGAAAATCAAGGGTGAGTTTTTCCTGTTGCAATGATCGCAACTGACGGTCAAGGAGTGCGCGACGATCCGCTTCAGTTTGACTTCCGCAAATAAAAGGATTACGCAGTAGCAATGACACCTGATCCAGTGACATTTCTCTCCCGACATCAAGACAGGCCAGCGCTGCGGCAACCACACCTTCACCAGTCAGTGGCGATCCTAAAGAAAGACCGAAAAGTCCTGTCTCATCGAATTTTACCGAAGCCGGAGGATCGATCAGTTGCTTGAGAACCCGTTCAATCGACAAACGACGACGCTGCAGATCGGGCACGACAATACCGATGGACTCTGCTCCCCGTTCCAGTTGATAGCGCACCCAACGTGCCATCTGCACAGTTTCATCATGCTCGTCAGCCGCAGCAAAACAGTTAACAGCGCCAGCGGTGCCAGTGGTCATATCAAGTTCGCTGCAAGATCTTCCGCGGTTGTCCATCAACCTTTTCAATCTGACCGCGCCCGGCGGCAATTGATCAAAGCCAACCAGAAGAATCTTGTCCGGTAAAGACAGCTCATTGTTGTCAAAGGCCCGCAGGAGGTGTCCTGAAAGCTCGCCCTGATCAAGCCAGTGCTGTTTTCTGCACAAATCCAGATAACCTGAACGCCAACCGCGAAACATGCGCTGATCTTCCGTCAGGTTCCATCCCGCCAATGAAACATCATATTCACTCAGCAGGTTGTGTGCGCGAACCGCCATTTCGGCAGTACGATCGAGGTTCATTAATTCGAGTGCTGAGCCACGGCTGGCAGCACCAATCAGATCTTCCCAGATGTGGCGTTGCTGCAGCGCTGAGAGTAGTATCCCTTTCTCACCCAGCGTATCGAGACACTGTACCAGCCAGGCATCGTAAGGAAATATCTTGGCCGTTGGCCACACCCGAATCTGATCTTCGAGCATCGAGCGATCAAAGGCAGCCCGTAAATACCGGTAGAGCCTTTTGTTTGCGGTCAGAATAACGGTGCCTTCAGCAGCAGCAGTAACGACTCGCTGCTCAAAATTATTTTTCATGTTTCTGCTTTCGTTACAAAGGGAGTGGCCGGATCATAGCTGGTGGAGTGGTTGTCAGAAATACCATAGAAAGTGAGCCGATTCAAACTCAGGAAAGCGAGGAGCAGTAAAAAAGAACCTGTTTTCACTACATTTACAGAACTTTTTTCGTTAGAATGCAACATCTCTCATCGAAAAAGGACTCTTGTTGCTTCTGGTCCAAGGACAGAAACGAAGGACATATGAAAACACTGAATCTGGTTATCTATTTTCTGCTGGCCGTGATCATCGCTTTTGGCCTGTCTATCTATTTTCACTATCGTATTAATGATGTCAGCGTCACTGATACGATCATAGCCGAGACCCTTGAAGAACCGGTAAAACGTCCCGTCGTACGCTATCCGGTGCCCGACTCTTCTTCAGATCCTCAGCCTGTTCTTGTTGAACCACAAGAAATCGACGGGAAACAGGAGGAAGATGACCG
>JAWLDI010000157.1:0-5717 GCA_041686715.1 Pelovirga sp.
GGATCTTGGTCCTGATCTCGGCATTCTTGACTTTGAACGTGCCGGCAAAATATCCGGGGCCCGATTCTGCCTGTCAACCGGCGCCGGAGCGCGGCTGGAGCGGGCGCTCATCAACTTTATGCTCGATCTGCATACCGACCAGCACGGTTACACTGAAACCCTGCCGCCGTTTCTGGTGAATCGCACCTCCATGACCGGCACCGGCCAGTTGCCCAAGTTTGAGGCCGATCTGTTTCACACTGAAGATGTCGATCTGTTCCTGATTCCGACAGCCGAAGTACCGGTGACCAACATCCACCGTGATGAAATCCTCAGCGAAAAGGATCTGCCCCTCTGTTACACCGCCTATACCCCTTGTTTCCGCAAAGAGGCCGGAGCTCACGGGCGCGATACCCGGGGTTTGATCCGCCAGCATCAGTTCAACAAGGTGGAATTGGTAAAATTCACCCGCCCGGAAGATTCTGACGCTGAGCTTGAAAGCTTGCTGCAACATGCCGAAAAGGTATTGCAGCTGCTTGAATTACCCTATCGAGTGATCGATCTGTGTACCGGCGATATCGGCTTTTCTGCCGCGCGGACTTTTGATATCGAAGTCTGGTTACCGGGTCAGGAGGCCTATCGCGAGATATCTTCCTGCTCAAACTTCCGCGACTTCCAGTCTCGGCGCGCGGCCATCCGTTTTCGTCGCGAAGGCGCGAAAAAACCTGAACTGGTGCATACCCTCAACGGCTCCGGGCTCGCGGTCGGTCGCACCCTGGTAGCAATTCTGGAAAATTTTCAGCAGGAAGATGGCTCGGTGATTATTCCTGAGGTTCTGGTTCCCTATATGGGGGGGCTGAAGACTATTGTGGCGAGGCCCCTTAAGACCTGACAAATGCTGAAGGAATGGTTGTTTGTGCTTGCATTTTGCTACAAGGTTCGTTAATGTTCCAGAGTTTTTCGCAAGAAACCAGCGATCAAACGGAGGAGTGGCCGAGTGGTTTAAGGCGGCGGTCTTGAAAACCGTTGAACGAAAGTTCCGTGGGTTCGAATCCTACCTCCTCCGCCAGTTGTTTAGCACTACAGTTTGACAGGATTCGAAGCGGAGTGAGCGCTGACTAAATGTCAGAAAAGCGGCCAGGACGGCCGCGTCAGCGAGCGCAGGGGAGCCGACGCAGGAGCCACCATGATGGTGGCGACGTAGTGGGCGAATCCTACCTCCTCCGCCAGTTGTTTAGCACTACAGTTTGACAGGATTCGAGGCTTTAGTGAGCGCTGACTAAATGTCAGAAAAGCGCAGTTCAAAATTTTTACGATTTGCGGAGAGGTGACCGAGAGGCCGATGGTGCTCGCCTGCTAAGCGAGTGTAGTGTATGCTACCGAGGGTTCGAATCCCTCCCTCTCCGCCAGTTATCTGAGCGGTTGAAAAATCTTCAATAACCGCGTTATGGTCGTTTCCACCGCAACGTCGTATTGACACTTACGCCTTATGCAGTGGGAACTCACAAGCCTTGCGGTTGAGTTTTTTAAAGCCGTCTGCAGAGATTTTTCTGAGGAAAAAGACCAGCCTCATGAAAATGTTTGTGGTAACAAAGCTGTTGACATTTTTGTCATTCTGGGCGATAAACTCATCTCTTTGCGCCGGTAGCTCAGCTGGATAGAGCGTCTGACTACGGATCAGAAGGTCGGGAGTTCGAATCTTCCCCGGCGCGCCATTAAAAATCAAGGATTTAGCTGTAATGGCTAAGTCCTTTTTTTTTGCAGTCGAGGTTTTTGTGGGTGCTCTGGTGATTACGTCACCGCGTGTTGATACAGCTATTGCTGGAAATTGACAAAAGATGCGGCTGACCAACGCCGCACGAAACATACTGGCCGCAGGACTTGCGGCATCAGCCCTTGGAGAAGCGGTCAGTCCGGCCCAGGCGTATGCCTGAGCCGGCTCGCTTCGATGAATTGGCAATCCCCGTCCTTCAGGGCGGGGAGCCGATCAAACTTTGCTTTTGTGTTACTTGCCCATGCCTCGGCGACGGTACAGAGCTAAACCGACCATTCCGGAACCCAGAAGGAGCAGTACCCCCGGCTCAGGAACAGGAACTGCAGCAGCTGCAGCAGAAAACGTAATTCCGGTCAAGCCACTAGCCGACTGAGTTGTGAAGATCCAGTCACCTTTTGTATCATCAAAACCGTCCGCCGTCATAAGGCCTGTTCCTGTCATTCCCAGGAACTTATCAGTGTGTGAAAAAACATCTAAACTCTCTAAATTAAAACCGAAAGGACCTGCAGTCCACAAGGGTGCTACAGGACCAGCAAAGGAATCAAATATAAAATCTTTGTATTTTGCAATTGTACTGTTTAATCCGGCAAAGTCATCAATGGCAAGCTTTACTGTTGCATCACTGAATTGTAACCCCTTTGCGGATGAAAAAGTTTGAGCAGCCTCAAATGATCCATCAGTCAGTTGTGACAAACCTTCAAATTGAATTTCTCCGAATATGGGAATTGCACTGGCCGTTGCGACAAATAAGAAAACCCCGCAAGTAGCCGTTATTAATAATACCAAAACCCTGGAAACCATCTTTCTCATTTTATCCTCCTTTTAGCTGGGTGAAATTCATAGTTTTATTAAGAGCAATCTACATGCCAGCGGTGACACCTTCTTTGATGATGTGTAACTTTCTGATAATGCGACAGTTTAAAGGCCGACGGTGAGTCAGGCAGGTAATTTCCGTGCGGCCTTGCCGTCCTATTTGGCAGGACTGTGGTATGTGACAGTTCAGGGGGGAGGTTGCGCGGTGCACAGGTTGCAGCAAGCTTCAAGGAGGGCGGAAGCTTCCCGGGGTGTTGTTGCCAACGGCGCTGTTATTGGCTGTGTTCGTACGCAGACTCATCCAAACAAAAGGAAGGCCTCAGTGAACGGGCCTGCTGTGTGCTGCGGGACCGTTCACTGAGGCGCTGATTTGAGGAGAGGAGGGTTTCTCAAGGTTTTATTCAGTTTGTGGCAGCCAGGGGCGTCGGCGTGCATCATTCCCCTGTTACTTTGCGCGCCAGCTACCATCGTCCTGTTCGATAAACCATCCGTTTTTAGCGTTATCGCGCCAGGAGGCCGCAAATATTTCCTGCACCTCACCGGCCCGGTCGGGAAATCCATTAGCACGGGCAATCTCTGTGTAGAGACGCCGACGATCAGTATTCTCCTCATTCACCAGACGATTAACCTCACCTCTGGTCCGCAGATCAAGTCCCTCAGTGCTGCGAATTTTGAGCAGGGCATTGGTACCAATGCCGATATGTCCCGAATCAAGATAAGGAAATAGGCGTTCAGAGCGTTGTTTCATACTCTCTTTCACTGCCCGGATTTCCGGGGTGGTGACGTTGATGTCCTGGGCAGCATAAGCCGTGGTGGGTCCACTCAACCAGCGGAGAAAGCTACCGGGATTCTCTGCCGGTGGCTGATTTGCCGGATTTTGCGGAAGATTTCGTTCACCCCAGACCTCTTCAACAATTTTATCTGCGGCGCCGCGCAGTTCCTCTGCCGGAAAGTAGATGTTAATAGTGACACAGGCAGCAATGGCCAGAAGGGGCAAGGCGATTAGCGAACGAAATATCTTATTCATATTTTCTCTCCAGGCTGGTTAACAAACAGACTCCCATTATATCACGACAGGGCTTACGTGACGCGCAAATCAATGCGTGGCGGTGCGATCAATGCGCTCCAGGCGGCGCAGCATCTCACGAAAGGATACTCCCGTCCCTGGTGCCAGAACATTGATGCGCGGCGGCAGCATCCCGCCATCCACAAGGTGCAGGTCCGAATCGCTGCGGGCGGTTCCTTTGAGGACAAAAACATCGTTGCGCAGGGCACAGAACAGACTGATTTTGCGGTAACGATAAAAATCGATAAAGCGATATATGCCGCGCGAGAGGGCTGCTGAAAGCCTGCCTTGACTGATAACAGTGAGATTATTAAGTGCTTTAACGCTGATATTACGTTCTCCCTGGTTACGGGTGGCCAGTTCAGCGACAAAAGCCGAAGGTACTTTGCCGAACAAACGCAGCTCGTGGATGTAGCCGTCAATAATGCCGTTGATCTCACCGAACTCAAAGGTCCTGGTCAATTGATTCAGATCAATCCCGTGAATGTCGATATCGCCTGCAAAGCTACGATAGGAGGAAAAAATATCGCGTGCTCTCAGATTGCGGAGCTGAATCGTTCCACCAAAGACATCGATGCGCGCCTTTCCCTCCGATTGCAAAACACCGCCCATATATTTAAAATCACCAAGGTCAGCGGTCATGCTGCCCTGCATAGGTGTCAGTTCCAGTGTCTGGGTGAGCTCCTGGAGATCGATATTGTCGATATGGGTGCGACCACTGACAGATAGAGCATCGGACTCGCGGCCAAAACTCAAGTTTTCAACCAGAAGGTGCCCTCCGGCCAGACTCAGTTTCCAGGGATCAATAATGGTCAGGCGATTGGTGGTTGCCATGAGGGTGAGATGATTTGCCACGCTGACAAGGGGGCCGGTCTGAAATTGCGTGAACGTCACAAATCCGTTGCGCATAACAGCTGAAGTCTCTCCACTGGAAGAAAACGCAAAGGGGACCTCTCCGGACAGATTGGTCACGCTGATATCCGCGGTGCGGTATTTCAACCCGAGTGTGTCAGGATGAAGTACGCCGGCAATGTTCCATCCTTCAGGCCCCCAGGACCCGTCGCCGACAGCTGCCAGGTTGCCGCTTAAATCAAGTTGTTCCAACTCCGGGATCAGGGGTTTCAGTAGTGGTCGCAGATATGGGGTGAAGCCCTTTTCAAGCTGAGGAAGCAGGAACTTGCCACCAAAATCCAGTGTTCCGGAATGCCAGTTTCCATGCCCCTTAACTTGACCAATAGCGGGCAGAGAGAAGGTAATATCATTGACTTTCAGGGACCTAACCGTGTTATCCCAGGCGGCTTGCAGATCGAAATCGATGGGCATCTGTGACAGGTCGCCGTAGAAAGAATGAATCAGAGCCTCCTGCACCCGCACAGATCCCTGCAGATCGGAATGCAGCCGTTGTTGCCCTTTGTCCCACACCACTGTGCCGGCAAGGTCAAGGGAGCCTCCGGCCAGTGCGCTCATATCGTCGCCGGAGAGATATTCAAGGTTGTCGATTTTCAGTGCCGAGATGTCCAGTTGCAGTGTCCGTGCGTGCCAGCGCGCAACGCCCTGCAATGTCGCAACAGGGATCGACGCTCCATGGCCGGTCGTTGCGGAGTCTATACTGAAATCTGTTAAGACAAGCTGCTCCTGCTGCCATTGAACCCGGCTGCTGATACGGCTCGCTCCGAAGGTAAAGCCGGCCGCCTGCAGATCTTCACCAGAGAAGTCAAGATAACCCTGGAGCTTCTCTGCCGTCGGGTTCAGCTGAATCTGCCCGGCGAGCCACCCTCTTTGTTTGATACTCTGCGGCCAGTGGGAAGATCCAACCATTTCGGTCAGAGAACTTACTGAGGTACGGTGCAGTTGTACAACCAGTTGTTCAGAATTGCCCTCCAGCGTCAGCAGGGGAACTCCCGCCAGGTCAAGGTTGAGATTACCGGACAGGTCATCAACCGGTCCACTCATCTGGAAGTTGCCAAGAAATTGTGACAGGTTCCGGTCCACAGCAGCGATTGAAGGCTGAGGCTCAAGACCGTGAACTTCGCCGTTCAGCTCAAGAAAAGTGCCCAGCAACTCGGCACCGACAGACCATTCAAG
>JAWLDI010000158.1:0-5545 GCA_041686715.1 Pelovirga sp.
AAGCAGAGCACCATCAGGCCGATGCTCTTAATCTGATGACCACCGGTACCTACCCGTTTGAAAAACTGCTGGAGATCGGCCGAATCCTCAGTCGTGAAGCTTCAACCCCGCTGGTAGCAAACACGCGTGACATGAATCACCGCGAAGGCGAAGAACTGCTTAAGGCCGGATTTGTCGGCGCCTACCACGCGGTCAGGCTGGGTGAAGGGCGTGATACCCCGTTAAATCGTGACAAACGCATCGCTACCATCAAGGTCCTGCGCGAGGTCGGACTGGGTTGGGCCAACTGCATTGAACCGGTGGGTCCGGAACACAGTGCTGAAGAGCTGGTTGATCTGATGCTGCTGGCCCGCGACAATGGAGCAACCTACAGCGGCGTCATGCGCCGCATCAACTTCCCCGGCTCTCCCATGACGAAATTCGGCATGATCACCGAGCTGGAAATGGCGCGGCTGGTTGCCGTCAGCCGTCTGGTCATGGGGAATGTTGCCAAAGCTCATTGTACTCACGAACCCCATTCGGCATCTCTGCTGGCCGGCGCCAACCTGTTTTTCCCTGAAGTTGGTTCCAGTCCCAGAGACGGCATTGACGACACCGGCGAAGGACGCGGTAAGGGTATTGAAGATTGCCAGCGACTCCAACGTGAGATGAATCTTGATCCACTGCTGCCCTCCAACTGCTATCGTCCGGCAACAGCACCATCTGACATTCAGCGGGCCCAGTAATGAAAGCAAATGATCGCCTGCCCTCAAACAAACTGTTAGCGGTTCTGCTGTTGCTGCTGCTCAGCGTAGTTCCGACTGTCGCCGCCGCTACCGAAATCCGGGTCGGCACCTGGAGAACAGCCCAAACAATTCAACCTTTTTTCTATAAAGACTTCCTGCCGGAAGGGGTCAATATCGCTGTGCGGGCGTTCACTAATCCCGCCGATCAAAAAACGGCGCTGCTGGCCGGAAGCCTTGAGATGACGGGTACCACTTTGGCTCATGCGATTCATTCAGCCTCTCTGGGACAACCGGTGGTGGTTGTTGCTGCACTGTGCGCCCGCGCCTCGGCTCTGGTCGTCGGCACCGGCAGCGGTATTGAATCGGTAGCAGCTCTCAAAAATAAAACGATCGGCTATGTACCGGGAACAATGCATGAAATCCTGCTGCGCGAAACCCTGCGCCGCAACAACCTGTCCCCGAATACCGACGTTACGCTGATGCGGGTTGACTTTTTCGACATGGGTCTGGCTCTGGCACGGGGAAATATTGATGCCTTTCTGTCTGGAGAACCCTTCCCGACCCTGGCGGTTGAGCAGGGCTATGGTCGCATTCTTTCCTACCCTTATTTTGAAGATTCCGTCGGCACTATCAATGCCGCCATGATTGTCAACCGTTCCACTATTGAAAAACACCCCGAGATTGTCCAACAACTCGTTAATGCTCACGCGGCCGCCACTGACTGGCTGAACACCAATCCGCAAGAATGGCTGCAGGCGGCGGCAGAATTCGGCACCCCGCTGCCGATTCTGGAACAAGCTGCCGGCAACATGGAATTGTCCTGGAACATGGATACCACCTTTATCCGCCAGGCTCAGGCGCTGGGTGAACAGATGCAGGCACTGGGCATCATCAGTCACCAGCCGGACTATGAGCGTCTTTTCGATCTTTCCTTTGTGAACAAGGTAAGCACCGGCCAATGAACAGAGTTGACACCAATATCTGGCTGCAACGGAGTCTGCCCTGGATTCTCCCCTTCGTCCTGCTTTTATGCTGGTACCTGATCAGCAGCAGGGAGTTAATCCCCATTTATCTGCTGCCCCACCCCCACCAGGTACTGATTTCCGGAGCTGACTATATTCTAGGGGATCCAGAGAAAGGCATCTATACCGGCCGCTTTCTTAATGATTTCGCAGCCAGTATTATCCGCGTGCTAATGGGCTTTACCCTGGCGACGGCTATCGGCCTGCCCCTCGGACTGCTGTCGGGCCGATTGGAAAAGGTGCAACTGCTGTTGGGCAGCACCCTCAACGCCCTGCGGGCGGTACCCGGTATCTGCTGGCTACCACTGGCGTTGATCTGGTTCGGTATCGGCTTTAAAACCACTGTGTTTCTGGTAGCACTGGCGGCCTTTTTTCCGATTTTTCTCAATGCCGAAGCCGGTGCCCGCCAGGTCAGTCCCACTGTGATCCAGGCAGGAACGATGCTCGGCATGAATTACCGGCGCCGGATCTACCGTGTCCTGATCCCCGCTGCCATGCCCCACATTGTCACCGGTTTGCGCCTCGGGATGGGAATTTCCTGGGCCTATCTGGTTCTGGGTGAGCTCACCGGTGTGCCTGATGGTCTGGGGGCGGTAATCATGGATGCCCGCATGCTCGGACGCAATGATATCATCATCGTCGGCATTATCCTGATTGCCCTGATTGGCCGTTTGTGCGACACCGGTCTGCATCTGCTGTTGCGCCTGTGCTTCAAAAGTGCCCGGAGGCTGACATGAGCAGGCAACATCTGCAGATTATCCACAGCCGCCAGGGTACGGCCCCGGAGCCGGTTATTCTGGAGGTCAACCGGCTGACCAAGGGCTATATCTCCGCCGACAGCGAACAGACAATTGCCTTGAAAGACCTGACCTTTAACATTCGTCAGAAAGAGATGGTCTGCCTGCTCGGCCGCAGTGGTTGTGGGAAAACGACACTGCTCAAGCTGCTGGCAGGTTTTCTTAAACCCAGCGCCGGAGACATTCTTCTGAATGGCGAGCCATTGTCTCACCCCGGCCCCGCCTGCTGTATGGTTTTCCAGGAAGACGCCCTCTTTCCCTGGCTGACGGTAAAAGAAAATATTGCCTTTGGTCTGATCAACAACCCCATGTCCCGGCAGCAGAAGCAGCAGAAGGTAGATCAATTTATTGAGCTGGTTGGTCTCAGCGGCTTCGGTTCCTACCTGCCGCGGGAAATTTCAGGAGGGATGAAACAGCGCGTGGCCCTGGCGCGGGTACTGATTCTGCAGCCACGCATCCTGCTGATGGATGAACCTTTTGCCGCCCTTGATGCCCAGACCCGTGAACAGATGCAGAAGCTGCTGCAGGAATTGCGGCGTCAATTTGCGCCAACCATTCTGTTTGTTACCCATGATGTTAATGAGGCGCTGCTGTTAGGTGATCGGGTGCTGCTCTTTGACAAGAATCCGGGACGGATCAGTCACGATATCAAGGTCGCCCTGCCTCAGACTCGCGCTGTTGAGCATGATACCTTTTTACGACTGCGTACTCGTATCAACGAACTGCTCAAGGATGAATAAGCACCAGGTCCATTGATCCATTCACTCTTCAGGAATCGGTACCTGCTCAAGAATGGTACGTACCTGTTCGGATACGTTGATTGACACCCGCTGCCGCTCCAGATCCGCAAGCAGCCGCTGTTTGCCCTCGCGAGCAGCGGCCATATCCTTCGCTGCCTGTTGAATTGTTGCGCGTGAGTCGGCACTCCAGCTACTGATGGCGCTGCGCCGGTCCTGTTGAGCCTGCACAAAAGTATCCGCCAGCTCACGTGCCTCACGGATCAACTGCTCCTCGAGGTCTTCCCGCTCTTGCTGACGTCGCTGCTGTTCACGCAGTTGCTGTTCAAAGCGTGAGCGTGTATCCACCACCGGAGGACTGGTAGGTTCGGGAACAAAATGCAGGTTAACCGGATCAGTGTCATCCACTTCACGGGCGTCAACCCGGCACTCATCCGGCAATGCCTGCAGATTATCGGTCACATGAAGTCGCCCCTCGCTGTCGCGGCAGGTGTAAAGCGTTGCCATGGCCATAACCGGCAAACTGCAGAACACAATAAGGAAGATGAGTGTTCTCATTCCAAGCTTCCCTTCCTTTCTAAAATGTTTTACGACTGTCAAGCAGCAGGGTGACCGGCCCGTCATTTACCAGATCAACCGCCATTTCGGCGCGAAAAACCCCGGTCTGAACCACCACTCCCAGCCCCTTTAAGAGGGCAGCAAACTGATCACACAAAGGCTCGGCGATTTCCGGAGAAGCCGCATCAGCAAAACCCGGCCGGCGCCCCTGACGACAGTCACCAAGCAGCGTGAACTGGGATACCATGAGGATCTCCCCCTTGACATCACAGACTGATAGATTCATTTTACCTGCTGTGTCTTCAAAAATCCTCAATCCGGCGATTTTTTCTGCGAGATAAACGGCATCCTTCCCATCATCCCCCTGCTCAATTCCCAGCAGCACCAGCAGACCCCTTGTAATACCTGCAACTCTTTCTCCTGCAACCGTCACACCTGCCTGCGTAACCCGTTGTACAACCGCCCGCATGGTTTGTCCTTTTTACGCTTGAATTGTATCTGATTATGCCCCTGGTTCCAGTAATGGCAAAGTTTTTCCTGAGCAACACCAATCTTCCACTTGAACGCTTCTCCTGAAGGAGATAACTGAAAGCCGCTCCTGCTTGAATTGCTAAGAACAGTTATAAAAATCTGCAGTCACTATCCTTGCGCCAGTTGTCGCAACAGGGCCAGATTTTCAAGATCGTTACAGTTGTTCAGCCCTGGTGGCGTTTCGGTTATTTTTGGACATTGGACAAAGCGCTCATCCTGCATCAGCCGGCGAAAACCCTGAACCCCGATCAGCCCCTGACCGACATGCTCATGACGATCAACCCTCGAACCCAGGGGTTTCTTACTGTCGTTCAGGTGAAAAAGATGTAAGCGTTCAAAACCAATCAAGCGATCAATCTGCTCCATCAGTTGCTCGTAACCACGCGAATGACTGATGTCATAGCCGGCAACAAAAGCATGACAGGTGTCCAGGCAGAGTCCAAACCGCCTGTTGTCAAGTCGGTCAAGTACCCAGGCCAGTTCTTCTATCTGTGCCCCGAGAGCCGCCCCCTGTCCCGCCGTGTTTTCCAGCAGAATGGTCACATCGTGATCATTCTGCTGAACAATGTCTTCGAAACTGCGGCACAGGGTTGTCAGACCGGAACTTACTCCCTCACCTTTGTGAGATCCCGGATGGATGACCAGCGCGTCAATACCCAGGAGAGAACAACGCTCCATTTCATCGAGAAAAGTGGCAACGGACCGTTTTCGCTGCCGCGGATCGGGACTGGCAAGGTTGATCAGATAGCTGCTGTGGGCAGCAACATAACGGACATGACTTGCTTCGCGGGCAGCCCGAAACTCGGCAATGGTATGTTCCACCAAGGGTGGAGCCTGCCAGCGACTGGCATTGCGGGTAAAAATCTGCATCGCTGCAGCCCCGATAGCTTCCGCGCGCGCGAAGGCTTTCTCCATTCCACCGGCAATGGAGACATGGGTACCAATCAGCAGCAAGGACGGACAGCTACCCGTCATTACCGCCCACCTTTGCGCCAGTGGTCCAGCAGCAGAGCCATCTCACTCACCGCACCAAGATGATTGTCAACATAAGACATATCGCCACGCGATGCTCTTTTTGGTGCCACTAGAACAGTTGTCATACCAAAATCTTTTGCCGTTTTCAGGTTCTGCAGTTGATCTTCCACCATCACGCAATCTGCTCCCTCGAGAGCGAG
>JAWLDI010000159.1:0-5521 GCA_041686715.1 Pelovirga sp.
TTGCTGGTCAACCAGAAAGCCCGCATCATCGCGATTACCGCGACCGGTGAAACCAACCGCCGGCTGCGTGATATGGGACTGATTCCCGGTACCGAAATCAAGGTGGTCGGGCGGGCGCCCCTGAAGGACCCGGTTGCCTTGCGGCTGCGCGATTTTACCCTGACCTTGCGCAACAACGAGGCCGATAGCATTATGGTAGAAACGATGGAGAAATGTCATGAGTAATGCCGCCACCATTGCCCTGGCGGGCAATCCCAATTCCGGCAAAACGACCCTGTTTAATGCCCTGACCGGAGCGCGTCAGCGGGTGGGCAATTATCCGGGTATTACAGTCGAACGCAAGGAAGGGCACCTCAATCAGAGTGAGACCAAGATCAAGGTCATTGACCTGCCCGGCTGCTACTCATTGTCCTCCTATTCCCAGGAAGAACTGGTAGCACGCCAGGTGATTATCGATGAGCGTCCGGATATCGTCATCGATATTCTTGATGCGACTCGATTGGAGCGGCATCTCTACCTGGCGGTGCAGTTTCTGGAAATCGGCATTCCGGTGGTTGTTGCGCTGAATATGATGGATGAAGCGAACAAGCAGGGCTTACGCATTGATGGCCGCAAATTGTCCTCATTGCTGCAGTGTCCGGTCGTCGAAACCGTGGCTCGTTCAGGCCAGGGCAAACAGGAGGCCATTCAGGCGGCGCTGGACCACCCACGGATGAAAAGCGGTGGTCAGTGGGAACCTCTCGAAATCTCCTACGGTGCCGATCTGGATCTGGCGTTGGCGACGATGGTTGAAAAAATTGCAGGAGCCGGTTTTTTGACCGATCGTTATCCGGCTCGCTGGGTCGCCCTTAAATATCTGGAGCGTGACGAGGAGATTCTCGCCGCCGGTCGAAAGCTCGGCGGACTGGCTCAGGAACTCGAAAATATCGTAGAAAAAACCACCGAACACTGCCGAAAGACCCTGAATACCACGCCGGAAGCACTGATTGCCGATTATCGCTATGGTCTGATCAATTCGATTCTGCGTCAGGATGTTCTCATTCACCAGCCTTCTCACCACGAACGCATCGATCAGTCGACCCGGATTGACAGTGTATTGACCAACCGGATGCTGGGCCCGATCATCATGCTGGCAATTCTTTACGCCATGTTCCATATCACCTTTACTCTGGGCGAGATCCCGATGGGCTGGCTGGAAGGTTTCTTCGGCTGGCTCGGAGAGACTGCGACAGTTGTCATCCCGGAAGGGCTGGTTCAGTCCCTGGTTGTTTCGGGTATCATTGACGGGGTCGGCGGGGTCATGGGATTTGTCCCGCTGATTGCCGTCATGTTCCTGCTTATCTCCTTTCTGGAAGATTCCGGTTACATGGCGCGAGTGGCCTATATGCTGGATCGGGTGCTGCGCATCTTCGGTCTGCACGGCTGCTCGGCAATGCCCTTTATTATTTCCGGCGGCATCATGGGCGGTTGCGCGGTTCCCGGTGTGATGGCCACCCGCACCTTGCGGAGCCCGAAGGAGAAGCTGGCAACACTGATTACCGCGCCCTTCATGCCCTGCGGCGCTAAGCTGCCCGTTTTTCTGCTCTTGATCGCAGCCTTCTTCAGTGACAACGAGGCCCAGATCATGTTCCTGATTACCCTGTTCGCCTGGATGATGGCACTGCTGGTGTCCTGGCTGCTACGTGCGACCCTGATCAAGGGGGAACCGACCCCCTTTGTCATGGAGCTCCCCCCTTATCGTATGCCGACCCTGCAGGGCGTTCTGATCCATACCTGGGAGCGGGTCTGGCAATACATCAAAAAAGCCGGAACCGTCATTCTTGCTGTTTCCATTTTGCTCTGGGCGGCCATGACCTTTCCCGGTTTGCCGGAGGAAGCCGCCGATCATTTTGTCGCCGAGCGCGAGGCGGTAATGGCAACGGCACTCAATGAAGATAATCGCCGGCAGCTGCTTGTCGAGATTGACAATCGTGAAGCCCAGGCTACATTACAGCATTCCCTGGCCGGCCGGATCGGCAGCTTTTTTGAACCGGTCAGCCAGTGGGCCGGCTACGACTGGCGTACCAATATCGCACTGGTCGGTGGTTTCGCCGCCAAGGAGGTGGTTGTTTCAACCCTTGGTACGGCCTACTCCCTGGGTGAGGTCGATCCTGAAGCAAGCGGCTCTTTGTCCAGTAAGATTGCCGCTGATCCGAACTGGAACCGGGCAACGGCCCTGTCGTTGATCGTCTTTGTGCTGATCTACGCCCCCTGTTTCGTTACCGTTGTCGCCATGGCAAAGGAATCATCATGGCGCTGGGCGATCTTTTCTACCGTCTTTAACACGGCCCTGGGCTTTGCTCTTGCGGTTCTGGTGTTCCAGTTGAGCAGTCGCTTGCTGATTTAAATTCGTGATGGAACTCAATAGTTAGGGTGATTTTATATGATAAGTTTTGATGCTCTGGTTGTACTGGTTATCGTGGTCGTAGCTGCGGCCTATCTCTACCGTCAATTTTCCGCAGCTAAAAAAGGTTCAGGCTGCAGTTGCTCAAATGGAGGAGATTGCTGCCAGAAATCCAGGATAACATGATCCTGTCTTGAGACAAACCATGCCGCTATCGGCAATGACGGGGGTGCAGGGTCCGCTTGTTGCAGAACGATGACAGATATTTGTGCGTCGAAAACCTTTGCAATACTCATCCCTTTGCTGTACTTTTGAAAGTGAAAATCAAGTCTCAATATTGTTGATCATGTTAATGAGTAAAGGGTGAACGCAGGCGTTACTGCATAGGCTTAATGAAAATGAACATCAAAAACGTTCAAGGGGGTGTCGCCGGTCCTGCGTGCCCCGCGTCGTTCAGCAACACTCCGCCCGGAACGTGCTGCGCCCGTGCAGGGCTTTTGCAGCGGGAGTTAACCTGGGTCGATCTGATTGATCGCTTTCCCTCGCCGCGCGAATGCCTCGCTGCTTTTGTTGTCAGCAGCGCTGCCGAAGTGATTGCCGGGGTCAAGCCCGCCAATCTGATCCGGATCATCAAACGGACCTTGCCCTGTGGTCGCTGTATGCACCATCTCTGGCATGAACACGGAGCCGGTTTGTTGAAGGAATCTTCCTTGCAGGTTGTCACCCTGCGCAGCGACCCTGAGGGGGTATTACTGCTCTTCTATCGTCCGGAGCTGCTAGAAAAGCGTCTGGCCGGCAGAACAATGCAGTCATTTCTACAAGGGCGCGGCTATCCACAGCCATTGACCCTGGCAGCAGCGCTGGCCCATTTACAGACATCCTGCAGTATCAATGATTCGCCGGATGAGGTGGGAATGTTTCTCGGCTATCCATGCAAGGATGTCAGAGGTTTTATTGCCCGTAAAGGCGTTCCCTGGAATGGGCGCTGTTTGTGGCGGGTGTATGGCCCCCCACGCAGGAGCTTGCGCCTTTATCAGCGTTTTTGTGACGAGCGCCGGGCGGTGAACCGGCTGCTGCTGAGCGGCAGTGGGCCGATGCGGCTGCTGGAAGCATCATGACCATGAATAGGCGTCCCATCAGTTGCCTGCGCCGCGCTCCATTATTAGAGGGGTTGGGTGATGATTTTTGTCAACAGATCGGGGGTGCTGCCCGCAGCCGGGATTACAAAAAACGGCTGGGCCGAATCGATACCGAAGAACTGTCAGCCCGCCTGCATTTTGTCATGAATGGAGAAATGCATCTGTTGCGCATCGCTCCTGATGGTCAGGAGTGTCTGATCGAGCGTTATCTGCCGGGTGATTTCTTTTGTCTGTCTTCTCTGCTCAGCGGTCGCCGCTGCAACAGCTTTGTTATCAGCGCCACCAATTCACAAGTGCTGTTCTGGTCGCAGGAGTGGTTTCGCCGTCTGCTCCAGAGTGACGCCCGCTTCTACGGCAACCTGCTCAAACAGATGGCCCGGCAGGTAGAACAGGAGCGTAGTCTGCGGACCCTGTCGCGTTGCTCCGGAAGTGACAGCAAACTGATCGCTTATCTGTTGCACAAACTCGATAATGCGCGCTGTTGCATGCAGCACAAATCCCTGATGGTTGATATGCGCCCCATCGGTCTTACCGCCCAGGAGCTGGGGATGGCGCGTGAAACCCTGTCGCGCAGCCTGCAGCGGCTGGTGCGGATGGAGGGGATCAGTTACCAGCGCGGTCAGGTACATATAGCTGACCCCGGTTTATTGGCGCAGCTGCTGGAAGAATCGGCTTGTTGTAACGATTGTTGATGGGAACAAGCGAAAGCAAGACCTTGAAAAAAGGAGTACGAGAATGAAAATAGGCATTTTTTATGGCAGTACCACCGGCAATACGGCATCTGCTGCCAGGCGACTGGCTGAATTAATAACCACAGCAAAGCTCTATCCGGTGGTCGAAGCAAGCCGGGCCGATTTCGAGTCCTGTGATCTGCTGATTCTAGGATCTTCGAGCTGGTGTGACGAAGAGGATCGGCTTCAGGATGACTGGAACGACGCCTTTGAGTGTCTGCACGAAGCCAACCTCAAGGGCAAGAAAGTGGCATTGTTCGGTATCGGTGATCAGGTCGGTTATCCGGATGCCTTTGTCGACGCCATCCGGGTGCTGCACGACCTCGCCAGGGCGGCCGGTGCCGAGGTAATCGGTAAGTGGCCCGATGAGGATTATGACTATCACTACTCGGCGGCGACGCAAGGAGATTTTTTTCTCGGTCTGCCTCTTGATGTGACCAACCAGCCGGAGTTGACGGAAGCGCGACTGAACAATTGGGTAGCCCAGTTGCGGCGTGAGGCGTCATTTTAGAAGCCAGTAAAAGATCCGGCGATTACCTGCTAAGGGCGGGGATGCTGCAGCCAGTGGATAAACTCACGGTCAACCTGCTCGCCATCGCCCAGATTCAATTCCAGCAGACGGCGCAGATGGGCCAGGGATTCGTCATCCGCGTCGACAAAAAGAAAGCCGTACTGATTGTTCTGCTGATGAATCAGTTCCACACCAAAGGTCAGTTTGAGTTCTGAATTGGGTAGCTCAATTTGCACCCGGGCCCGGTCGCCGACGTGCAGGGCAACGTCCTCCACGGTTTCCAGCAGGGTGCCGCGCAAAGCAATTTCGACCAATTCACACTCCAGCTGCCGGTCATCATACAGAAGGGCCGCCGAGGTATGAAAAGGAATGCGGCGATAGTTGCGCATTTCGGTCATGCGTCACGCTCCTTTATGTTGTCGGGAATGTTGAGATTCATGTCCGGTGTGTAAAACCGGTAGGCATTCCGCCTCTTTTTCGCCTGGTACATGGCGATATCGGCGTAGCGGATCAGACTGTCATTGTTGTCGCCGTCCTCAGGGTAGAAGCTGATACCGATGCTCGAGGAAAGGGATACCCGGTGGCCGGCAAGATCAAAGGGGCGGTTGAGACAGGAGAGGATTTTTTCGGCGATCAGTTTAACCTTGTCCCTGTCGCTGAGGTCCGTCAGCAGAACCACAAATTCGTCACCCCCAAGGCGGGCAACCGTATCGGTTTCACGGACGATACCTTTCAGTCGTGACGCCGCCTCACAAAG
>JAWLDI010000160.1:0-5405 GCA_041686715.1 Pelovirga sp.
GTTGTCGAAGCACGACCGAGATAAATACGCAGGCGTTCAGCATAGCCGAGATATTCTTCTGCAATGGCCTCTTCGTTGAGAGGTTCTTCACCGAGATAGTTTTCGAGGAAGAAGTTTTTTTCCGGCAAGAGTTCCTTCAGTTTGCGGCGGAAGGTTGCCGGCTTGAGCAGGTCGGCAAAGCGGATGCCACGACGTCCGACCTTGTCTTCGTAGGTGGGCCCGATGCCGCGCCCGGTGGTGCCGATTTTTTTTGCGCCGGATTTCACTTCACGGGCAATATCGATTTTCTTGTGGTAGGGCATGATGATGTTGACCGCGCCATCCACCATCAGTTGCTGGTCATCCTTGAAGTAGCCACGTTTCTTGAGTTTGTCGATCTCTTCAAGGAAGACCTTGGGGTCAAGAACAACACCGTTGCCGATAATACAACGCTTGCCCTGATGCAGGATGCCGGAGGGGATGAGGTGCAGAACCGTTTTCTCATCACCAACCACCAGGGTGTGTCCAGCGTTGTTGCCGCCCTGGAAGCGTACCACGTTGTGGGCAAATTCGGTATAGATGTCGACTACTTTGCCCTTGCCTTCGTCGCCCCACTGGGCACCGACGATAATGATGTTGGCCATAGATTCATTGCTCGCTTCTGTTGTGCCGGCTGGTGTTGCCACCACCGGCAATGGATAGGGTCAATTCAAGATGAAATCCGGATGCTGTATCTGCTGCCAGCTGATTCGGCTGGTACGCGAATCGGCAAGACAGAGAAGGTCGATCTCCTGTTCTTCTGTCGCAACGATTGCCAGGTAACGGTAATTCATCTGGCGGGCATAGACAAGGGTTTCCTCAATGTCGCGTTTGATAATGTCCCTTGCTACGGCATAACCGCGTTGGCGCAGCAGTCGTGCCAGTTTCTGCGCGGCGCGCAGATTGTCACCGGTAGAGTAAACGAGGAGATCACTGCTGGGGGCAACCGTTTCATCGAGATCTTTATCAAGAGCAAAAAGCAGATGGAGAAGACTGAAGGTAAAGCCGGTTGCTGGAACATCAAGGCCGTACTTGGCCATCAGGGTATTGTAGCGTCCGCCGCTGCAGATGCTGCGCCCGAGCCCGGGAAGAAAACCCTGAAAGGTTATGCCGGTATGGTAGTTCAGCCCGCGCAGTTCACCGAGATCTATGGTGACATGATCGCTGACGCCGTAGGTTTCAAGAACATCAAGAATGTCAACGAGATTGTCAAGGGCGCGACGGGAACGATCATTAGAAACCGATTTTTCTGCCCGGTCGAGGACTTCGCGACCACCGAAGAGGCGTGGCAGGGCTGAAATTTCAGCCCGTGAGCGATCGCTGATGGTAGAATCTTTCAGCAGCAGATCAAGCTCGGAGTTGTCCTTTCGCAGGATGGCATCAGCAACCTGTTCGGCCTTGTGGCGATCAAAGGGAAGCCCGTCCATAACACCACGGAAAAACTCCATCTGACCGATGTCGACGGAAAATTCGGTGGCTCCAACGGCGCCCAGGGCTTCAATGGTCATGGCGATCATTTCAGCGTCGGCTTCGGGTCCGTCAAGGCCGATCAATTCAACGCCGGATTGGAAAATATCACGATCCTTGCCGGCCTGCTGTTCGGTATGGCGCAGAACCCTGCCGTTGTAACACAGGCGTAATGGCAGCAGCATCTGACTCATGCGGGTGGCCGCAATGCGGGCAACCTGGGCTGTCATGTCAGGGGGAAAGGCAAGCAGGCGATTGCTTTGGCGATCATCAAAACGGAATGCACGATCCCGCAGGCCTTCGCCGAGGCCACGTTCGAGCACATCGAGAAATTCGAGCTGGGACGGAATGACGGGACGAAATCCCCAGGCCGAATAGACCGTACGTAGTTGCTGTTGCAGATGTTCGAGCTTTGCGGCTTTAAGGGGAAGGAAATCGCGAACCCCTTTGGGGATGTCGGAATCTGGTGGTGGATCGGTCAGGCGCATGAACTCAAACTCCGCTATGGTGCCGGTAAAAAAACTTACCTGGTCAAGTGGTGTGGCATCGCTGTTATCGATTATGCCGAACGCGGCAATTTAGCAACAGTTTCACTGCTGTGTCAAGTTGCCGACGCCCGCCCACCAAAGGCCCGGGAACACCCTGAAATTGCTGTAATATCAAAGCGTTTGTCTGTTGCCCGATGCCGCTGCAGGGGCATTGAGGAACGGTTTATATGTTTAAAACATCCCAGACAGTGCGACGTCCAGGTAGCCAGCAGTTCGAAGGTCAAGAGTCAGACTTTTCGGCTTCGGTGCGCAGGTATTCAATCAGCAGGCGGACACCAAAACCGGTTCCGCCCCGGGGGGTGTCGGCCTTGCCCTTGTCCTCCCAGGCCATGCCGGCGATATCCAGGTGCGCCCAATTGTACTGGTCGGCGAATTTCTGCAGAAAAGCCGCCGCAGTGATGGTACCGGCCGGCCGGCCACCGGTGTTTTTGATGTCGGCAAAATCACTTTTTATCTGGCTTGCATACTCCTTCCACAGGGGCAGTTGCCACAATCGTTCACCACTGTGCTGCCCGGCTTTGAGAAGCTTGTCGATCAGACTGTCATTGTTGCCGAGGATCGCCGCTGCCTGATTGCCCAGAGCAATGATGCAGGCTCCGGTCAGGGTGGCGAGATCGATGACTGCCCTGGGTTGGTAGCGTGCTACATAGGTCAGGGCATCAGCGAGGATGAGGCGGCCTTCGGCGTCGGTGTTGAGAACCTCGATGGTTTTGCCCGACAGGGAGGTGAGGATGTCTCCCGGTCTGATGGCGGTACCGGACGGCATATTTTCTACAGCGGGAACAACGGCCACCAGGTTGAGGGGCAGTTTGAGCCGTGCCGCTGCCAGCATGGTGCCGATAACCGCTGCCGCTCCCCCCATATCCATTTTCATTTCATCCATTTTGTCCGCCGGCTTGAGGGAGATGCCGCCGGTATCAAAAGTAATCCCTTTGCCGACCAGTGCCAGCGGGGCGGCACCGGTCGGATCGCCCTGGTATTCCAGGACAATAAGGTAAGGGGGGCGGGCACTTCCCTGGGCGACGCCCAACAGGGCGCCAAAACCGAGATGTTGCATGCGCGTCTGATCAAGCAGATGAGCCTTGATCTGATGGCGTTCGGCCATGGCAACAGCCTGCATGGCGAGAAATTCCGGAGACTTAAGATTGCCGGGGGCATTGACGAGGTCCCGCGCCAGATGGACACCGGCACAGATGGCTTCAGCCGCAGCGGCCCCCTGGCGAAGCATGGCGACAGCTTTTGTGTCTGCACCAAGCAGGGTTATCTGCTCCAGAGGCCTGGCGCTGTCCTGATCGTTGTTACGATAGCGATTGTAGCGGTAATCTGCGAGAAGAAGGCCTTCTGAAATAGCCTGGGCTTGTTGCGCCGGGGTTGTTTTGCGAACAGGATGATCTTCCTCGCCGACAGCAGCCCGGGTGATGTTTTTCTTTTTCAGCAGGGCAGCGGCGGCAGCGGCAGCCTGACGCAATCGATCCAGGGTAACCTCCGTCGGTTTCCCCAGGCCGGTCAGCAGAATCCGGGTCGGACCTGACGCTTCACTGTTGTGAATGAAGAGGGTTTCCGCCAGCTGTCCGCGAAATTCTTTATTACGCCGGGCTGCAGAAACCAGGTTGGCGATCCGCTCATCAAGCTGGTCAAGGAGCAGGGGACTGTTTCGCCCTTCCGTGGCAAACAGGATCAGGCAGGGGGTTTTTAAACTGGCGCGTGTTGTTTTTTTTATCAGAATCTTCATTGCTGCGACTCCATTTTTTATGAGATAGAATCTGTCTACCGGTAACTTCAGAGCTGTTGACAGGTGTTTTTGACGAGGCAGGCAAGGGCGCTGATGACCTCTGCGGTTCCCTGTTCCACAGAATCATAGCAGATTTCCAGATAGTTCTGTGGTTTGGTGTGCAGATACAGGGGATCGTAATACTTCAGCATCAGTTCTTTAATAAGGGCTTGCCAGTCTTCGTTGTGGTGGAGTTGTTGCAGCCCGGCAACGGCCGTGCTGCCCAGGCGTTCTTTGAGGGAGTCAAGGGCCCGCGTGATAGGTGTTTGCAGTTGCCTTAAGTCAGGATAATCAGCAAGGATCACTTCCGTGCGCAGCTTCAGGGAGGTTGTCAGCCACAGACTGGTCTGCATCTGCATGGCACGGTGAAAATACAAGGGAACGGCAACGCGACCGATGTGGCGACTTTCTCCTTCGGTAATCAGGTAGGTACTGTCTTGCAGTTCGTTCAGTCTGTTCCAGAGGCGAGCTTCAAATTCCTTTTGTCCGGGCTGACCACCCAGGCCCAGGCTGCCGAAGGCACTCCCGCGATGATTGGCGAGTTTTTCCAGGTCAACGACCGGGTACCCCTGTTGCTCAAGCCGTTGCAGAATCCGGGTTTTGCCGACTCCGGTGAGGCCGCGCAGGACAAAGATGCTGGGCCAATCGTGATGTTCAAAATAATCACAGACCATCCTGCGAAAAGCTTTATGCCCACCGATAAGTTGTCGAGCGGGTATTCCCGCCAGGTTCATAAAGCTGGTCATGGCGAGGGAGCGCATCCCGCCGCGCCAGCAGAAAATAATGACCGGGGTGGTGCGGGCTGACCGGGCAGCGTCGATCTGGTCGACATAAGCGGGAATTCTGGGGGCCGCCAGTTCTACTCCGCGGCGACGGGCGACCATCCGCCCCTGGTGCTTGTAAAGGGTGCCGATCTCGGCGCGTTCTGTGTTGCTGAAAAGGGGGACATTGATGGCCCCGGGAATGGTGGCATCGGCAAATTCCGCCGGGGATCGAACATCAATGAATAATGCCTGATCGCGTTGATTCAGTGCTGTTGCCAGGTCGATTGTTGCCTGCATTGCTGTGCTCCAAAAGGAGATACTGCGCCGGGTTTGTTTTGCTCGACGTGAGGGAAAAACGGAGCAACTATGGGGATGAAAACTGCAGGATGTCAAGAAAAAGGTTGACATCGGCGGCCATGGGTAATAGTGTGCCGGGTTCTGACGCGGGATGGAGCAGTCTGGTAGCTCGTCGGGCTCATAACCCGAAGGTCGGGGGTTCAAATCCCTCTCCCGCAACCAAAATATAAAAAAGGGTCGCTAGATCAATTGATTTGGCGGCCTTTTTGCGTTGCATCACGTCCGGTATTGCCTTCGTGCCGAAGATAGCAGGGGGTATTCTCCGGCCATTTCTATGCGTCGTTGTTCCGGTCGTGCTCTCTGGCACGCAGCCACCGGTTGAACCGTTCCCGTGGCCCTTGCGAGAGGATGCGTTCAAAGGTTCGGGGGTCGTGCAGATAGGGACAGTGACGGACAACTGTATAGTGGCTGAAGGTGTTCTCCGGGTTGGCCGCAATAAAGAAATTGCGGTATTCCTTGACCGTTTTCAGGTGATTGACA
>JAWLDI010000161.1:0-5360 GCA_041686715.1 Pelovirga sp.
TCGGCTAAGTGCTTGATTTTATGGCGGGGCTGACGGGACTTGAACCCGCGACCTCCGGCGTGACAGGCCGGCGTTGTAACCGACTCTACTACAGCCCCTTGAAATGGTGGGCGAAGAGGGGCTCGAACCCCCGACATCCTGCTTGTAAGGCAGGCGCTCTCCCAGCTGAGCTATTCGCCCGATGTTGTGCACAATCTGAAAATGGCGGGGCTGACGGGACTTGAACCCGCGACCTCCGGCGTGACAGGCCGGCGTTGTAACCGACTCTACTACAGCCCCTTGAAGACAGAAACAGGAAGCTTGTCTGCGCGCTCCGACGGAATAACATGCCGGTCGGCAAATGCTTCCTGATTTCCTTATTTGATCGATTTGTTACCGTGACTCTTGATCAGTTGACCGCGTCTTTCAGAGCTTTACCGGCTTTGAATTTTGGTGATTTGGCAGCAGGAATCTGAATCTTCTGACCGGTCTGTGGATTTTGCCCCGTCCGTGCAGCACGCTCGCCAACACTGAATGTTCCAAAACCTACCAGCGCAACCTTGTCACCAGACTTAAGAGCTCCAGTTACAGTTTCGATGAACGCCTTGAGGGCTTCCTCAGCATCAGTTTTGCTAAGTCCAGCTTTTTCTGCCATTGCATTGACAAGATCCGCTTTTGTCACGGGGTACCTCCTTGTTTAATATGTTAATGTTGTCGTGCTGAAAACGCGTAAGGTATATCAGGTTTACAAAAAAAGTGTCAAGCTCTTTTTCCCACCATAATGGGGCCTGTTCAAGTTTTCTCTGCTGGTTCAGGCGACTGGGGCAGATTCTTTTGCAGCCGTGGCAGCAAGGCCAGTGCAAGAATCTGATCCATATGCTCGACGGCTTCGATGTTAATTGATTTCAGCAGTTCCTGTGGCAACTCAGTGAGATTTTTACGATTTTCTTCGGGGACAATAACCTGCTCCACGCCCCCACGACGTGCAGCCAGAATTTTTTCCTTTAATCCGCCGACGGCAAGAACCCGGCCACGCAGGGTGACTTCACCTGTCATTGCCAGCTCCTTACGCACCTGACGGCCGGTCAGTGCCGAAGCCAGAGCAGTCGCAAGAGTAATACCGGCCGAGGGGCCATCTTTAGGCACGGCACCTTCCGGGACATGAATATGAATATCGACCCTGGAATTAAAGTCTTCTTCGAGGTCCAACTCCTTCCAGCGAGAGCGTATATAGCTCAGGGCAGCCCGGGCCGATTCCTGCATCACATCTCCCAGCTGGCCGGTAATGATCAGCTTTCCCTGACCGGGGAAGCTTGTCACCTCAACAACCAGCAATTCTCCTCCGGTTTCGGTCCAGGCCAGACCGGTAGCCAGCCCGACGAGATCACTCTTTTCGCGTAAGCCATATTTATACTGGGGCACGCCAAGAAATTTACCGATCTGCTTGTCGGTCACCCTGAAGATTTTCTTTTTGCCTTCAAGCAAAGCCCTTTTTGCCAGTTTTCGCATCACTGCAGCGATATGCCGATCAAGACTGCGCACACCTGACTCACGTGTGTAGTGACGGATAATTTCATAGATCGCCGTGTCTGAAAACTGCACCTGGTCCGGTTTCAATCCATGAGTAACGACCTGTTTTTTGATCAGGTAGCGACGGGCAATATGTAGTTTCTCTTCTTCTGAATAGCCCTCAATGCGGATGACCTCAAGACGATCATGTAATGGCCTGGGAATGGCATGCAGATTGTTTGCCGTTGCCACGAAAAGCACGTTGGACAGGTCATAATCGACATCAAGAAAATGATCGACAAAGCTGTTGTTTTGTTCCGGGTCCAGCACTTCCAACAGGGCGGAAGAAGGATCACCGCGAAAATCCGTGCTCATCTTATCAATTTCATCAAGCATAAAAACCGGATTTTTCACACCAGCCTTGCGCAACCCCTGGATAATTTTTCCGGGCATGGCACCAATATAGGTACGACGATGGCCACGAATTTCGGCTTCGTCCCGCACCCCGCCTAAGGAAATACGGACAAACTTACGCTGTAACGCCTTGGCAATCGACTGCCCCAGCGAGGTTTTACCAACACCTGGAGGACCGACAAGGCACAGAATCGGTCCCTTGATTTTTTTCACCAGGGCCTGAACCGCCAGATACTCCAGAACCCGCTCTTTAACCTTTTGCAGACCGTAGTGATCGTCTTCCAGAATTTTTTCCGCTTTGACCAGATCATGGCGGTCACGGGTTCCTTTATCCCAGGGCAAGGACAGGAGCATTTCAATGTAATTTCGCACCACCGTCGCTTCCGCTGACATGGGTGACATCATCTTGAGCTTACGAATCTCAGATCGAGCTTTTTCCTTAGCTTCTGTCGACATCTTTTTATTGCCGACCATTTCTTCGAATTGCAGAATCTCCTGCTTGAACTCATCCTGCTGCCCCAGCTCTTTTTGAATGGCCCGCATCTGCTCATTCAGATAATATTCTTTCTGACTGCGTTCCATCTGGCTCTTGACACGACTGCGCACCCGGCCTTCGATCTGGAGAATTTCGGTCTCCTGTTCCAGCAACACGAGCAGATGTTCAAGTCGCCGTGACGGATCAAGTATTTCCAGCACTTCCTGCTTTTCGGCGATGGTCACCTGCAGGTGGCCGGCGATTGTATCGGCCAGACGTGACGGATGATCAATACCGGCGATTGCCGCACTGACTTCCGGCGGTACTTTTTTACTCAGGGAGATATACGCTTCAAACGCGCTATGGATAGCACGTATTACAGCCTCCAGCTCGGCAGAAGGTGTAGAGCTGTCTTCGTGCAGCGGGGTAACGTCAACCAGATGGTAATCGGAACCAGCCGTATAGGCGGTAATTTCTCCCCGTCGGATTCCTTCAACCAGAACTTTAACAGTACCATCGGGAAGTTTGAGCAGCTGGACAACCTTGCCCAGTGTGCCGACGGCATACAGATCGTCTCGGTCAGGATCATCGTTACTGGGATCTTTCTGGGTTGTAAGAAAAATCTGTTTGTCGTCGTCTTCGACCGCGCGCTCAAGGGCGCCAATAGAATGGGCCCGCCCGACAAATAACGGCACAACCATGTAAGGGAAAACAACAATATCTCGCAGAGGCAATAAGGGATACTGCTGCGCTGCTATCGAAAAATCATTGATCGTATCTGACATAAAAACCACCCCGTACAGATAAAAGGAGCGCAAACACCGTACAAAGGGGTCTGCGCTCCGAAAAATTCTAATTACCTGCTAAAAATTTAAGGTCGGGTCAGGCGCTCTCAGCAACATCATAAAGGACAATCGGCTTGTTCCCCTTGGTAATCACTTCCTCGTTGAGAACAACCTCTCTGACCCGATCCTGCGAAGGGATATCGTACATGACATCCAGCATGGAATTTTCAAGAACAGATCTCAGGCCACGGGCTCCGGTTTTACGTGCCAGCGCTTCTCTGGCGACCGCCACCAACGCGCCATCAGAAAATTTCAATTTAACATTTTCCATATCAAACAGGCGCTGATACTGTTTGACCAGGGCGTTTTTAGGTTCACGGAGAATCTGGATAAGAGCCTCTTCATCAAGCTCACTCAGGGTCGCTATAACCGGAATACGACCGATAAACTCGGGAATAAGGCCGTATTTGAGCAGATCTCCAGGTTGTACCTTGCAAAGCATCTCACCAAGGTCCTCTTCTTTCAACGAACGCACCTCAGCACCAAACCCCATCGCCTTGGATCCGATGCGTTTGGCAATGACTTTTTCCAGCCCGGAAAAAGCTCCACCACAAATAAACAGGATATTCGTTGTATCAACCTTGAGAAACTCCTGCTGAGGATGCTTTCGTCCCCCTTTAGGTGGCACACTGGCGGTTGTGCCTTCGATAATCTTCAGCAGTGCCTGTTGAACTCCCTCACCGGAAACATCGCGGGTAATCGAGGGAGACTCGGACTTTCTTGCAATTTTGTCGACCTCGTCGATATAAATAATCCCCTTCTGTGCTTTTTCGAGGTCATAATCCGCCGCCTGCAACAGGCTCAGGATGATATTTTCGACATCCTCACCGACATATCCCGCTTCCGTCAGGTTGGTTGCATCAGCGATGGTAAAAGGAACATCAAGAACCCTGGCCAGGGTTTGGGCCAGCAACGTTTTGCCGCTTCCGGTAGGACCAAGAAGCAGTATATTGCTTTTTTGAATTTCGATGTCGTTATTTTTTTCGAAAAATTCGACACGTTTATAGTGGTTGTAAACAGCCACTGAGAGAGTTTTTTTGGCACGCTCCTGGCCAATCACATATTCATCAAGAACATCTTTAATTTCAGATGGTTTTGGAAGACTCCTGCCCCCTGACTCGTCTGCCTGATCCTGCCGTGCTTCTTCATCAATGATGTCGTTACACAACTCGATGCATTCATCACAGATATAGACAGTCGGCCCGGCAATCAATTTTTTTACTTCATCTTGCGATTTGCCACAAAAAGAACAGGTCAAATGGCCATTTTCTTCTTTAGAACTCACCTAATTTACCTCCGTTACTCCTGAGGACCGGGTTTCTTTTTCACGATGTCGTCAATGATACCATAATCACGGGCACTTTCGCTATCCATGAAAAAATCGCGTTCCGTATCTGCTGCAATCTTTTCAAGTTTCTGCCCGCTGTGACGCGACAACAACTCATTGAGCGTTTCGCGCATCCGCAATATCTCCCGAGCATGAATATTAATATCCGAAGCCTGCCCCTGGAAGCCGCCCAGAGGCTGATGAATCATAATGCGCGCGTGAGGCAAGGCATAACGTTTGCCGGGGGCTCCTGCTGCAAGTAAAATGGCTCCCATACTCGCCGCCTGGCCGACGCAGATAGTCGATACCGGGGCTTTGAGATACTGCATGGTATCGTATATTGCCATCCCGGCGGTCACCACACCACCTGGTGAATTGATGTACAGATGAATATCACGATCCGGATCTTCCGACTCAAGAAACAGAAGCTGGGCAATAATCAGATTGGCCATGTGATCTTCGACAGCACCACCCAGAAAAATAATGCGATCCTTGAGCAGTCGTGAATAGATGTCATAGGCACGCTCGCCACGCCCCGTATCTTCTACAACCATAGGCACCAGGGACATGATCAGGACTCCTTCTCGGTATCATCTGCGTCGTCACCGGCTTCAGCCGATTTGGGTTCCACCTCGGTGATGATAGCCTTATCGAGCAGAAAAGTCGCAACTCTTTCCTGCAGTAATTGTCCTTTAAGTCCGCCTAACGCCTGGTCATTTTCAAAATATTTTTTAACCTGATCAAGCGGAGTATTGCTCTGTTCAGAAAAATCCTGAAATTTTTTCTCCAGGTCATCATCGTCTACACTGAT
>JAWLDI010000162.1:0-5265 GCA_041686715.1 Pelovirga sp.
GGTTCATGATATTTCGGTCAAGGCCGGAAAAAAGGTTGATCTGCAACTGATTGGCGAAGAGACGGAAATTGATAAAACTGTCATTGAAACCATTACTGATCCCCTTGTCCACCTGTTGCGCAACTCCCTGGACCATGGGCTGGAAGTCCCCAGTGAACGCAGTGCCGCGGGCAAACCGGAAAAGGGAACAATCAAGCTCTCCGCCCGCCATGAGGAGGGCGAAGTCTGGGTAACCATTGAAGATGACGGTCGCGGTCTGAACTGTGAGAAGCTGCTCGAAAAAGCCATCACCAAGGGGCTGATCGAAGGGGATGGCTCCGATCTGACCGAGAAACAGATTCACAACCTGATCTTTGCTCCCGGCTTTTCTACTGCCGCCCAGGTTACTGACATCTCCGGACGCGGCGTCGGGATGGATGTTGTCAAACGCAACCTCGAAAAGATCAAGGGCAAAATCGACGTTACCAGCAAGCTCGGACAGGGAACCCGCATCAATCTGCGCATCCCTCTGACCCTGGCAATTATCGATGGCATGATGGTTCGGGTTGGCACCACAACCTGTATTGTCCCGACACTCTCGATCCTTGAAGCCTACCGGCCCGAGATGGACCAGATAACCATTACCCCTGACGGTGCCGAGCTGGCACGCGTGCGGGAGAACTTTTTCCCGATCGTCAGATTGCATGAAATTCTCAACAAGAAACCTGACTCTCAACAGCTCAGTGACGGCATTCTCATTGTGCTTGAATACCAGGACAGTCGCTTCTGCCTGTTTATCGATGAAATCCTCGGTCAGCAACAGACGGTTATCAAAGGTCTGTCCGATTTTATCGGTACTGTCCCCGGAGTTTCCGGATGTACTATTCTCGGCGATGGCGGCGTGAGCCTGATCCTTGATGTCGGCACCCTGGTCGAATCGATTGAAGACAAGAAAGAGCAGGCTGAAGCTCTAACAGCCAGCAAAGGAGACAAATAAATGGCCGATGAAAACAACGCTACCGTAGCGGGCAATGAAGACACCCAGAAGGACAAATACCTCACCTTCCACCTGGCCGGCGAAGATTACGGCATTGAAATCTGCCATGTCATCGAAATCATCGGCATTCAGGCAATTACCGAGGTACCCGACATGCCTGCTTTTATCCGCGGGGTCATCAATCTGCGCGGCAAGGTCATCCCGGTCATGGACGTACGCGCTCGTTTTGGCCTTCCGGCGCGCGACTATGATGAACGAACCTGTATTATTGTTATCAATGTTGATTCGACCGAGGTCGGACTGGTCGTTGACGAAGTCAGTGAAGTTGCCGACATTCCGGAAAGTCAGGTCGAGCCCGCTCCGCGTACCAGTAAAAATACCGAGGGCAGCTTTATCCAGGGAATGGGCAAAATGAATAACAAGGTAAAAATCCTGCTCGATGCCCATAAGCTCCTTTTCAGCGGCGAGATGCAACGCGTTTTGCAAAGTGATTCCGAGGAAAACTGATCGGTCTGGATTCATGGATACCAACACCGCCCTGCAGACACCCCAGTACAATAATACCCTGTCGATTTCCGACAAGGAATTCGCCCAGTTGCGCAATCTGATCCATGAGCGTTTCGGTATCAACCTGACCGATCAGAAACGGTCGCTGCTGGTCGGACGCCTGCAGAAACTGATGCGCAGTCTCGGGCTGCCGACCTTTTCGGCCTATTTTGATTATCTGGCCAGCGACAAAACAGAAAAATCCCTGGGTGAGCTGGTCGATCTGATCTCCACCAATCATACCTATTTCAACCGTGAAAAGGATCACTTCGATTATTTTGCACAAATCGCTCTGCCGGCCGTCATTACCAGACTCAGGCAGCAGAACCGCAAAGAATTGCGCATCTGGTGCGCCGGTTGCTCCAGCGGTGAGGAACCCTACACCCTGGTGATGCTGATGATGGAATACCTGGGCACCGACTATGCCAAATGGGATGCCGGCATCCTCGCCACCGACATTTCTGATCGCGCCCTCAGTGTTGCCCGACAGGGCGCCTATGCTACCGATCGTGTCATGCAGCTACCGGAACATCTGCGGCGCAAATACTTCATCCCGGCTGGTCCCGACAAGATGGCCGTCAGCGACAAGGTCAAAAAAGAAACGACATTCCGGCGCTTCAACCTGATGAACTCGAGTTTTCCTTTTAAACATCCCTTCCAGATTATTTTCTGCCGTAACGTCATGATTTATTTTGACCAACCGACTCGCGAGGCCCTGGTAAAACGCTTTCATCAGTTTACCGAACCTGGAGGCTATTTTTTTATCGGTCACTCAGAAACATTGGGTCGCTCCCAGAGCTTGTACAATTATCTCAAACCGGCGCTCTATCAAAAGGGGGGCCTGTAAATGGCACGAAAAATCCGGGTATTGATTGTTGATGATTCGGCGCTGGTACGGAATATTCTCAGCCAGGGGCTGTCCCTCGATCCAGGCATCGAGGTTGTGGGTACAGCATCAGATCCCTATATCGCCCGCGATCGCATTCTTGAACTGGAACCCGATGTCCTGACCCTTGATGTGGAAATGCCGCGCATGGACGGAGTTGCGTTCTTGCGTAAACTGATGCCGCAGTATCCCATTCCGGTCGTCATGGTCAGCTCGCTGACCCAGCGCGGCAAGCAGATTACCATGGAAGCCCTCGACGCCGGCGCCGTCGATTTTGTCGCCAAGCCGACCAGTAATGTTACTGCCGGACTCAACGCCATGTTGATGGAATTGCGCACCAAGGTGAAAATTGCCGCCGGTGCCAATGTTTCTCACTGGAAAGGCAAGCGCACCCTCCCGGCTGATGCCGGAACGACCTGTAAATCTGCGGCCCTGGCGGAATCCACCGACAAGGTCATAGCGATCGGCGCGTCCACGGGCGGAACCGAAGCTATTCGACGCGTACTGGAAGGCTTTCCCCCGACAACTCCCGGAACCGTTATTGTCCAGCACATGCCGGGCGGCTTCACCAAAATGTTTTCCGAACGCCTTAACCAGCTCTGCCCGATGCAGGTCAAGGAAGCGCAGCAGGGTGATCGTATCCGCACGGGGTTGGTACTGATTGCCCCCGGGGGGTCTCAATTTGAAGTTGTGCGCAGCGGCGGCTTCTACGAAGTCCGTCTCGGTGGTCCCGAAAAGGTCAGTGGCCACTGCCCGTCAGTCGACGTGATGATGCATTCGGTGGCCAAGCATGTCGGCGCCAATGCCATCGGCGCCATGCTCACCGGCATGGGACAGGACGGCGCCAACGGGATGCTGGCCATGTATCAGGCCGGTGCTCACTGTATCGCTCAGGATGAAGCAACATCTGTTGTTTTTGGTATGCCCAAAGTGGCTTATGAAAAGGGGGGAGCGGAAAAACTCGTTCCCCTTGATCACATTGCACCTTCCCTGTTGAAGATGCTGTCGGAGCATAAATAAAATGGGACAAATCATACTTGGTGTCGGTGACTTCGGTTGCTCCAATAACCCCGACGATGAAATTAAAACCTTTGCTCTGGGGTCCTGCGTTTCGGTGATCTTTCTTGATCCGAAAACCCGTACTATCGGTATGGCCCATGTTGCCCTGCCCGACTCAACCATCAACAAAGCAAAAGCTACAGAAAAACCGGGCTATTTTGCCGACACCGCCATACCGGCTCTGCTCGCCCAGATGGCGGAACTTGGTTGCGACAAACGCGGCAAGGGAATCATCGTCAAGCTCTGCGGCGGGGCCAATGTCATGGATACCAACGACACCTTCCAGATCGGCAAGCGTAATGCCCTGTCGATCAAGAAAATCCTCTGGTCTTATGGTATGGGTGCTATCGCTGAAGATCTTGGCGGCAATTACAGCCGTACCGTATCTATATCCATCGCTGCGGGTCAGGTGACCCTGAGTTCGCCCGGCAAACCCAGTTGGCAGCTTTAGGAGGTAAGTTATCATGGTGAAAAAAATCAATCCTGACGAGTTGCAGAAAATCGTTGCATCCATTCCCATGATCTCTGCCAGCGCCAGCCGTCTCCTGCAGATCAGCGCGCAACCGGATCACGAACTCATGGACGTTGTCAACCTGGTCAAAACCGATGCCAATCTTACCGCCAGGGTTCTGAAGGTGGTCAATTCGGCCGCTTATGGTCTGGTCAGTAAAATCACCTCGGTTGATCGCGCTGTTTCCTATCTGGGTGAACAGGTTATTGTCAGCATTGCCATTGAAAATTGTGCCGGTGAACTCCTGGGGAAAGAACTTGCCGGTTATGAAGCCGCAGGTGGCGAGCTGTGGAAACATGATCTGCGCGCCGCAATTGCCGCCCGTGAGGTCGTCATCCAGTCCGGTGCCGACATGAGCCCTGACCTGGCCTTTACCGCCGGACTGCTCCATGATATCGGCAAGGCCCTGATCTCCGATTACCTTCACGGCACCGCTCCGGATGCGGTTGAAATGATCAGCAGCCATGACAGTCTCGACTATCTGGCCGCTGAGGAACAACTGGTGGGAGTCGATCACACGGTGGCCGGTTATGCTCTGGCCCAGGCCTGGCAACTGCCCGAGGAGTTGACAGCGGCAATTCGCTATCATCATGAACCGGCTCGTGCGCAAGAGGCATTTCGTCCACTGGTTTACGCGGTGCATCTCGGTGACAGCATTGCCATGATGGGGGGCTACGGTACCGGTTCCGACAGCATGCGCTATAAACTGGATCCGGGCTACGCTGATTACATTCAAATCAATGCAAATATTCTCGCAAATGTTATGCTCACTGTAGATACGGAGTTTGAAAAACTGTCAGAGTCCTTATCCGACTCGGGGGAGAAAAACTGATGAAACGTATTATTGTTGCCGATGACTCCGCTACCGCACGGATGTTCATTAAGCGTTGTCTGCAGATCATCGGTCTTGGAGATACCGACATTGTCGAAGCAGAAGACGGCAAACAGGCCCTCGACGCTGCCAAGGCGGAAGCGACAGACCTGCTCCTTACCGATCTCAATATGCCGGTCATGGATGGCGAAACCCTGGTCAAATGGGTAAAGGCAAGCCCGAAACTTGCCGAAATGCCGATCATTGTCATTACCAGTGCCGGCAACCCGGCCAAAGAAGCGCAACTGCTGGAACTGGGAGCCTATCGAGTCATCAATAAACCGGTTTCACCGCCGGTGATGATGGACGCCCTGGCAGATTTTCTCGATTAACCGTTGAGGTTTTCGTAGCAAGTATCAAATTGGACAGCTTAACCAAAAGCATCACCTGCAAGGCGTGCCATTGTTGAGTAAAGA
>JAWLDI010000163.1:0-5242 GCA_041686715.1 Pelovirga sp.
AGCTTTTGGTGTTGACAGGGTTCCCGTGGTTAAGGGGCAGGCGTTGCCGGCCTATGACCCGCGCGCGGTGCAGGGGATCGGTGTAACCTACGCCACCAGTACCATGGGCGCGGACCATACCGCCGGCTACGCGGTGGCGACCAATATCCTCAAGGTCGGCGGTGACGTTGATCCGCTCAAACCCGAGGGGCAGGTCGAGTTGTCACGCAACCTGCAGATCGCGACAACTGCTGTTGATTCCACCGGCATGTGTCTTTTTACCGCTTTCCCGATTCTTGATCAGCCGGAAACCTTTGACGCCCTGCTGGACATGCTGGGAGCCTTTTACGGTATCGAGATGACCGCTGACGATGTTGTCGCGCTGGGTAAAAAAGTTCTTAACCTGGAACGGGAGTTCAACAAACAAGCCGGTTTTGGTGCCGAAGACGATCGTCTCCCCCGCTTTTTCAAGACCGAACCTCTGGCTCCTCACAATATTACCTTCGCGGTTAAGGACGAGGAGCTTGACGAGCTTTACAACTGGAGCTGATCGGCAGCTTCAATTAACCCTGGATGCCGAATTGATCAGCGCATTTTACCCGCTGTTGCAACAGGGTGTTCGGCTGCCGGTGGCGACCGGCTGCAGCGTCATGGAACTGCTCCACGACCAGCTCGGTATCGCTGAAGCCTATGTGCTGGATCGGATCACGACCCTGTTTCTTGACGGCAGGCCGGTTGATAATCTGACCTCCTCAGTGGTTGACAACGGATCGGTCCTGGCCCTTTCAGCCGCCATGCCGGGGCTGGTCGGTTCAACCATGCGCCGTGGTGGACATCTGGGTGCCATGCGTGAAGCGATCAGCTATCATCCACCACAGACAGCAACAACCGGGTCAGGCGTAGTTAAAATCAAGCTTTTTAATATCCCCATGAAAGAGCTCGGCCCCTTGCTGCTGGAACGAGGTGTTGTTCTTACGGGATCTGACCTGATGACATTACTGGCAGACGGGGGGGCGATGTTCCAGAACGGGTGTGACTCCGTCACCCTGAATGGCCGGTCCTGCCAGTGCGCCGAATTCACTGAACAACTGCCAACCTTCGTGGCTCCCCAACAGACAGCTTTAGTCAGGGTAAAATGGAACGAGGCTGTTTCGCAGCGGGCCGGGGATCTTTCTGCTGGAGGAGCGTCATGATAAAAATCACCGTCAAACTGTTTGCCTCATTTCAGCTTGGCCGTTTCGATCGGGACATCAGGGAGTATCCATCAGCAACAACGGTTGGTGATGTTGTCAGGGATCTGCAGATTCCCGCAGCGGAGGTGGGTATCCTGTTGCTGAATTTTGTTCATGTCGATTTACAGCGGCAACTTGCTGACGGTGATAGCCTGTCGATCTTTCCTCTGGTCGGGGGTGGGTAAGATGAAGGGTTTTGACAGGGAAAAACTGCAGGCTTTTTTTGCCGGGCATACTGATGACGATTTGGTCTCATGGCCGAATGAAGTGAAAATGATGGATCAGTTTGGTTTGACTTGCAGCGAGGCGGACGAACTGATCATGACATCAGGTTTTCTGCCGGCACGTTATCAGCGTAACCGTCAGATGATATCCACTGAGCAGCAGCTCAAGCTATTCAAGTCACAGGTGGCCGTGGTCGGTTGCGGTGGTCTGGGTGGCTACGTCATTGAAGAGCTGGCGCGACTTGGTGTCGGTCATTTAAGGGTGATCGATCCGGATGTTTTTACCGAGCACAACCTTAATCGACAATTGCTTGCTACTTTTGATAACCTTGGCGCCTCCAAGGTGGCTGCCGCGATCAAACGGGTGCAGCAGATCAATCCTGCCGTTTGCGTTGACCCCCGGCAGGTTGCTATCGGACTTGATAACGGGGTTGAACTGCTGAAGGGAATGGATACCGTGGTGGACGCCATTGACAACATCAGCGGTCGTCTGGAGCTGGCGCAGCTGTGCAGTCAACTTGATATTACTCTGGTGCATGGATCTGTTGGCGGCTGGTTTGGACAAGCGGGGTGCATCAGGCCAAAGCAAACCACCATGCATAAGCTTTATCCCAATCCGACCGCAGACAAAGGGATTGAGTCGACCTTCGGTACTCCGTCCTTTACCCCGGCCCTTGTCGGAAGTTTGCAATCAGCGGCAGTCTGTAAAATTCTCCTGGCACCGGGACGGTTGTTGGACGAAGGGATATTGGCAGTGGATTTACTGCAGATGCAGTTTGATAACATTCCGGTTTAATGAAAGATCCATGGCAATCAGGCAGCTCACAGGAAAAAACGCAAATAAACAGGAGGATAAGGTGGTCAGGTTGGTTTCAATCGGCTTAACTGTTTTTTTTATGTGCGGTCTTTTCCCTCCGGTCGCTGCGGCTGAACGGCTGCGGCTGGCCACCACTACCTCCACCGAAGTCTCCGGCCTGTTAGCGGAGTTACTGCCACCCTTTGAGCAGGCCAACGACTGCAAAGTCGATGTGATCGCGGTTGGCACCGGCAAGGCCCTCAAGCTGGGCGAGTCCGGCGATGTGGATGTCGTGCTGGTCCACGCCCGTAGCCAGGAAGACAAATTCATGGCCGATGGTTACGGCAGCGACCGCCGCGATCTCATGTACAACGATTTTGTTCTGCTTGGCCCGCCGCATGACCCCGCCGGAGCTCTGGACACGAGTGACCTGGCTGAGGCCATGAGCAAGATCGCCAGCTCAAAAGTCAGTTTTGTTTCACGAGGCGATGAGTCGGGCACCCATGTTCGGGAGTTGCAGCTCTGGCAGGCTGCCGGCCTGGTTCCGCAGGGAGACTGGTATCTGGAGGCGGGACGCGGGATGGGAGAAGTCATCATCATGGCCAACGAACGCCAGGGCTACACCTTAAGCGATCGCGGCACTTATCTGGCATTTAAGGACACAGTTGATCTCAAGAGGGTCGTTGCCGGAGATGAACGCTTGTTTAACCCCTACGGGGTGATCATGGTGAATCCGGCCCGGCATCCCCATGTTAAAAAGGATCTGGCCCGGAAATTTCTTGACTTTTTGACCTCTGAGGAAGGACAAGGTTTAATCAACGGGTTTAAAATGGCCAAAGAGCAACTTTTTTATACGCACTAAGAGGCATGCGTGAACTATTTGTCCGACTCCCTGCTGGCCGCTGTTGCATTAATCCTCAGTTTTGACCGGGAGGTTCAGCTTGCAGTCTGGACCTCCCTTTATACTGCCGCTGTTGCCATTGTTATCGCCGCTACCCTCGGCGTGCCGATCGGTTTGTGGCTCGGATTGAAGCGGTTCTCCGGTCGCCGGGTGTTGATTACCCTGCTTAACACCTTGATGGCGATGCCGACGGTGGTCATTGGTCTGGTCTTGTTCGGCCTGTTCAGTCGGCAGGGGCCCTTGGGTGAGCTCGGGTTGTTGTTTACTCCGGTGGCCATGATTGCCGGTCAGACCGTGCTGGCTATCCCCATCGTCGCTAATTACGTCCTGGCCTGCGTCAATGGCGCCGATCAGCGGGTGATTGATACCGCCAGAACCTTAGGCGCTACGCAGTTCCAGGCTTCGATCCAGCTGATCAAAGAGATTCGCTTTGGCGTGATGGCGGCGCTGATCGCAGGCTTCGGGCGGGTGATCGGTGAGGTCGGCGTGGCGATGATGCTGGGCGGTAATATCCGTGGCTCAACCCGCACCATGACCACTGCTATTGCCCTTGAGACCAGCAAAGGTGAATTTGTTTTCGGCTTATCCTTAGGTCTCGTCCTGCTTTGTGTTGCCTTGATTGTCAACCTGTTTCTCAACATGTTACAGCAAAGATGAGGTCATGGAACCGCTTGTCTGTTTGAAGCATATTCACTTTAGCCGCGGTAATTTCCAGTTATCTGTCGAGTCGTTGGAGCTCGTTCCCAAAAAGGTTTATGCCTTGACCGGAGCAAACGGCGCCGGCAAGAGCACACTGCTGAAAATCATGGCCCTGTTGATCACCCCACAACGGGGAGTCGTTCAGTTTCCCGGCTTAACGTCCGGGGATGCGGATCAGTTGCGCAAACAAGTCACCTATGTGGAGCAGTCACCGTATCTGTTCCAGGGGACGGTTAGTGACAACCTCGCTTTCGGGCTTAAATTACGAGGGGTTGCCCGCCAGGAGCAGATCAGGAGAATCAGTCTGACCCTGTCGATTGTCGGGCTTAAAGGGTTTGAACAACGTAAAGCCAAAGAACTGTCGTGCGGTGAAACCCAACGGGTGGCATTGGCGCGGGCCCTGGTGTTTAAGCCCGATTTATTGCTGCTGGATGAACCAACGGCGAACATCGATGTTAACAGTCGCCCTGCCTTTGAAGGGCTGCTGGCGCGATTGCCAAAATATGGAGTCACCGTGGTCTTTTCTACCCACGACCGCTTTCAGGCGCAGCGGGTTGGTGCGGAGCTGCTGTGCATCCGTGATGGCATGCTACAGGCACAGGATACATTATGTCTCTTTTGAATGATCTGCCTGATAACAGTGTACGACGCTTGACCAAGGTGGTGGTCAGGACGATTCACCTGATCGGCATGGCGGGGATGTTCGGTGCCGCCATGTATGGAGCCTCGGAACCGACCTGTTTTTATCTGACCATGATTTCGGGCATCGTGCTGGTAGGGATGGAGGCCTGGTCCGGCTGGATCTGGTTTGTACAGTTACGGGGGGTTGCTGTTTATCTGAAGTTACTGCTGCTGGCGTTTTTGCATATTGCCCTGCAACACACCATGGTCATCCTGATTGTGGTGATTGCCATCTCCGGTTTTATGTCCCATGCCCCGGGCTGGATTCGCTACTATTCACTGCTGCACAGAAAGGTTGTCTATTCACATAAGGATCTGCTCGGATAAACAACAGCCCGGCTGAGGAGCGCTTACCCTCTTCACTCTTTACGCCTTATACCTCACGGCTTACAATGACAAAACACTTACTATCCAGATAACAGGAGGCAACAATGAAACATGTCGTTATTACCGGAGCAAACCGGGGCATTGGCCTCGAACTGGCACGTTACTACCAGCGAGAGGGATGGCAGGTCACCGGTGTCTGTCGTGAATCCTCAACGGAGCTGGCAGCGGTGGCTGAGGTCATCGATGGAATCGATGTGACCAATGCCATAGATGTGAAGCGTCTTGTCGATAAGCTGCACGGCACAACCATTGATCTGCTTATCAATAACGCCGGCCTGCTGAACGATGAGGTGCTCGGCCAGCTTGATTTTGATTCAATCCGTCTGCAGATGGAAATCAATGC
>JAWLDI010000164.1:0-5209 GCA_041686715.1 Pelovirga sp.
CTAAAAAGGGCTTTTTGGTCCACGGAAAAAACACGGAAGTCATTGAAAGTATAAAGCAAATCTGCCGGCAAAAAGCTCCTCAGCGTAACCTGTGAGAAAATGACTTTATGGTTCTGATGATTTTACTTTCCGTGCCTTTACGTACTTTCCGTGGACAACATTAATTTTTCAAGGCCTGATCAAGATCAGCTATCAGGTCATCAATATGTTCCATCCCCACCGACACTCGAATCATTCCCGGCTTCACGCCGGCAGATAACTGCTGTTCAGCGGTCAACTGGGAATGAGTCGTCGATGCCGGGTGGATTACCAGGGTTTTTGCATCACCGATGTTCGCCAGGTGGCTGGCCAGCTTGACCTTGTTGATGAAGCTTTTACCGGCCTCAAGTCCGGCTTTGATTTCAAAGGTCAGAATGGCTCCTTGCCCTTTGGGCAGGTACTTTTGAGCCCGTTCATAATCAGGGTGATTCGGTAGGCCGGGATAGCAAACGTGTTTAACCTGCGGATGCTTATCCAGCCAGGTGGCCAGTTTCAGGGCATTTTCGCAGTGGCGCGGTATCCGCACATGCAGGGTTTCCAGCCCCTGAATGATCTGAAATGAATTAAAGGGTGAGATGCAGGGGCCCATGTCGCGTAGCAGGGTCAGGCGCATCTTGAGGATATAAGCGAGATTCCCCAACGCCTCATGATAAACCAGCCCGTGGTAGCTGGGATCAGGGGTTGTAAATTCCGGGAAACGGCCACTCGACCAGTCGAAGCGTCCACTGTCAACCACCGCGCCACCAATGCTGGTACCATGGCCACCGATAAACTTGGTCAGGGAGTAACAGACGATGTCAGCGCCATGATCAATCGGGCGAAACAGGTAAGGGGTGGCTACCGTGTTGTCGACAATCAGAGGTAGACCATGCTCATGGGCAATGGCAGCAATAGCGTCAAAATCATCAACATTGTTCTGCGGATTACCTAAGGCCTCGATATAAACCGCTTTGGTATTATCATCGATAGCTGCAGCAATGTTGGCAGGATCGGAACTGTCGACAAATTTGACAGTTATCCCCATACGTTTAAATGTATGGTTGAATAAATTATAGGTGCCGCCGTAAAGGGCCCGCCCCGATACAATGTTGTCCCCGGCCATCGCCAGGTTCATGATCGCCAGGGTGATGGCAGCCGAACCGGAGGCCAGGGCTAAGGCGCCGGCCCCGCCATCAAGGGCGGCCAGCCGTTGTTCAAGGACATCGCTGGTTGGGTTCATCAGGCGGGTATAAATGTTGCCCATCTCTTTGAGAGAAAAAAGGTTTGCTGCATGGTCTGCCGAGTCAAATGTATATGATGTTGTCTGGTAGATGGGAACAGCTCGGGCATTGGTGGCCGGATCAGGTTGCTGACCGGCATGGAGGAGCAAGGTCTCGATGGCATGGTTGGGCTGATCGGGCATAGGTCTCTCCTGTTGCAGCGTTCTGGGATGCATAGCCTATCAAAAAGGTAAAGAAATCAATTACAATTCTATAGCAGATAGATGATCAACCTGCAACAGGAATCTACGAAAGATTATCTTTCCTTCCCGTATTTCCTCATCTCGGAGGTAAAAGTGCATCAGCTTTGACTGACCTTCAATGCCTGTTCGACATCGGTAATGATATCGTCAATGTGTTCAATGCCGGTCGATACGCGGATCAGGTCAGGAGACACTCCCGAGGCTATCTGTTGTTCCTCCGTCAGTTGCCGATGGGTCGTGCTGGCTGGGTGCAGTACGCAGGAGCGGGCATCACCAACATGGATAACCAGAGCAATCAGGCGGCAGGCTTCCATAAATTTGATTCCAGCCTCGCGGCCTCCTTTGATGCCGAAAGTCAGTACTCCGCTGCAACCTCGCGGCAGATATTTCTGCCCCAGGGCATAGCTGGGGTGGCTCTTGAGCCCGGGGTAGTTAACCCAGGTTACGTCGGGGTGTTGCTGCAGATAGTCCGCCAATGCCAGGGCGTTACTGCAGTGGCGCTCCATCCGCAAGGGCAGGGTCGTCAGACCATGGTTGAAAAGAAAGGTGTTTTGCGGCGCCGGCGTGGCGCCGAGGTCACGCATATATTGAACTCTGGCCTTGACGATGTAGGCAGCGGGGCCGAAGGTTTCACAGTAGCGCAGCCCATGATAGCTTGAGTCCGGTTCCGTCAGCTCCGGGAACCTGCCACCTTTGCTCCAGTCAAAATTGCCGCCATCAACAATGACACCACCAACGCTGGTGCCATGACCATCAATATATTTGGTCGCCGAGTGAATAACGATATGGGCACCGAAGTCCAATGGTTTGCACAGGTAGGGAGTGCCAAAGGTATTGTCGATAATCAGGGGGACATTCATGCGCTCAGCCAGTTCGCTGAATTTTGCAAAATCAAGGACATTCAGGCCGGGGTTGCCGATCGTTTCTGCGAACAGGCAGCGGGTTTCAGGTCGAAAGGCGGCTTCTAACTGCTCCAGAGAGTCTTCCGGGTTAACAAAGCTGACCTCCACTCCGAGCTTCGGCAGGGTGTTCGCAAACAGGGAGTAAGTGCCGCCATAAAGGGTTCCGGTAGACACCACATGCTGGCCGCTGCGACAGATGTTCAGGATCGCCAGGGCCGATGCCGCCTGCCCCGAGGAGGTTGCCAGGGCCCCGACACCACCTTCCATCAGGGCAATTTTCCCTTCAAAAGCCTCGGTAGTAGGGTTGCTGATGCGGGTGTACATGTGATCAGGAAGTTCCAGATCAAAGAGCTTGGCCACATGGTCAGCGCTGTCATATTTATAGGTGGTACTTTGACAGATGGCCGGTATCCGTGGTTCGGTGGGTTTGGGTTGGTAGGTGCCCTGAACCGCCTGGGTTTCAATTTTCCAGCTTTTTTGCATGGAGTGCCTCCTTCAAAAATGTCATGGTATGAAGTTGTGGATCATAGCAGATTGCATATGAAAGAGAAATACTGCGGGCTCGTAAGTCGGTCGAATCCGATTTTATTCAATCGACAAAAAAGGAGAACATATGATTGCAAATGATCTTTCACTCATTCCAATAATCGCTCATTGGAGTATCGTTACCCTTGAGTTGTTGGGAATCGGGGTTATTATTCTGTTTTCTCTCTATGCGACAGGGCGGCATCTTTATTTATTGGTGACCAGGGGAACCTGCGAAGAACTGTTCCATACCTATCGGCTCCAACTCGCCCGCGGTATTTTGCTGGGGCTTGAGTTTCTGGTAGCCGCAGATATTATCAAGACCGTTGCGGTAGAATTGACTTTTTCCAGTGTCGGCATATTGGCAATAGTTGTGTTGATTCGTACGTTTTTAAGTTTTGCTATCGAAATGGAGATGAGCGGACGCTGGCCGTGGCAGCGAAAGCAAGCCTGATGCTGCTCTGCAGGGCACCAGGTTCCGATTTGCAGTCCAGATGGGCGCATGAAGTTCTCATACGGAAGCAGAACAGATAATCTGATGATGGAATATCACCTACTCAAAAAGATTGTTGCCGAACTGAAGCCGTTACTGGCTCCGGCGCGCATATCAAAAATTCATCAACCGGAGGCCGAACTCTTTGTCCTGCGCCTGCGGTCCGGTCATGACAACCTGCGGTTGCTTATTTCTGTTAAAAGTGGCGATCATCGACTGCATCTGACAACCAGAGAATGGCTCAACCCGCACCAGCCACCGCGTTTTTGTCAGCTGTTGCGAGCGCGTGTCAGCAGAATAAATCATATCGCTCTGGTTAATGATGATCGTGTTGTGCAACTTGAATGCTCCGGCCCTAAAGGGGTGTGCTCCCTGATGATCGAGATGACCGGAGCCACGGGAAATCTGCTTCTGCTTGATCAGCAGGGGGTGATTATTGATGTGCTCAAGCGTGATGCCGGTCAGAATTCGCAGCGACCATTGCAGGCAGGAACAATCTACCGTTATCCGCAGAAAAAACAGATCGATCATGCCGCATCAGAACCGATGCCAGGCTTGCCGGAGGAATTTTCAACCTGGAGTGAATATCTTGAGCAGCAATCCGTCGCTGCCAAAGCGGGAGAAACTCAACAGGGACTACAGCAGAGGCTTCGCCAGGTGATTATGCGTCAGCAGAAAAAGCTTAACCGTCGTCTGACCAAAATCCATCAGGAACTCAGCAGGCAACAGGATGCGCAGCAGGACAAAATCAAAGGAGATCTGCTGCTGGCGAACCTTTATCAGTTGAACAGGGGGCAGACACATGTCTGCCTGCCCAATATGTTTTCAACAACTGGGGAGCATATAGATATAGAGCTCGATTCAACCCTCTCTCCACAACACAATGCGCAGAAGTATTTCAAAAAATATAAAAAATCCATAAGAGGCATAGAACACAGCCGCCGGCGCCTGGAAGAAACCTGCCTTGAGTTGCAATGGTTAGCAGAGTTGCTGTATCAGCTCGAAGATATGGCCGAACCGACAGATCTGGAAACCATCAATAGCGAACTTGATGAAGCCGGTCTGCTAAAGAATGCAGGGCATCGTCACAAAAAACGAACCCGGGTGGTCAGTGAGCCGCACGAGCTTATCAGCCCGTCCGGAATCACAATATTGCGTGGCAGAAATAATCGGCATAATGATCTGTTGTCAGGGCGTCAACTTAAAAGCGGTGATCTCTGGTTTCATGCCGGCAATTGCCCCGGTGCTCATGTTTTGCTTAAAACATCGGCCGTATCTGTGGCACCAACGGAAAAAGACATCAACTATGCTGCTGCCATCGCAGCCGGTTATTCAAAAGCACGATTTGACACAAAAGTTGAAGTCATGATGGCCACAGCGGAAAATGTATCACGGCCCAAAGGCGCGCGACCCGGACTGGTCACGGTCAAGAAATACAAAACATTGATTGTAGAGCCTTTCAGGCCAGAGTAGAGCTGTAAAAAACAGTGCTTTTTTTGTTGCAAACAAAAAACCCATTTGTTATAAATGCCCACGCTTCTCGCCGAAGTGGTGGAATTGGTAGACACGCTAGGTTCAGGGTCTAGTGGGCGTAGGCCCGTGGGAGTTCGAGTCTCCCCTTCGGCACCAAAAATACTCAAGGAGATCAGATACTTATCTGATCTCCTTGTTGCGTTTGATGTTGATCACTTGTTGATCAGTGGCGGTGCGGCGGTGTACAATCTGTGCCATCTCAAACGCGGCCTTGTTGTCGGCTTGGCAGTACCGGTCAAACGCCTTGTTTGTGAG
>JAWLDI010000165.1:0-5139 GCA_041686715.1 Pelovirga sp.
GTATTTCGCTGCCTCCTGCGGCGGCGCCCCGATCTCTATCGTCAAACAGTACGTTGAACAGCAGCAAACACCAAGCTAGGGTCTTTGCTATCCTTCCCCGCCCTGAACGACGGGGTTTGCCGCAAATCTTGATCAAGGATCGATTCACTGACGCTGTTGCCGAATCAGCCGAAAAATCGTCGTTTGTCTGTGAAAATTGCCGACAGGGGCAATCCACATCGTGATCCTGTGGATGTTGCTGTCATAAAACATTGAAACACGCCGGGCGCGGCAAAAAAACCTGTTGCACCCGCATAACACCCTTCGACATTATGCTTTTTTGTTGCGGATCACAATACACAGGCATTCAGCTTCAGCATAAATCGTCCCACCATGGTGGATGCAACCCCTTATCGTGACCTTTCTGCCATCAATTGAAACAACTTCGCTGTCAACCGTAACAACGGTTTTTACCGGCAGAAGGTGGCGAAAACTGATGTTAAGATTGGCAACCACTACAGGTTGCCCTGCTGCCCACGCCGACAACCCCAGGACCTCATCCAGCACTGCAGCTACCGCACCTCCATGGGCATGACGCGGGGGGCCTTCCGTTTCCGGTCCAAACCAGACCCGGGCTTTGAGGTGATGTTGCTGGTCGCGATAATAACGCATCCGATAACGATTTCCCTCAGGATCACCTGACACAAACCGCAGTGAATTACCCACGAGAGCAGGGGCATCGAAAGGTGACCAGTCAGTTTCGCCGGCGAGATCCACGCTGACGCCGTCAGTGAGATCCGTGCTTATGCCCATTGGCTCTTCCTTTCACGACGATAAAAGGGCTCAAGCCGGTTTCAGCTTAAGCCCTTGTTTTTATTGGAGCGGGAAACGGGATTCGAACCCGCGACTCTCAGCTTGGGAAGCTGATACTCTACCAACTGAGTTATTCCCGCGTAGAGTTCAAAGTATAGAGATTCACTTTACTTTTTGTCAAATGGTAAATGCGCCTTCAAACAATGCAGGGCATCCTCCGCATGACTGACACGACCCTCGATTTCTTGCTGTTTTATCAGCTGCTGTCCTCTGCCAATCTGGTGGTGATTATCAACCAGTTGAGCGATCAGGTGACCATCGAGGAGGTCTGGTATCCGCCCGTTTTTTTCTAACTCAAGGTAAGCTTCCAACAAGGCCGCAACAGGAGACTCAGGGATTCTTCCCAGGCACCACCCCCAATAAAAAATCCGTTGCAGTCCGCATGGATTCAATTGTTCAACTGCCAGAGCCAGGCGTCGCGCTGTTGTCAACTGATCGATCCTGTTTATCCATTCAAAGGATATTTCACACGGTAAAGCTTTGAGGATCTGCTGCTGCTGTCTGCTGAGCCGCAACTTATGCAGATGAGCAACATAGCGACTCGGTGCATATGTGCGCAAAAGTGTTGACAGCAAATAGAGTTTCTTGTCCTCTTTCAGTGCGGCCAGAACAGGAGTTTGGTGCCGGTAAAAAAAATCCTCAATGCGATCATCAAGGAAACGATGCTGCTGACGATAAGAGGCAGCTAGCCACTCTGCTTCCGGACATCCGAATAACGCGGCAAGAACACCCGCATCAGAGAGTATCTGGATAGAATGCAAAGGGTCACCGGCAGCCATGATCAAAAAAAACTCATCACGTACCCGTTCTGCCGCAACCGTATTAATCAAGGGGGCCTGTACTGTCATGAGATGAAAGCTGTGATCGTCAACACAGAAGCCTGAAGTGGCGACATGTCGTGCCCCTTTGAGCAGACGTAACGGGTCAGCTGAAAAAGAACGATCAGAGCAAACTCTCAAGCAAAAATTCTTCAGATCGTTAATGCCGTTTAAAGGGTCAATAAGTCGATCGGATTCATCGATCGGCACAGCCAGAGCGTTGACAGTAAAATCACGAGCTGACAAATCAGCCTCGATAGTCGCCGCGCGCAATGGGGCGATATCAAAGGAAACTCCCTCCGGCAAAAGAATCCGGCTTTGCCGCCGCTGTTGATCCAGCCAGAACCAGTGCCCCCTGCCCCTTGCCCTGCCCCTTGCCCAGCTGCGAGCCCAACTGCTTGGATCTTCAACAGTCACGAGGTCAATATCAGCGCAATGTTGCCCCAGCAGCAGATCTCGAACACAGCCACCTACCAGCCAGGCTGTCAGGCCGCTGTCCCGTAATGCTGCAACAAACTCAGTAAATACCGGAATCTGTTGACTGAGTTTTTCGATCAGCCGAGCGTGATCCATGACCTTCCATTATGTAAACGGCAAGGACACCCCGGTCAATCAAAAGGGCTGCGATCAAGCAGCCCTTTTGATTGACGAAACGCTGTGTATGATCTCGAAACGGGCAAACTTTTGTCAGGCCAAAGCGTTGTCCGAAGAGCACAGTATTTTACGCCATACAAGCAATACGCAGATGAACGCAGAGACTGCAAAGAGGTCCTAGAAACTAGGCCAGATCCTGCTCGGCCTGATGAATCAGGTCAAACAGCTCCTGAATGTCTTCCTGTTCAATGCAGGAAAAAGCAATTCGCAGGTCCTTGCTGCCAATCGATATGGTGCCGACGCCATACTTGTCAAGCAGGTGCAGACGCAGCTTTTCAGCATCAACTCTCTTGAGCTCCAGACACATGAAATAGCCCGAATTGAAGGGGTAAAAATTCCAGGAATCGGAATATTTAGGAGTTGCAAGAACCTCTTTGACTTTGAGAGCTCGCCCCTGCATGACCTCAAATTTTTCCTGCTTCTGTTGATCAAAATCAGGCGATTGCAACGCATTGATGACGAATGTCTGCGAGGGATGAGGGCAATTGGAAATCGTTGCCCGGATAATGCCAAGCGTCTTTTTTTCCAGAGCGGTAAGCACTTCGCTGGCATTGCCGGCCTTGCCATCGGCATAGGTAATAAAACCGGTACGGAACCCCCAGACAAATTCCTCCTTGGTCGCTCCATCCAATTTGACGCTGAGCAGTCGCGGATGCTGATTGGCCAGCTTGCCAAACAGAGACTCTTTCAGGGAATCTTCGTAAAACAGGCCAAAATAGGCATCATCTGTTACCACAACCAGATTACAACCGGATTCGGCCACCTCCTTGATGGCGGCTACCAGGGCGTCACCTTCGGCAACCGTGGGTGTATACCCGCTCGGGTTATTGGGAAAATTCAGCAGAACAATGGCCTTGCCTTTTTCGGCTGCTGATTGCTGCAGGCAGGCTTTAAAGGCTGCGACATTAAAACCGCCTGCATCAGTAAATGTCTTGTATTTTTTAACAACGGCACCGCGTCGCGTTACAAAGGTCAGGTTGTAATTCCCCCACATCATATCGGGCAGAACCACGTGGTCACCAGCGTCCATGAACATATCGGCGACAATGGACAGGCCATGTGTCAGAGCATTGGTGACAACCGGCATCCCGAATTCTTTATCCTGCTGGCTGGGGTTTTCCCGTAACATCTTTTCGCGCCACAGCTTACGCAGTTCCGGTTTTCCCGCCGGCGGAGCATAGGGATAGATATCTTTCGGATCAAAGTCTTTGAGTTTTTCCTGAAAGCACTGCAGATACATAGGACCGCCTTTTTCCGTTGCGGTACCAATAGTCGCGTTGAACTTATGTGCTTTTTCCTTGGCCTCAGCCGACTGGCTCAGTATCCCTTTGGGAAAGAACAGGTTTTTGCCAAGGTCGGACAGCATCTCGAACGTATGGGGGTTATTTTTCTGGATCAGTTCGTTCAGTTCCACCGCAAGTGGGTTCATCGTTGTTCCTCCCGTCAGGAATTCATGTGGTATAAGGTTGTCTTGGTAATTGTCGGAGTGATGTTTTTCTTTGGTCGTATCTGACTCTTCTTTTTCCCGGCGTTTTTCTGACCGGGTACGTTCAACCATATAGAGAATGGCAAATGTTATCAACAGAACAGCCGCTGTCAACAGAATATCTGCAAATCTGAATGATCCCATCAAATCCTCTTTTACGTAACCGGCGCGACGCGCTTTAATGCCGCATGTGCCTTTTCGTGTTTATCATCAAGACTTATAGCCATCATCAAAGCTTCGTAGGCGCCGGCAAGGTCGTTTGCTTTTTCACGACAGATGCCGATAAAATAACAAAGTTCGCCACTGGGCAGTTCATGCAATAAGTCTCCCTGATCAACCAGAGATTCCACGATCCGATGGGCCTGTTCGCTATCGCCGGAATAGAGCAGCCGTCGTGCTTGTGCGAGGCGGTCAAGTTGCTGTTGCAGGGGCTCGTGCGGCACACATCCCTGTATCAACAAATCCAAACGCTGCCTTAACTGCTCTTGATTGTCCTGCGTGGTCATCCGGACCAGAGCGCTCTGCCAGTAGAGCCTGGCCTGGTGATAATTTCCGGTCAGATAACAAACCTGGCCGATGTAATTAAGATTATTAGCATCATCGGCAGAGCAGCGCCGGGCTTTCTCAAACCAGTGGCGCGCCGACTGCAGTTGCTCAGAAATATCTGCCGAGGTCTGTGGGTGAATCGCCAGGTTGAAATAGGCAACCCCCAACTTATGCAGCAAACCAAAGTTGTCGCTGTCAAGATATAACAGAATTTTTAACAATGCTGTCTTGTCCTGCAGTGCTTTGAGGTCATGAGGGCGAAGATCGAGCAGCAACAGCCTGGAACCGATATCGGAGATTAAGAACGGATAGGCGTGGCGCAGGATATCGGCATATTGTGGCGCCATCTGTGCCTCCGGGTGCAGGCAAAGATAATCATAAACTGCTTCACCTATACTTCGTTCAGACGGTTTATCCGCAACATTTTCCGGCACATCTGCAGTACGCAACGGCAGGGGAATTTCGGGCAGAGTATAGTGCTCGTCTTCATAGATGGAAAGGGTCGTGGCGGCCGGTGGAGTCCAGAAAACAAAGGAGTCAGCAGCAGAATGTGTCTGAGTATCTGTCATCAGTAACAACCTCTCAAATCAACCTTAAGAATCTACTGCAAATTCAGATATTAAGCAACCACAGTAGCGCGACTAAAGTATTTTTGAGGGAAAATAATAGCTGGGGAGCCAGGCTTCGCCCACGAAGTCATCGCCATCAAGGCAACTCCTGCACCGGCCCCCTCTGTCTGCCGCCGCGGTTGCTCATAGTCGCTCTAATGATCAACAAGTCAGC
>JAWLDI010000166.1:0-5127 GCA_041686715.1 Pelovirga sp.
CTCGGCCATCCTCGTCCTCAGGGCCGGGGGATAACTTTGTGTCTACGCAAAAGTGGTATTGAACAACTCATTTTTTTTCTCGCAGCATCCAGGCAGCTATTAGCAGGCTGAAGATTGACAGCAGGCTTCCGACCCGGCCTACCCATTGCTGGAAGTAAAAAGCCAGGGCGAGAAAAAAAATCATCAGCCCCAGGCGGTGCAGGGAGCTGCTCATTTTCGCGATCAGAAAGTCACGGTCCGGGCGCGCCATGCGGACCGTCAGGTCTCCCTGTTCGGCCTGCTCAATAACCTTACGGGCCTGCGTCAGGGTTAAAGGCAGTTGCGTCAACTCCCGCTTCAGCCGCTCAACCGCACCCCGATCTTCTCCCAGTGCGCGAGGCAGGTTCTCCCTGAGGATCGGCAGGATATCCTTGATACCGTTAAAATTTTCAATGTACTGCGTGCCCAGCCCTTCAATCAGTGAACTGACCCTCATGATGTAAATGATGTCCTGAGGTAATTTAAAGGGCTGATCATGTAAAACGTCAAGCACACCAAAAGCCAGATCCTGCATGCTGGATGCGTCCAGATGGTCGCTGTCGAAAATATCAAACAGATTCTCAGCAATCCGCCCCAAATCACGAGCATCAGCCTCTTCGGTCAAAATGCCCATTCGCCGGGTTGCGCCGACCAAAAGCTGATAATCGCGCTCGTAGGCCGCTTTGACTGCGTAAATCATTGCCTGGCGCATATCCTGGGGAATCCGGCTGACCATACCAAAATCGAGCAGAATCAATCCGCCATCGGCGGTCACCAGTAGGTTGCCGGGGTGGGGATCAGCGTGGAAAAACCCCTTGACCAGCATCTGCTCGGTATAAAAAAGCACCAGGGTTTTCATCAGTGAGGAAAAATCCACTCCCCAGGCATCAATCTGTCGGACGTCATCAATCCTTGCGCCCTGTTCAAAACTCATTACCAGCGCATCATTGCTGGACAGGGATTTAACCGGTACCGGAAAGCGCACCCCGGCATCGGCATAGGTCTGGCTGAACAGTTCCAGATTTGCCAGTTCCTGGGCCATGCTGACTTCCTGACGGATCACCCTGGTAAAAGCGCTCAGTACCGACTCAATAGAATGCCGGGTCTGATCAGTAAAAAGGGGACGAAACAGCCGCAGAAAAAGATTGAGCAGCAGAATATCCATCTGCACCTGAACACGGATATTCCATCGTACCAGCTTGACTGCTACATCCTGTCCGCTGGACTTTACCCGGGCCCGATGTACCTGACCAATGGAAGCACTGGCTATGGGTTCCTCGTCAAAAGCATCAAAGACCTCCGGGTCCGGGAAGGAGCGGCGAAAGGCTTTGATGCGATCAGTAGACGACATCGGCACCATCCGGTCATGTAATTGCCGCAACGCGACCAGATAGTCCTGATCAAAAAAATCTGCTCTGGTTGCCAGCACCTGGGCTAATTTAACAAAACTAGCCCCGAGCATGCGTACGTTATCAACCAGATCCTCGGGGGATAAGGGGCGCCACAACCACCAGTGGGTGCGCCGACGAAACAGCAGAAAAACCGTCAGCAGAAACCTGAAAACAGCATAACTGCGTGAAGGCCGACAGAGATGAAGAACCAGCAGAAGGCGTTTCATCTAGCGATCAAGATCTTTTTTTAATTCGGCCAGATCTTCTTTTGTTACCAGATCAAGTTCCCTGATAACTTCTTTAATCTGGTCCTTCACCATCTGTCTGAAACTGTCTTTTTCCTGCTGACCACGTTGCGCCAGGTCATCAAGAAATGTGCGAGCATTGGCTTCCGCCTCATTCTGCCATTTGTGTATTTCTTCACTGTTTTTTTCCAGCTTTTCCTTCATCGATAACGCCCCACCCAGGGCAAGATAAAAAAGTTGTTCCAGGTTTTTATCCATGATTTTCTCCTTTTATTTACCATTGGGGTTTTAAAAAAAGTTGTTTTAACATATTATTCAAATATATATAACCCTGTCTAGGACAAACAATGAAAACAATTCAGCAACTGAGCCGGGAACTGGGGATCGGCGTGGACACACTTCGAGTGTGGGAGCGTCGCTTTGGTTTTCCCTGCCCAGAGCGTGATTCTCGCGGCCACCGCCTTTATCCTGATGAGCAGGTCGAACATCTGCGCATCATCAAGAAATTACAGAATCTTGGTTATCGTCCCAAGCAGATTTTCGCCATGAGCGCTGCTGAACGTCAGCAGGTTCTTCAGCAACAGCAGAAACCGGTCGCACAGATTGACCTCGATCATCTGCTCATCAACCTTGCCGCTGACCAAATTGAAAACGAATTACGCAAACGGCTGGCGCAGAAAGGCTTGCGCCAATTTATTCATGAGGTCGCCGTACCTCTGATTGCCATCATGGATCACCGTTGGGTTGACGGCAGCCTCTCTATCGCGCGCGAGCACCTGATCTCGGATACTCTGGCTGAGCTGATGAAAGAACAGCTTACCCCCCGGCAGCGATCCCGGGGAAGAATTGTTTTTCTGACCTTGAGCGGCGAACGTCATAAGCTCGGACTGTTACTGTCAGCGGCACTGTTTCACTGTGAAGGACTTGATTGCATCATCATCGGTGAAGAACTGCCCCTGGTAGAAGTTAAGCAGATGATGACATTTCATCATGCTGACGCTGTTGCCCTGTCTTTCAGTATCCACTCCTCCACCCGCCAGGCAAAGCTTGATCTGGCCTGGCTGCGTAACAACCTGCCAGACCAGATAAAAATCATCGCCGGTGGCGATGCTCTGCGTAACGGTATGTATCTCCCCGGAATCTTTATATGTACCGAGCTCAACCAGATCAGCGAGCTCTGCAGGCGTGAGTTTTCTGCTTCGTGAACAACGACTGATTCCAGTTGGGCAAATTCTGCTTTAACAATCTAAAAAAGATGGGCAGGACACGGATTCTAAAAATCCTTAAAATCGGAGTTGGTACTTTCAGTAAAGGACGAGAGGGGGTCAGCCATTTAATTTGTGTTTTTTACATACAGCCACCAGTACACCGCTGCAACACAAAATCCACCACCGATCAGATTGCCGATAGTGACTACCAGCAGGTTGTTCTGCCACAGGGTCCACCAGTTAAGTTGATCGAGCAGCAATGCATCCAGTCCTGAAGCTTCACGGGCCGAGGGAAGGTCTTTGGCGAAAATGCCCGCCGGGATAAAATACATATTAGCAACAACGTGCTCGAAACCAGCAGCGACAAAAGCCATGATCGGAAAGAAGATACCGAGAATTTTCCCGCCAATATCCTTGGCTGCCATTGCCAGGAGCACCGCCAGGCATACCAGCCAGTTACAGCCGATAGCGCGAAAAAAATAGGCACTGGTGTGAGAGTTTGTCGCAAACTCCTCAGATACCTTGTTTGAAGCGATCTGCAAGGCAGTTCCGCCAAAGGCTCCGTCCATCAGGCCGGTCTGGCTGACAATCATCCAGGCCAGAAAGATTGAACCGACCAGATTGCCCAGATAAACCCAGCACCAGTTACGTAAAACATCCTTCAAGCCCAGACGTTTTTCAAGCCACGCCGCCGTCATCATGGTATTGCCGGTCCATAACTCGGAACCGGGGATCACCACCAGCATCAGACCGACACTGAACACGGCGCCAATAAAAAATTTCTGCAGCCCGACCCAGGCAAAGTCCCCGGTTGCCACCACCGTCGCCAGATGGGCGGCAAAGCCGATATAAACCCCGGCCAAAAAGCCCAACGCTACAAGCCTGGCCCCAGAGGTCTCCTTTTTCTCAGCTCCCCAATCGACAAGACTCGTTGCCAGCTGCACGGGAGTAAGGTAAGAAAATGTCATTGATCAACTCACTTTGTTGCAACGCAGCAGTATCAGCATCCGGCTAAGGCAGTCAGACAGGAAGGAGCTTGGCTGGAGTCCTGGACAATGACCACCGGACAAAGTCCCCTGGCACCACCGGTGCAGGCGAGACATCCAGGCCAGATTATTCCAGCTGCAGTATATAATCCCATTGCTCCCTGGTCACCGGCAGAATCGACAGTCGGTTCCCCTTACGCAACAGTTGCATACCTTCGAGGGGGCCATGTTGTTTAAGTTCCGTCAGGGGGATGATTCGCCGGGTATGGCGGCGGTACTTGACATCTACCAGGAACCAGCGTGGATTGGATGGATCACTTTTCGGATCAAAGTAGTTGCTGTGCGGATCAAATGCGGTTGGATCGGGGTAGCTCTCGCTTACCACCTCCATGATGCCGACAATTCCGGGAACTGCGCAATTGGAATGATAAAAAAACACCTGGTCCCCAATGTTCATCTGATTACGCATAAAGTTACGTGCCTGATAATTCCGGACACCATCCCAGGGCTCTGTCTGATCGGAACGCCGAGCCAGATCATCAATGCTGAAGGCGCTCGGCTCCGATTTCATCAACCAGTAATTCATTAATCAACCTCTTTTGTCCCGTCATCTGCCGGTTGGCCGGACAACAGCTCATATGGTAATTCTTACCTCAATGTTCAAATGGATGGTGACATGTCAGAGCAACATGTTTTATATTTTTACTATGAACCCGCGGATAGTGCCACCCCTGATTAGGTAACAATGCTACCATGATCCGGACAAAGGTCATTCACGCGTTCCATAACAGCAGATAAATATCACCTTGCCCGAAACTAAAACGGCTTTACTTTAGCCTTATTCTTTTCACGAAAGCACGATAATGAGCACTGGGCTCAAACAACTCTCTTCCAATCGTCACCTGGCACTGCCGTTGGCTCTACTGATATTTTTAGTGTGTTTTTCTGTCGGCGAAACTTTTGTTATTTTACAGGAACGTGACATCAGGGCGCGGCAGCACAACCATACCCTCGCCTTAACCGCTGATCTGCGTGCGCGGGTTGAGCATGAATTGAATTCGTTATTGTTTATCAGCAGTGGCCTTGGCAGCTACCTGGCGGTCCGGCATGATGATCTTAACGATAGCGAAGTCCAGGAAATCCTGGCAGCACTGCATCGCAGCAGCAGCAATATCCGCAATTTCGGTATCGCTGTTGGTTACCAGCTGACCCATATTTATCCCCTTGAAGGGAACCACCAGGCCCTGGGAGTGGATTACCGCAACATCGAAAATCAGTG
>JAWLDI010000167.1:0-5107 GCA_041686715.1 Pelovirga sp.
CGCAATCCGACTGCCGCTCAAGCCTTTTGATTACTTATCTAGTAATATATATGGAACTATCTTTTTTGTCTAGGACAAAATTTTATATATTTGTTTAGTATGGTTTTTTTTGGCTGACGTCGACATGTTTCTTCAATAAAAAGAACAATCTGGTTAGCTGAGCAACTCAGGTAGCGGGGAATCTGGACTGTGGGTGTGAAATTATGCTTGAATATACTTGACTGAAATAATTGACTTAGCCCCTCTCGGTGCAACTTGACCAGACACAGTCAACCAGGTTTTCGCAACACAGGTGCCGCCATGATGTACGACAATGACGCTTCACGCAGATACCGAAAAGAAGCAGAATCGAAAGTCGGTGACTTCTCGCAGCGCCCTGTTGTTACCGAGCAGGAGCGTACTGAACACGAGCTACGCATCTATCAGGTCGAACTTGAAATGCAGAATCTGGAGTTGCGTGAAGCCCAGCATCGTTTGCAGCAAAGCCTTGATCATATCAGTTGTCTGTACCATAAATCCCCTGTCGGTTTTGTCACTATTGATAATAATGGACGCATTCTGGATTTGAATGAATCCTTTGCTGTCATGCTGGAAACCCCTGCACAAGAAGCTCAGCGGCGCTTTCTGGCAGAGTTCTGCACCAATGACAGTGCCGGGGTTCTGCGCCAGCGGCTCCCTGCTGTGCTGCAAAAACCTGAAGACAAAGTAGTAAACCTGTCACTGAAACAGACGGCCGGTGCAACGCTGGAGGTTGAGCTGCAGGCACGCAGACTGCCAAACAGCGAACACCTGACCTGCACGATGATCGACCGCACCCAACGGAAAAAAGCCGAAGATGCCCTCCTTGAAAAGACGGTAGAACTGGAAAAGGCCAACGTCGCCCTTGAACAAATGGCAACGGTTTTTATCCACGCCCGAGAAGGGGTTGTAATTACTGACCCCGAAGGGACAATCCTGGATATCAATCGGGCTTTCTGCCGCATCACAGGGTACGAACGCGGAGAAGTCATCGGCCGGAACACCCGCCTGTTAAAATCCGGAGAGCACGGTCCGGGGTTTTATGCCGCCATGTGGCATTCACTCATTGAGAACGGCCACTGGAGTGGTGAAATATTCAATCGCAAGAAAGACGGCAGTATTGTTCCTGTGGTGCTGAATCTCAGCGCCGTGCGCGACAGTGACGGCGCAACCCGCCATTATGTGGCTCTCCACACCGATATCAGTGCTCTTAAAGAACACCAGAAACAGCTTGAGCTGTTGGCACACTACGATCCTTTGACCGGACTGCCTAACCGCAAACTCTTTGATGACCGTTTGCAGCAGGCAATTGCTCATTGTAAACGCCACGGTCAGTATCTGGCTGTTGCCTACGTTGATCTTGACGGATTCAAAGCGATTAACGATAGCTTTGGTCACGCCGCCGGAGATCATCTGCTCAAAACCATTGCCGCAACCATGAAAAAGTCACTGCGCGCAAGTGATACCATCGCCCGCTTTGGGGGCGACGAGTTCGTTGTTATTCTTGATGATCTGGATGACACCCATTCCAGCACCCCTTATATCAAGCGGCTGCTGGCTGCCGCCGCCCAGCCGGTTGACTTTCAAGGGCAAAGCCTGCAGGTATCAAGCAGTATTGGTGTCGCTTTTTTTTCCTGCTCAGACACCCTGGCTGCGGATCAATTGCTCCGGCGAGCCGATCAATCCATGTATCGCGCCAAGCTGTCCGGGAAGAACCGCTGGCATCTCTATGATGCCGGTCTGGATCGGGCACTTAGTGATCATCACGAATACCTGGCTGAAATCGATCAGGGTCTGAAGAACCAGGAATTCGTGCTTTACTATCAACCGAAAGTCAATATGCGTACAGGCGAGGTTGTTGGAGTTGAAGCCCTGATTCGCTGGCAGCACCCACAACGCGGGTTGCTGCTGCCGTCACTTTTTCTGTCATCGATTGAACATGAACCCCTGGGGGTCATCCTGGGGGAATGGGTCATCGATACAGCACTGCGCCAGATAGCCAGGTGGCAACAGCAGGGACATGCCTTACCGGTCAGTGTTAATATTACGTCCAATCATTTCCAGCAGCCCGATTTTGTCACCAGACTCGAAAGACTGCTGGCCTCCCACCCTGAGGTAGCGCCCCGCAGCTTAAGCCTTGAAATTCTGGAAACCGCTGAACTGTCCAACATGGCTGAAGTTGCCGACACCATCAACACCTGCAGCAAGATGGGCATCGATGTCGCCCTGGACGATTTCGGGACCGGTTATTCTTCCCTCACCTATTTGCGGCGCCTGCCGGCACAGACGTTAAAGATTGATCAAAGCTTCATTCATGACATGGCCGACAATTCTGAAGACCAGGCCCTATTACAGGGGATTATTGCCCTGGCAGCGGCTTTTCGGCGTAACGTCATCGCCGAAGGGGTTGAAACCGCGGTTCAGGGCAACATGCTGCTTGATCTGGTCTGCGACCTGGCCCAGGGTACCGCCATTGCCGCACCCATGCCGGCCAAAGACATTCCCGCCTGGCTGGCAAACTGGCAACCAGTGAGCAGCTGGTACCAGCGCCCGACATTATCAGACAGTCACAACCACTGAATTTCACCTGTTCCAGACCTCACAACCGGGGAGTTCCCACCGGCACAACAAGTGAAAAACACAGAATCCGAAAAATTACTGGCCCCGAAGCTCGTACTGGGTTAGAATTGGAAAATTCTTTTTAAAAGTCTATTATCTGCTATGGTTGGGCTGGTCAGCAATATGGCGACCCTTGGGGGGACCACAGATGTCTGAAAACAACCAGCACCAGCAAGCAAACCAACAGATGATTCTTTGGCAGCAGGCATTAAACCGAACCGCCAAGCGCAAAGGGCCATATGCAAGGTTCCTCATGACTTGACAATGAGGCGCCCGAATAGACGTCGAAGTGGGGAGACGATTACGGCACTGGTTAGCCATCTCCCCAACAACACAAAGGAAGTCTGATTATGCCGGACCCGGTTGACCCACACCTGCAGCAACTTCGAGCAAAAGCAGAAAAACGGCTACAGGAATTGGGCCGTTCCAACGGTTTAACCGGCGAACGCGATGAAATCCTGGAAGAGTTGCGGATATACCAGGCCGAACTGGAAATCCAGAACCAGCATCTGCGTGACACCCAGGAGCAGTTACAGCACTCATTCGATCGCTTTAATTGCCTGTATCACCAATCCCCGGTCGGCTATATTACCATCGACCGTCAAGGGCAGATACATGATGTAAATGAGTCCTTTGCTGCTATGCTCGGCTATCCGCCGGACCGTCTGCTCCTGCAGTATCTTGCTGAATATTGCAGCCCGGAATCTGCTGACGTTTTGCGCCAGCGTTTACCTTCTTTTTACCGCCAGCCGGAAGATAAAGTTCTCGACCTTGCCCTGACAACAACCGGCCAACAGACGCTGCTGGTAGAGATCCAGGGGCGCCCGCTCCCCGGCAAGCCTCACCTTGCCTGCAATGTCATCGACCGAACCCAGCGAATATTGGCGGAAGAAGATTCCCGCGATGCCAGGGCGCAACTTCAAGCCATTACTGCCGCGGCCCGCAACCCGATCATCATGATCAACTCACGGGGACTGGTAACCTACAGCAACCCTGCCTGTTTCCGGGTGTTTGGCTATGAGCCGCAGGAACTTATCGGTCAGGATCTGCATAAGCTGCTGGCTCCTGAGCATCATCTTGCAGCTTTTCACCGCAATATTGATGAATTCCGTCGAAGCGGAACCGGTCAGGCCATTGGTAAAACCATTGAGCTGCAGGCGCGACACAAAAAGGGTCAACTGATATCTATCGAGCTTTCTCTGTCCCGCGTGGCTATCAAGGGAGAATGGCACGGAGTCGGTATTATTCAGGATATAACTGAAAGCAAAAAAAAAGAACAAGAAGCCAGGCTGAACAATGAACGCCTTGGTCACATGCATCACCTGATGCAATACATCATACACCATGATCCAAACGCGATTGCCGTACTTGACCGCAATCTCTATTTTCTCTTTGTAAGTGATCGTTTTTTACAGGATTACAGAGTCACCAGAAAAGAAATTATCGGCAAACATCACTACGAAGTGTTTCCCGATATCCCGGAAACGTGGCGCAACGTCCATCAGCGGGCTCTCGGCGGTGAAGTTCTTGGCAGCCAGGAAGATGCCTTCGCGCGTGAAGATGGTCAAATCGACTACACTCGCTGGCATTGTCGCCCCTGGTACGACATCGACGGCACCATCGGCGGCATCATTCTCTATACCGAGGTCATTACCGAACGCAAACAGATGGAGCTCGCCCTGTCAAACCGCACTAAAGAACTCGAGCAGCGTACCGCAGAGCTTGAACGCTTTAATTATACCGTATCACACGACCTTAAAAGCCCATTGGTCACCATCAACACCTTTCTCGGATTTCTCGAACAGGACATGCACAGCGGTGATACGGCAAAGATCAGTGAAGACATGCAGCACATGCATACAGCCGCCGAGCGCATGGGCATCCTGCTGGACGATTTGTTAAGTCTGTCACGACTGGGATGGGTTGCTGATCAACCTGAAACCCTCTCCCTGCACGCCTTGCTGGAGCACACACTGAAGATGCTTCAAGGTCAGATTCAGGAATCTGGCGCGCAGATCAGCCTGCCTGTTAGTGATCTCCAGCTTTATGCCGATCCATCACAATTGCTCGAAGTGTGGCAGAACCTGATTGACAACGCCATGAAATACGCTGTCGGACAGGACACTATCCACATCAATATCGGCTTTGAATGCGCAGCTGACACCATATTTTATGTCTGTGACAACGGACCGGGCATCGCTGCTGAATATCACCAGAAAATCTTCCGTCTCTTTGAAAAACTAGACCGCCACAGCCAGGGCAGCGGGCTCGGTCTGGCCCTGGTTAAACGTGTGATCGAAAAACATGGGGGAAAGATCTGGGTCGAATCAGCAGGCAATGGACAGGGCTGCTGCTTCAAGTTCACCCTGCCGAACGCCACCGGCCCGCTTGAAGGAAAAACTGCGAACAGTCCCGGCTTTTTAACGGAATCATAGGGGTGCTCCCGTGAAGCAAAAGGTAGACGTCGCAC
>JAWLDI010000168.1:0-5085 GCA_041686715.1 Pelovirga sp.
GTCGGCCACTTTCTGATTGTACAACCCCTGTACCAGTCCGCGGATAAATGCGTGGGCCTCCTGTGCCTGATCGTTGCCGGCGGTGACGCCGGTACCAATAGCCCAGACTGGTTCATAGGCGATCACAACAGCTGCCATCTGTTCTGCTGTGACTGCTGCCAACCCGGCTTGTATCTGACGTGTTATCACATCGAGCATCTGATTGGATTCACGCTCCTGCAGGGTTTCGCCCACGCAGAGGATGGCGCCAAGACCCGCCTCGATGGTTGTACAGACTTTCTGATTAATAAACTGATCGGTTTCACCGAGGAGCTGGCGGCGCTCAGAATGACCACAGATAACATAGGTACAGCCGACATCCCTGAGCAACGCTGGAGATACTTCGCCGGTAAAGGCTCCGGTTTCCGTGGGATAGCAGTTCTGAGCCGCCAACTGGATGGGTGAATCGGCAATTTTACCGGATACGCTGGCCAGGGACGTAAAGACCGGCGCAATGACAACATCACGATCATCGATGGTTGCCAGTTGGTGGGCCAGGTCTGCAGCCAGGCGGCAAGACTCTTCAAGGGTTTTATGAAGTTTCCAGTTGCCGGCGATCATTGCTTTACGCATGGTATCTCTCCTTAATCAAAATTACCTTAAACGTCACCCGGTCTAATCGGCTGTTCCTGACGATGTTACTGATCCAGGTCTTTGTTAGACAGGGCAACAATCCCCGGCAGTGTTTTGCCTTCAAGGAATTCCAGTGAAGCTCCACCGCCGGTGGATATGTGGGTCATCTTCTCCTGCAGTCCGGCTTTGTTGACCGCAGCGACGGAATCTCCACCGCCAATGATCGACAGGCAGTCACTGTCTGCCAGGGCTTCAGCGACGGCGAAGGTGCCCTTGGCAAAAGCCGTAAATTCAAAAACCCCCATCGGTCCGTTCCAGAGGACGGTTTTAGCTGCCTTAATCTGCTGCTGATAGGTGGCAATGGTTTGCGGCCCGATATCCAACCCCATGCTGTCGGCAGGAAATTGTTCGTTGCTGACCACGGTAAAGGGGCTGTCGGCAGCGAAGGTTTCTGCTGCCAGGTGATCTTCCGGCAGGAATATACTGACATTTTTCTGCTCGGCTTTGGCCAGAAGATCACGGGCCATGGGCAGACGGTCCTGTTCAACCAGTGATGACCCGACTTCAACCCCTTTCGCCCTGAGAAAGGTATAGGCCATGCCGCCGCCGATAAGTATAGCATTGACCTTTTCCAGCAGTTTTTCGATGACAGTAATTTTGTCACTGACCTTGGCTCCCCCAAGGATGGCAACAAAGGGGCGTTGCGGGTTATCAAGGGCGCCCCCTAAATAGCGCAGTTCTTTCTGCATAAGAAAGCCGGCCACTGCCGGTTTGAGAATTCGTGCGACACCTTCCGTGGAAGCGTGGGCACGATGGGCGGTACCGAAAGCATCATTGACATAGATATCGGCCAGGGCCGCCAGCTTGGCTGCAAAGTCGGGATCGTTATCGGTTTCTCCGGCATGAAAACGCACGTTTTCCAGCAGCATGACCTGACCGGATTCGAGCTGGTCAGCCATGGCAGTCGTGTCGGTGCCGACGCTGTCAGGGGCCATCAGCACCTGCCGGCCAAGCAGCGAGCCTAAACAGGTGGCTACCGGGGCCAGACTGTAGGCCGGATCGGGTGAGCCTTTAGGTCGCCCCAGATGTGAGGCCAGAATCACTTTAGCGCCTTTGTCAAGCAGGTAACTGATGGTAGGCAGGGCAGCCTGAATACGCGTATCGTCGGTAATGGCCCCCTGCTTGTCGATGGGCACATTGAAGTCAACACGACAGAATACCCGCTTGTCGGTGACGTCAATATCTTCGATGGTTTGTTTGTTGAACATGGCTGGTTCCCTGTTTGGTTATTTATTTGACTGCAGCAAAGCAGACAGGCGGAAAACTGAAAATAGATTCTGCGACTGCACTTTGTTCCGTGCAGAATGACAGTAAGGTCCAGTAATGGATAGTCGTGTCATTCTGTGCGCAGTCGCAGGGTCCGGATCTTTTTCATCACCACGAATTTACTGCTTTTTAGCAACATAGTTAACCAGGTCAACCACACGGTGGGAATAACCCCATTCGTTGTCGTACCAGGTGAGTACCTTGACCATCTTGCCGTCGATTACATTGGTATTAAGAGCGTCCAGGGTCGAAGAAGCGGAAGATCCATTAAAGTCGCGAGAGACCAGGGGCAATTCGCAGTAATCGAGAATGCCGTTGAGTTCATTCTCAGAAGCCTGCTTCATGACCCGGTTGACCTCATCAATAGAGGTTTCCTTTTCGGTTTCGACCACCAGATCAACCAGAGAAACATTGGGAGTCGGAACGCGAATGGCCATCCCGTCAAGCTTGCCTTTGAGTGCCGGCAGCACCAGGGCGGTTGCCCGGGCGGCACCGGTAGTGGTTGGAATCATTGACATGGCTGCTGCTCGGGCGCGGCGCAGATCTTTATGCGGCAGATCGAGGATGTTCTGGTCATTGGTGTAGGCGTGAATGGTGGTCATCATGCCACGCACGATACCGAAGTTTTCCAGCAGGACCTTGGCAACAGGCGCAAGGCAGTTGGTAGTACAGGAAGCATTGGAGATAACGTCATGGGAGCTCTGGTAGTCTGTTTCGTTGATGCCCATGCAGATGGTGACATCAGCCTCCTTGCCGGGCGCGGTGACAACCACTTTCTTTGCACCGGCGGTCAGGTGCATGGCAGCCTTGTCACGGTCACTGAAGATGCCGGTAGATTCAATGACAATGTCAACTCCAAGCTCTTTCCAGGGCAATTGTGCCGGGTCGCGCTGGGAGAGAATCTGAACTTTTTTACCATTTACCATCAGGTTGGAACCATCGGTGCTGACCTCGCCGGCAAAGGTGCCATGAACAGAGTCATATTTGAACAGATGTGCCAGGGTGGCGGCATCGGTCAAGTCATTAATGGCGACAACATCCATGCTGTTCGATTGTGCAACAATCCGCAGCACGTTTCGGCCAATACGTCCAAACCCATTAATTGCGACTTTTACAGACATTCATTTTCTCCTTGTGGCAAGTTTGTTGGTTTGACAGATGAAAATCGTAAATCGATTTCCAGTGTCCTGCCAATGGTTATATTTACAGACCTTTCAGCAACCATAAACATACATAAAAAAGTCCGTTTTGCCTATCAATTTCCGGACAAGTGAACAAAAAGGTGCCGCTGGTTTTATTGTTGCGGCAACCTTGTGTTTTCGGTATAAGGACAACGCCTGCATGACAATGAAAGGATTGATGATACCGTGCGTGTCTGTTTGTTGGCCAGCGGGAGTCGTGGTAACAGCACTCTCATCGAGGTGGATAAGAGTCGACTTCTGATTGATGCCGGTCTGTCCGGCAAAGAGACGGAGCGCCGTCTGGCACGAGTGGGCTTGAGCTGTGATGATCTTGACGCCATTCTGGTGACCCATGAGCACCATGATCATACTGGAGGTATCGGCCCCCTGGCCAGGCGCTACCAGCTGCCTGTCTACATAGACAGCAGAACATGTTCGGCACTGCCGCGTCTGGGTAAAGTTCAGAACCTGTTTGAGTTTGATGCCGGTGACAGTTTTATTGTTCGTAATCTGCTCATATCATCATTCTCGACAACCCACGATGCGGTCAATCCGGTCGGCTTTACCATCGATTCCCATGAAGGCAAGATCGGCTTTGCAACGGACCTTGGCACATCAACGCGCTTGATAGCCGACTGCCTGCAGCAGTGTCGTGTGCTGATTCTGGAATCCAATCATGATGAACAGATGCTTCTAGAGGGCGATTACCCCTGGACACTGAAACAGCGCATCCGCAGTCGCCATGGCCATTTATCCAATGAGCAGGCCGGCCGTTTGTTCGAAGAAACAGGATGGGAAGGGCTTGAAGCTCTTTTTCTGGCCCATTTGAGTGAAGAAAATAATTCCGCCCGACTGGTTGCGGAGCTGTTTCATCAGCTTATCCACAGCAGGGGCTATCAGACGCAGGTTGCAATCGGCTGTCAGGGCCGCCCCACTAGCTGTTATGATGACAGCGCTACGGGTGCTATGGCTTTACCATGATGAGCGTAGACAATGCCATACCGCTTGCTTAACAGATGGAGATAATGGAATGATCTGGAAAATAGTCGTCGGCCCCAAAGACGGAATTGTTGATGCTCGGGGCGAGCGTGTTCGCAAAGATATTTCTGAACACCTGGGTATTGCCCTGGGGTCGGTGCGGACCCATGACGTTTATACCATTGATGCTGACCTTTCCGATGACGATGTTGAGCGTGCGGCCCGCGGCCCTTTCAGTGATCCGGTGATCCAGCACGTCACCATCAATCAGCCCCTGACCAGTGATTTTGATATGCTTATTGAGGTCGGGTTTCGACCCGGCGTTACCGACAACACCGGGCGGACCGCCAGGGAGGCGATCCAGTACCTAGTTGATCGCACCTTTACTGCCGAAGAGGGGGTTTATACCTCGACTCAATATCTGTTTAAAGGTCTTCACGACAGGGATCTCGCTGAGAAAATAGCTTCCCGGCAGTTGGCGAACGGTCTGATACAACGTTGGACCATTGTTGCCGGAGGCGAAAAAGAGCCACCGGTCGATGCGTCAACCATCCCTCGTGTCAGCGGACAGACAACCGCTGATGTTCGCCGGATAGATCTGAATGTTACCGACGACCAATTACTGCAAATCAGTCGCGAGGGCATGCTTGCCTTAACCCTTGAGGAGATGCACACAATTCGTGATCACTTTACTGATCCACAAGTGATCGAGCAGCGTCAATCCTGCGGCCTTGGTGCCCAGGTGACGGATGTTGAACTGGAAGCTCTGGCCCAGACCTGGAGTGAACACTGCAAACACAAGATTTTTGCGGCCATGGTATCCTACGAAGATGAGCAGGGGCTGCAGCAGATCGATTCCCTGTTTAAAACCTTTATCGTCGGCGCCACCTGTGAAGTGCGGAAAAATCTGGCGGACAAGGATTTCTGTCTGTCAGTTTTCAAAGATAATGCCGGGGTTATTACCTTTAATGACGACTGGAGCCTGGTC
>JAWLDI010000169.1:0-5083 GCA_041686715.1 Pelovirga sp.
CGCCATATTTTTCTTGATAACCAGGAAGACGTTTCCTACATACGCCAACAGCTGCGTAAGATGATCCGGCTGGCCGAGGGCAGACGTGAAGTCATCGCCATTGGGCATCCCTATCCGGAAACCTTTGAGGCTATTCGACTGGAAAAAGACTGGCTGGAATCACAGCCGGTTGAATTTGTCCCCGCATCGATGCTGGTGCGGCGCTATATTGACTAATTCTTCTGCCTTGCTTTGCATGGAGCCATCCCGGTGACCCTTGACCACCAACAGCATGAACTGATCAAAGTAACTGAGCTGGTACATGCCCTGCAGGAGCTGGTGGAGGAAAACTTTGTCGAGGTTCTGGTGCAGGGTGAACTGAGTAATTTATCACGCCCGGCTTCCGGGCATCTGTATTTTACCCTCAAGGATCAATCTGCCCAGATACGTTGTGCCATGTTTCGTGGCCAGGCGCGTGCTTTGACGTTTGATCCGCAGGAAGGCGGGGAAGTGATCTGCCGTGGCCGGGTGTCTATTTACCCGCAGCGCGGCGATCTGCAGCTCATTGTTGAAAAGATGGACCCCGAGGGAGTGGGCGGCCTGCAGCAGGCCTTTGAGGAAGTCCGCTTGCGCCTTGAGCGTGAAGGCCTGTTTGCCGGTGAAAGAAAAAAACCGTTACCGGCATTTCCTCAGACTATCGGTGTTGTTACGTCGGGCAGCGGCGCTGCCTTTCAGGATATTTGCCAGATTCTTGCAAGGCGCGCTGTTGGTGTTACGCTGCTGTTGCGGTCGGTACGGGTTCAGGGGACTGGAGCCGCAGCGGAAATCGCTGCAGGGCTTGCCGATCTGAATCGGCAAGCTGGAGTCGATGTGATCATCGTTGGCCGGGGCGGCGGCTCAAGGGAGGACCTTTGGGCTTTCAATGAAGAAATTGTCGCCCGTGCCATTGCCGCTTCGGTGATCCCTGTGATTTCGGCTGTCGGGCATGAAACCGATGTGACCATCGCTGATCTCGTTGCTGACCTGCGCGCTCCTACACCCAGTGCTGCTGCCGAACTGGTGGTTAAAAGTCGTCTTGAGCTGGAACGTCATCTTGATCACCTGGTGTTACGGTTGGGACGGCAGATGCACTGGCAAACCAGCCTGCTGGAAAGTCGTCTGAATGGACTGGAAAAACGACTGAAGTCACCTGGGGACAGGTTGAAACAGCAACGCCAGGAGCTTGATCGGTTGTTTGATCGTCTTTGCCGGGAGATGCGTCGTCAGTGCGAGAAACGCTCAAATCAGCTGCAGCTGTTCCACAGCCGTTTGCTGACTCTTTCCCCGACGGCGGTTCTTGAGCGCGGCTATGCCATCGTTCAACGTGGCGAACGGGTTGTTATTTCAAACACTGAGGTTGACCGGAACGATGATCTTCAGGTGACCCTGGCCCGCGGACAGCTCCGTGTCAAAGTGATGGAGAACACCACGGGAGCAAAAGATTCTCACCACAAGGGTTGACGCCGGACGGACGGGCTGTTGATAATCAGACAGTTGGGTAGGGATGGTCCTTTATCATGATACCGAACCGGTGCAGCAGTAACAATATCAGAATATCTGGTGATCTGCCCGGCTCCAGCAAACCAGGGAGTCGCCTGGCGCAACCGGGTTGAAACCGATAGTTATATTACGGGGTAGTAATTATGCCTGAAATAAATGATTTTGAAACGGCGCTGCGCCGTTTGGAAGAAGCGGTTGAACAGCTGGAGTCGGGGGAACTGTCTCTCGAAAAAGCTCTTGCCGTGTTCAGTGCCGGCGTCAAGGATGCTGATTTCTGCCGTGAATCATTGCGTGCGGTAGAATTAAAAGTAGAACAGTTAAGCAAGCAGGCCGACAGTAGTGAACAGCGGGAGCCGTTTAATGGACAATGACAGCTGGCAGTTGCAACCCTACCTCGACCGGCAGGTGACGGTGATAGAGGACGCTCTTGATCGTTATCTGCCTGGTTCGGCAACGCGGCCGGTCCGGTTACATGAGGCGATGCGTTATTCCGTGCTCGGTGGCGGCAAACGGCTCCGTCCGATACTGCTGCTGGCCGCCTGTGAAGCGGTCGGCGGCGACAGGGAGGTTGCCATACCAGCTGCCTGTGCCATAGAGATGGTCCATGCCTATTCATTGATACATGATGATCTGCCGGCAATGGATAATGACGACATGCGTCGTGGTCGACCGACAAACCACAAGGTTTTCGGCGAGGCGACAGCCATACTGGCCGGTGACGGTCTGTTGACGGAAGCTTTTATCCTTCTGAGTCGGTCCGATGTTATGGCGGATGTGCCGACTGCCGCGCGTCTTGAAGTCCTCGGTATTCTGGCGACCCATGCCGGGACACGGGGAATGGTTGGTGGACAGACGATTGATATGGACGTGGAGGGGACATCTGTTGATCTGCCGACCCTCGAATATATTCATACACATAAAACCGGAGCGCTGATAAAGGCGGCAGTCGCAATGGGGGCCATTATTGGTGGCGCCACACCATCGCAGCGTGACCTGCTCCAGCGCTATGCGACGGCTGCGGGACTGGCTTTTCAAATTGCTGATGATATTCTTGACATTGTTGCCGTGCCTTCTGAGCTCGGGAAACGGATCGGCAGTGATCAGCAGCGCGGCAAAGCGACCTATCCGGCGTTACTCGGGATGTCTGAAGCCCGTAAGCGGGCGGCTGAATTGAATACTATCGCTATCGGGGCGTTGGATGATTTTGGCAGGCAGGCACAGCCATTGCGGGCGATAGCCCGTTATATCGTCGAGCGTTCGCACTGAACCGACAGAAGGTTGTTTGCGGCAGTCCCGGCTTTAAGAGGAGAACAAATGGATACCCTATTATCCCAGATACAATCCCCGGAACAATTACGCACCCTCGACAAGAAGTTGCTGCCCCAGGTTGCCCGGGAATTGCGAGAACGAATTGTAGCAGTCGTGGCCGCGAACGGTGGTCATCTTGCCAGCTCTCTTGGTGTGGTCGAGCTGACGATTGCTCTGCATCGCGTGTTCAAATCACCCGATGATCGGATCATCTGGGATGTCGGACACCAGGCTTATGCTCACAAGCTCTTGACCGGACGCCAGCAGGAGTTTTCAACCTTGCGACAGTGGCAAGGTTTAAGCGGTTTTCCCAAGCGGCAGGAAAGCGCTCACGATATCTTTGATGTCGGCCACTCCAGCACCTCCATTTCCGCAGCGCTGGGAATGGCTGCGGCCGGCGATATTCTTGGGTCTGACGATCGTATCGTTGCCGTTATCGGAGACGGATCCTTGACCGCCGGCATGGCATTCGAAGCCCTCAATCATGCCGGGCATCTCAAACAGAAGCTGGTTGTGGTGCTTAACGATAATGAGATGTCAATTTCGCGCAATGTCGGGGCCCTTTCATCGTTCATGAGTCGGAAGATGACCTCAGATACCTTTATCCGCTTCAAGAAGGATACCGAATATCTGCTAAGTCACATTCCCGGCATCGGGCGTGATCTGGTCGGCATTGCCAGACGAGCCGAGGAATCGCTTAAAAGTTTCATGACCCCGGGCATGTTGTTTGAAGGATTCGGATTTGATTATTTTGGCCCTATCGACGGCCATAATATTGATGAAATGTCGGAAACACTGCACAACGTTGCACAGATAAAGGGCCCGGTTCTGCTACACGTTCTTACGAAAAAAGGCCGTGGTTACGATCCGGCGGAAAAAAACCCGCCCAAATTCCATGGCATAGGCCCCTTTGATGCGACTACCGGAGAAACAACCCCCGCTGCTTCTGCTGCACCTCCTTCTTATACCGCTGTATTTGGCCAGACCCTGATTGATCTAGCCCGCGACGACGAGCGCATTATCGCCATTACCGCAGCGATGGCTGAAGGAACCGGCCTGAAACCGTTTGCAGAAAAGTATCCTGACCGTTTTTATGATGTCGGTATTGCCGAGCAGCACGCGGTCACTTTTGCTGCGGGTCTGGCAACCCGGGGCATGCGGCCGATCGTCACGATTTATTCTACCTTTATGCAAAGGGCGTATGATCAGGTGCTGCATGATGTCTGTCTGCAGAATCTTCCGGTGATATTTGCTCTTGATCGTGCCGGGCTCGTCGGCGCCGACGGACCGACTCATCACGGCGCTTTTGATCTCTCTTTTCTCCGTTCTATTCCCAATATGATCCTGGCGGCCCCGCGTGACGAACATGAGCTGCAACGGTTGATGAAAACGGCACTGACCGTTGATGGACCCTTTACTTATCGTTATCCGCGCGGCACAGGCACGGGGGTTGCCCTTCCTGAAAAGATCGAGACGGTTCCCGTCGGCGAGGCGGAACTGTTACGTAAAGGAAGCGATGGGCTGATCATTGCCGTTGGCAGCATGGTACATCAGGCACTGACAGCCGCAGACGAACTGGCCGGGGAAGGATTTGAGCTGAGTGTGCTTGATGCGCGCTTTATCAAGCCGCTGGATCAGGAGCAGATTCTGTCACTGGCAGAATCTGCTCCCTTTGTCGTAACGGTGGAGGAAAACGTTCTTCAGGGGGGCTTTGGAGCTGCCGTACTGGAGCTTTTCAGCGATGTCGGATTGCAACTGCCGGTCGTGCGGCTCGGCATTCCGGATACGTTTATAGAACAAGGATCACAGGCACAACTTTATGAAAGTCTCGGACTGAATGCGGACCATATTGTAACCCGTGTCCGCGACTTGCTGAACGTAGATAGCCGGCAGCAATCTGCCGGTTGATTGTTCCTCTATAAAAACGCTTTACCTGGGGGGCCCTGTCAGATAGCGGCTGGCCCAGGTGGCAATCATATCACCAACATAAAGAGCGTCTGCCTGCTTCGACAGCAGATGGTCAGCATTATCAAGGCTGATAAAAGATTTCGGATGCCTGGCTGCCTGGTAAATCCGGCGAGCATTGTCGATATCAACCACCGGGTCACGAGGGGAATGCAGGACCAGCAGAGGTCGCCCCAGTTCTTTTATCCTTTCTTCGGACTTATGTGTCGCCAGGTCAGCGACGAACTCCTTACCGATAGTGAAGCTGCGACCGGCAATCTCGACCTGCGCAGATCCTTTTTCTTCAATTTCC